>CACYGK010000010.1 GCA_902774005.1 uncultured Bacteroidales bacterium | reverse complement strand
GATGCAGACGTGCTGTTCGCTCTGATGGAGGACTGTTCCGCATACTGCACAATGGCGAGGGAAGAGAAAGTCTAATACATTGACCATTGACCATTGACCATTTTTTACTTCCTCTTTAACTTCTTTTTCTTACTGCTTTTCTTGTCTTTCTTTCCTTTCGGTTTCTTGCTTGGGGCGTTTGTGTAGAAGGCAGGACGGATGGTTGTGCTTTCTTTGTCGTCGGTGAGTTTGCGTACGAATTCGTAGTCGAGGGTGAAGCGGTGGTGGGTCTGACGTCCGATGAGGGTGTAGTTGTTGTCATCATAGTCGAAGGTTTCGTCGCCTAGGTTGCGCACGGAGATGAGTCCTTCGCATTTGTTTTCGTCTATCTCGGCATATACTCCGAATTCGCTCACACCGCTGATGTGGGCATCGAACTCGGCTCCAAGCTTGTCTGCCATGAATTCCACCTGCTTGTATTTGATGCTGGCACGTTCTGCCTGTGCTGCGAGCTGTTCCATGTCGGAACTGTGGGTGCAGAGGTCTTCATAGTATTTCTGACTGACTGACTTCTCGGGGTTGTCTTCGTAGAGTGTGAGCAGACGGTGAACCATGAGGTCGGGGTAGCGACGGATAGGACTGGTGAAGTGGGTGTAATAGTCGAAAGCGAGTCCGTAGTGTCCGATATTGAAGGTGGAGTAGCGGGCTTTCTGCATGGCACGCAGCGATACGTTCTCGACGAGGTTTTCCCAGCGTTCACCCTTGACGTCATGGAGCAGGCGGTTGAGGCTCTTAGCCACTTCAATCTTGCTGCCCTGAGTGATGAGGACGTGTCCGAGACGGCTTGCCATAACTGCGAGGTTGTCGAGTTTGGTAGGGTCGGGCAGGTCGTGGATACGGTAGGGGAGCACTTTGGCTTTTTCTCCTTTCTTCACTTTTCCGATGCTCTCAGCTACTGTGCGGTTGGCAAGCAGCATAAATTCCTCAACGAGTTTATTTGCATCTTTTGCGCGTTTGAAATAGACGCTGAGGGGTTTGCCGTCCTTGTCTATCTCGAAGCGTACCTCTTCGCGATCGAAGTTGATGGCTCCCTCCTTGAACCGTTGTTCGCGCAGTCGGCGTGCAAAGCGGTTGAGGGTGATGAGTTCGTCGGCAAAGGTCTCGGCATCGGGTTGTACTGTGCCGTCGCTGCAGAGGCACTGCCCCTTGTCGTTGACTGTCACCTCCTGAGCCAGGACGGGTTCGGTGGGTTTCATCTCTCCCTTGCGTATGGCTTCGCATTCGGTGGCTTCGCCGTGGGCTTCGAGTACAGCCTGCACCTCTTCGTAGGTGAAGCGACGGCTGCTCTTGATGACGGTGTGGCGGATGCGGCTGTCGAGTACTTCAGCGTTGTCGTTCATATCGAAGATAACGGAGAAGGTAAGTTTTTCTTCGCCTGGACGCAGCGAGCAGATGCCGTTGCAGAGGTGCTCAGGCAGCATAGGGATGGTGCGGTCGACGAGGTAGATGCTCGTGGCACGTTTCTCTGCTTCCTGGTCGATGAGTCCGTCTTTCACTACGTAGTGGCTTACGTCGGCTATGTGGACTCCGATTTCCCAAACCTTGGAATTGTCGGAGTTGCTGTATTTCGAAGATACGTCGCGAATAGATATCGCATCGTCGAAGTCTTTGGCATCACGTGGGTCGATGGTCATGGTCAGTATGTCGCGGAAGTCCTCACGCTTGGCTATCTCAGCCTTCGTGATGCCTGCATCGATGAGGTCGGCTGCTTCTTCCACTTCCTTCGGATAGGAGTAGGGGAGTCCGAATTCTGCCAGTATGGCGTGCATTTCGGTTTCGTTCTCACCTTCCTTTCCCAGTACCTGAACGACTTCGCCGATGGGATTGCGTGAGGTGACAGGCCATTCCACGATGCGTACTACTACTTTGTCGCCGTTTACCCCGCCACCAAGCATACGCTGCGGTATAAGTATGTCCTGCGGCAGGACGCTGGATGGATTGATGAGGAAGGCGGTTTCGTGCTGTATCTGAAGGGTGCCGACAAAGGGGCGCTCGGAGCGTTGCAGGATTTCGGTGACCTGTCCGCGAATTCTGTTGCTGTCGCGACGCTTTGCCAGTACGCTTACTCTGACTCTGTCGCCCGGAAGGGCATGGAGGGTGTCTTCATCATAAACGGATATGCCTACTCCGTCGTCAGTATCGACAAAGTTTCTGCCTCCGCTGGTGCGATAGAATGTGCCTTCGGCTATGTGTGCCACTTTCTCTACGTAGTAGTCGTCGTGGTCGTCTTCGAGGATGGTGCCGTCGGCTACCAGACTGTTAAGCACATCGACACACATCATGCGCACGGGGTGGGAGGAGTATTTGAGTTCCTGGAAGATACGTTTCATGGAGAACTTGAACCCGGCATTGGCTTCGAGGAGCTCGATGACCTGGCGGGTGAGTTCTTTCTTGTTTATGTTGGCTTTTGTCAATCCTTTTTTCATGGGTAAGGGTTAAGGGTTAAAGGTTAAGGGTTAAAGGTTAAGGGTTAAGGACTTTACCAGATTTTTACACGCTTGTCGGATGGGACGTAGAGCGGGTCGGAGGGTGTGATGTTGAAGGCATCGTACCATGAATCGATGAGCGGGAGTGCTCCGTTGACGCGCCATTCGCCCAGGGAGTGTGGGTCCATAGTGGTACGACGACGTATCTCGGCTTCGGTGATGTTCTGTGCCCATACTCCGGCATAGGCAAGGAAGAAGCGTTGTTCGGGTGTGAAACCTTCCTTCACTCCGAGTGGACGTTTCTTCATGGCGTTTTGCAGAGCTGCGTATGCGAATTTCAGTCCACCGTGGTCGCCCAGGTTTTCTCCGCAACAGAGTTCGCCGTTACCGTTGAGGTCGGGCAATACCTTTATAGCTGAAAAGAAATCCTTTATGACTTGTGCACGTTCCTTATATTGTGCTGCATCCTCGGGTGTCCACCAGTCGCGGAAGTTTCCTTCTTTGTCGAACTGGCGTCCCTGATCGTCGAAGCCGTGTGACATCTCATGTCCGATGACTACACCGATGGCTCCGTAGTTGAAGGCATCGTCGGCCTGCATGTCGAAGAACGGGTACTGGAGTATGCCGGCAGGGAAGCAGATTTCGTTTGTGGTCGGGTTGTAGTAAGCGTTGACGGTTTGTGGTGTCATGTGCCACTCGGTGGGATCGACGGGTTGTTTCCAGCGGCGTTTCACGTAGTCGTTGTGCGACCAGATGCGTATCTGTTTCATGTTGTCGTAGAGCGACTTCGCTGGGTCGATGTCGAGGGCTGAATAGTCGCGCCACTTGTCGGGATAGCCTACCTTGACGGTGAAGGCATCCAGTTTTTCGTGGGCTGCACGTTTGGTCTCCGCACTCATCCAGTCCTGTGCATCGATGCGTTCGCCAAGAGCTATCTGCAGGTTGCGTATCATTTCGAGCATGCGCTCTTTATTAGCTGCTGGGAAGTATTTCTCGACGTAGAGTTGTCCGACGGCTTCGCCAAGGATGCCGTTGACTGAAGATACGGAACGCTGCCAACGCGGCTTGGGTTCCTGTGCTCCTGTCATCTTCCTGCCGTAGAAGTCGAATACTTCAGCATAGACTTCGTCGCCGAGGAGGTTACCCGAACTGTCGAGTACCTGCCATTCGGTGAGGTCTTTCAGAGCTTCTATATCGGTCTCGGCTATGACACGGAGGGCTTCCTTTGTGGATTCGGGCTGACCCACGTCGATGCTGTCGATGTCGGTGTATCCAAGGTTGGCAAGGTAGGTAGTCCAGTCGAATCCGGGGTAGTCGCGCAGGAAGTCGGTAAAGGTCATCTTATGATAGTTGGATGCCGGGTCGCGACGCTCGGCATTGCTTTTCGCAATCTTTGCCATACGGGTCTCGATAGCAAGGATGTTCTGCATCTTTTTCTCAGCTACGGACTTCTTATAACCAACGAGCTGGAGCATGTTGACTATGTGCTGTTTATAATAGTCGAGAATCTGACGATTGGCTTCGTCGTCTTTTACGTAGTAGTCGCGTTGTATGCTGAATCCTCCCTGAGTGATGTGCAGTAGGTTCTGCTTTGAATTCATCATGTCGGCTCCCACACCGCAGCCCCACAGTTCGCCGAAACTGATGCCGGAGGCGTTCAAGGTGTTGAGGAGTTGGAACCACTGCTCTTTGTTCTTTACTTTGGAAATCATTTTCAACTCCTTCATAATGGGTTTTACGCCTTCGCGGTTAAGACGTGTGGAGTCCATACGGAGGGTATAGAGGTCGCCGATTTTCTGTGCCAGCGTGCCGCGTTCGTTTTTCTGTTTCGAAAAACCTTCGATTATTTCACGGATTCGACGGTCGTTCTCTTCATCAACGATGTCGAACGAACCGTAACGTGCATATTCGGGTTTGAGCGGGTTTGCCTTTATCCATCCGCCACAAGCGTAGCGGTAGAAGTCGGTACCCGGCTGCTGTGTCGTGTCCATGTTGGCAAGTTTGAATCCGATGCCTTGTGCCGAGGCTGTTAAGGAAAGTGCCATAGTGAGTGATGGTAGAATGTGTTTAATTTTCATTATATGTCTCTTTTTGTTTTGTATATGTGGCATGTAGTAAATGCATAAGAACGGGAAGGAGCAGGTAGCCTATGTAGATGAGTGTTGTCCAGCTTACAGCCAGATAGATTATCATGCCCACTCCAAGCAGTTCGAAAATGTAAGTGGCTCCATCGATGATGTCGAAATTGTGATACACCTCGTCGATTACTGCGAGGAAGGTGATGATGACTAGCCATACGAGTATGACAAGCATTGCCATGATGGGAGGAAGCACCAGAGGATTGAGTGATGGGTGGAAGTAGTATTCCTGCCAGTATTCGGGTATGAAGTTCTGGACGGAGGAATAGACAGTTGCCATCAAGGCTATGAGAGCCAACAGCATGTTGGGATAGGGCGATTGCATCTGATCCCAGTGAACCAGTTTCAGTTTGCGGTTTTTCCCTCGACGTATGAAGAAGGCACCCAGTCCGATGGCTGCCAGAATGGACATCCATATTCCTCTCGAACCTGAAAGGGCATATAGAATCTCTGATATCGGATCATCAGGAGAAGTATGCTTAAGTAGCTCGTTTTCAGCTATCCAGCCCATTGTGTTCTGGTCGTGTGCCACTTTTATCCAGACTGTGTCCACGCGATCGGTTATGGCGGCTACGGCTATCAGGGAACCTTCCTTTACATAGCAGGTATCGATTCCTACGTCACTCTCTCTTGGTATCAGCATTATGGAGTCAGCTTTCACTACAAAATTGGAGTTTATGGTGTAGTGGTGGGAGAGTCGGAAGATGAGTGAGTCCCTCTGCCACGGACTCAAACTTAGAAGTGTGCTGTCTGCCTCGATGGTAGTCGTGGTATCAACTATGGTTACAATCGTATCGGCTGTGGGCTGACTTTCAGTCACGCTGCCTCCCACACAAGCTGTCAACGTCAGCAATAACAGGGGTATAAGGAGCCACATACTGCGCAACACTTTCATCGTACATTGCCTGCAGTCGAAATCGAGCAGCAGACGTTTGCCGTTTGCAAGACGCAAAGCCAAGTTGCGTCTGCTGTTTCCTTTCGTTTTCAGACACATGCCTAACTGACGCCGCAGACAGTATTTTGTAATCATCAGAGGGGTCGATTTGTCGTGTGTCTCTTCGTATGGACGTTTCCTCTCCACTTGAACGGGATGGTGTGTGCGTGTCTCCCTGGGATATGTAGCTTCACGTTTCTTGTCCATCATCTCTACCAGTGTCCTTCGGTACGAAGATAGGGCTTTTGCCGGAATGAAAAGAGTGTCGGCAAAGTGCAGGTCAATACGTTCGGCTTTGTATATGCTGTCACCCAGACGACTCAGGTTGTTTTTTATGGTTTCGTGTTGAGGGGTTTTAGCCGGTTCGTTTTCTATTTCTATGCTTACCCGTGTACCATCCTTGTCGCTCATCTCAATGTGGTCGGAATAAACATCGATGTTGACTCCGATACGTCGTTCGGCTGTGGGACGTGCTAGCATTTTCTCCCATTCCACGTCTTTGTTTCTGTAGTATTGTATGCCTTTGACGGGATGGAAGCCTGCAGCATTATCCAGTTGCATTCCGTTGAGTCTGCCGTCCTGAATGTAGCAGATGCCGTCGCCGTTGTGTAGGGTACTGAGGTCGGTAATGGGTTCGCCCATAGACTTTGGGGTGAGTACGTTGGCATCAGGACGTGATACATCAGCTACAAAACCACGGTTGAAACTCTTTCTTATGTCGGGAGTGAAACTGTATTCCACTTCGCCTTCAGATTCGCGGCAATATTCGTCTGGGTGTTCAGCTATGAAACGGTCCAGAGCCTGAGAGTAGGCTGCGGTGACATTCTTGACATAGTCGGCTCCTTTCAGTCTGCCTTCTATCTTGAATGATGTGGCTCCGGATGCGATGAGTTTGTCCAGGTTCTGAAGTTGGCAGTTGTCTTTGAGTGAGAGAAGATGCTGTTTTTCGATGAGAAGTTCGTCGGTATCGCTGTCGATGAGGTCAAACTCCATCCTGCATACTTGTGCACACTCGCCTCTGTTGGCACTACGTGAGAACAGGTACTCGCTGGCGTTACAGCGTCCACTTAGTCCTACGCATAGTGCTCCATGCACGAATACTTCCAGTCGGACATCGGGCACGGTATGGTGGATGGCTGCAATCTCGTCGGTTGACAGTTCACGTGCCAGTACCACCTGGTTGAAATCCAATTCTTTCAGTCGTGCAACCTTTTCGGCTGTACGGTTGTCCATCTGGGTGGAAGCATGGAGTGGAATAGGGGGGAGGTCGAAACTCAGAAGTCGAAGGTCCTGTACTATGAGTGCGTCGCAACCTGCTTCGTACAGTTCGCGGCACAGACGTTCCACTTTCTCACGTTCGTCGTCGAATATTATTGTATTTACGGTGACATAGACCTTTGCCCTGTATTTGTGGGCAAATTGTACCAGTCGGGCTATGTCGGCTACCGAATTGCCGGCAGCTGCTCTGGCTCCGAACTCCTCAGCACCAATATATACCGCATCGGCCCCGTGGCGGATGGCTTCGATTCCGATGTCAGCGTTTTTTGCAGGTGCAAGCAGTTCAAGCCTCGTCATTCTATTTCGTTGATGTTGTAAGGTGTTTCTTGGTAAACGTAGTAGTTGAGCCAGTTGGTGTATAGCAGGTTAGCTGCTGCTCGCCATCTTACAATCGGATGGTTCTTGGGGTTGTCGTCGGGGTAGTAGTTCTTGGGGATATTTATTGGTTTCCCTTTCGCTACGTCGCGCCAGTACTCATCGTTCAGGGTCATCGGTGAGTATTCGAGGTGACAGGTTATGAAGAACTCCCTTCCGTTTCGTCCTTCAACGATAGTTACCCCTGCCTCGTCGCTTTCGGCTATGATCTGCAGGTTCTGTGATGCCATTTTCAGTATGTCCTCCCTGTCAACGTCGAAATAGCGGCTATGAGGAGCGAAGAACTCATCGTCGAATCCGCGGAAGATAGGTAGTTCGGGGGCGAGCATCTTATGATTGAATACACCGAATACTTTTCCGTCGGTATTGTGTTTGGGTACTCCGTAGAAGTGGTAGAGAGCCGCACAGGCTGCCCAACATACATATATTGTACTGGTTACGTTGTGATGAGCCCAGTCGAACACGTCCCTCAGTTCGCTCCAATAGGTTACGTCTTCAAAGTTGATGAATTCGAGCGGAGCCCCTGTCACTATCAGTCCGTCGTATTTCTCCTTCTTCATGTCCTCGAAGGTACGATAGAATGCCAGCATATGCTCGATAGGGGTGTTCTTCGACGTGTGCGATTTTATCTTCATGAATTCAACCTGAATCTGAAGGGCTGAGTTTGACAGTATTCGTATGAAGTCTGTCTCGGTAGTTATCTTCAGTGGCATAAGGTTGAGCACGGCAAGACGCAGCGGACGTATCTGCTGACTGTCGGCACGTTTGTAGCCCATCGTGAATATGTTCTCCTGCTTCAGTGTGTTGATGGCAGGCAGTTGGTCTGGTAATATAAGTGGCATCTTCTCTAATCTTTCAACTTTCAACTTTCAACTTTCAACTCTCAACTCTCAACTCTCAACTCTTGTCACGGTTCTATGATGTTCAGCATCTTTATGGTTGCTTTGATTGCAGCCTCTGTCTGGTCGGCATCGAGAGCACGGGTGCGGTATGACTTGTCGTTGTAGGTCCAAGTGATGTTGGTCTGTACGAGTGCATCGGTACGTCCACCCGGTGGTATGCTGACCTGGTAGTTGCTGAGCCAAGGGAATGGTCTTTGGAGTTTGTTCTTGTAGATGTGGCGTACGGCACGCACGAAGGCGTCATATTGTCCGTCGCCCATTGCACTCTCTTCATACAGTTCGCCGTTTATCTCCAATTTTACGGATGCCATAGGTTTCAGTCCGTAGGCAGTCGAGACCATATATGATATCAATTTCACTTTGTCGTCGGGGGCTGTATGCTTCAGTACATCGCTTATGATGTAGGGCAGGTCTTCCTGTGTCACCAGTTGTTTTTTGTCACCCAGTTCGATGATTCGGTCTGTTACTCTGCGGGTTTGCTCCGGTGTGAGTTCCAGTCCTAGTTCCTCAAGGTTTTTAAGAATGTTTGCCTTACCTGAGTTCTTGCCGAGTGCGTATTCGCGTT
The DNA here is from genome assembly GCA_902774005.1 of uncultured Bacteroidales bacterium. Classification (GTDB taxonomy): domain Bacteria; phylum Bacteroidota; class Bacteroidia; order Bacteroidales; family Bacteroidaceae; genus Minthosoma. The sequence goes on along the minus strand of CACYGK010000010.1, from coordinate 28,088 downwards.
TTCTTCCAAAACGTTCGGGAAGAAGTTCGTTGCAGTACAGGTTGTTTTTATTGTCTCCGTCGGCATGTACGCCTGCTACCTGCGTGAACACGCTGTCGCCGATGATGGGTTTGTTAGGTGGAACAGCAATACCAGACAGGTTTTCTACCAATTTGCTTGCTTCGCCCAACATGGCTTCATTTATGTTGGTTACGGCATGCAGATGGTCTTTCAGAATGGCTTGAATGCTTGAGAGCGGAGCGTTACCGGCTCTCTCGCCCAGTCCGTTGAGCGATGTGTGGACACCTCGTGCTCCATTGCTTACGGCTGCCAGCACATTGCTTGTAGCAAGATCGTAGTCGTTGTGGGCATGGAAATCGAAGTGGATATCGGGCCAACGCTCTGTCATGATTCTGAAATACTTGGCTGTGAGCATCGGGTTTAAGATACCAAGTGTGTCGGGAAGCATAAAGCGTTCTATGCATTCGCCTTTCAGAGAATCGACAAATTGGAATACGTATTCGGGGGAGTCTTTCATGCCGTTCGACCAGTCTTCCATATATACGTTCACCTTGATGCCAAGTTTTTTCGCGTATGCTATCGACTGCTTTATGTCGGCAATGTGTTCGTCGGGAGTTTTCTTCAACTGGAAGCGGCAGTGTTTCTCCGAACCTTTGCACAGCAGGTTTATTACCCTGCATCCAGTGTCGTTTATCCAATCGAGCGAAGTTGTTCCGTCGATGAATCCCAACACTTCCACACTATCCAGACGACCAGCCTGCTTTGCCCAGCGACATATCATCGTAACGGCTTCTTTCTCGCCTTCGCTTACTCGTGCACTTGCCACTTCTATACGATCTACGTTCAGTTGCTGCAACAGCATACGTGCAATGAGCAGTTTCTCGTGTGGCACGAAGCTCACTCCGTTCGTCTGCTCACCGTCGCGTAGCGTGGTGTCCATTATTTCTACACTCTTCACTTCCATTAACTCTAAACTCTAAACTTTAAACTTTAAACTATCAACTCTTCTTGATATATTCTACAATCCAGGCTCCGACTTCCTTCGTGCCGTACTTCTTGCCACCTTCAACCTGGATTTCTGGAGTACGTACGTTCTGATCGAGACTTGCGTTAACAGCCTTGCGTATCAGTGTTCCTTCTTCCTTCAGTCCGAAGTATTCATAGAGCATGGCAACTGAAAGTATCTGAGCCAACGGATTTGCTATGTTCAGACCTTTAGCCTGTGGCCAACTTCCGTGGATAGGTTCGAATACAGGTGTGTGTTCTCCGGTAGAAGCTGATGGCAGCAGACCCATTGAACCGGTGATGCATGAACCTTCGTCTGTCAGGATATCACCGAATGTATTTTCTGTTACCATGACGTCGAAGAATGTTGGTTCCTGAATCATACGCATCGAGGCGTTGTCAACATACATGAAGTCAGTCTTTACATCAGGATATTTAGGAGCCATTTCCTGTGCTACAGCTCTCCACAGACGGCTTGATGCCAATACGTTTGCTTTGTCTACTACAGTCAGGTGTTTTTTACGCTGCTGGGCATACTGGTATGCAACTTTCAAGATTCGCTCTACTTCGGCACGGCTGTATGCGTTAGTATCGTAAGCATAGTCTGTACCTTCCTTCTTTTCACCGAAGTACATACCGCCTGTCAGTTCGCGTATACAGATGAAGTCGGCATCTTTTACCAGTTCGTCCTTCAGAGGTGATTTGTGAATAAGACAGTCGAATGTTGTCACAGGACGTACGTTGGCAAACAGTCCCAGTTTCTTTCTCATTGCTAACAAACCCTGCTCAGGACGGACCTTTGCGTTAGGGTTGTTGTCGAATTTTGGGTCGCCTACACTAGCAAACAGCACAGCGTCAGCCTCCATACAGGTTTTGAATGTATCTTCAGGGAATGGGTCACCCACCTCATCGATGGCGTGAGCACCACAAATAGCTTCTTTGTAACTTACTGTGTGACCGAACTTCTCAGCTACTGCGCTACATACAGCCACACCTTGTTCCATAATTTCGGGACCGATTCCATCGCCCGCTAAAACTGCAATTTTCAGATTCATAACTAATACATATTTTATAATTTCGCGCGAAGGTACGATATTTAATTGAATATTGAACATTGAACATTGAACATTTTGACCAATCAAAGAAAAAAATACGTATCTTTGCAGCAAAATCATTATGGAGGTGGAAAAAGTAATTATCTCAAACGATGTATGCACTACATTAAATAATGTGCTCAAAGAATTGAAGTATGACAGGTTGTTTCTGTTGATGGACGAAACGACCAATAAAGTATGTATGCCTGTAATTGAGAATGTCGATGGAATTTCAAGCGCAGTACGTATTGTCATAGGAGCTACCGATACCCATAAGACACTCGACACACTTGCAACGGTGTGGACACAGATGGGCAAGGGTGGGGGTACACGCCACTCGCTTATGGTAAATCTTGGAGGTGGAATGGTTACTGATTTGGGCGGTTTTGCTGCAAGTACCTTCAAACGGGGTATTCCGTTTGTCAACATACCAACAACATTGCTTTCGATGGTTGATGCCAGTGTTGGTGGTAAGACGGGCATTAATTTTAATGGATTAAAAAATGAAATTGGCGTATTTCGTCAGCCGGAGACTGTTATTATAGATACTCAGTTTCTGCGTACCCTCGACTACCAGAATATTTGTTCGGGTTATGCCGAAATGCTGAAACACGGACTTATTTCTGATGCGAAGACTTTTGCTGAACTAATAAACTTTAACCTTGAAAACGTGGACTATGTTCATCTTGCTGATATGGTTGGCAGTAGTGTGGCGGTGAAAGAACGTGTGGTGGATGAAGACCCGCTGGAACGTGGTATTCGCAAGGCTCTTAATCTCGGACATACCGTGGGACATGCCTTCGAAAGTTTTGCACTTCAGTTTGAGGATAAGCCAGACAATAAGCGTGGCATACATCCCGTACTGCACGGATATGCTGTTGCATGGGGATTGGTGTGTGAACTATACCTGTCGTGTGTTAAGACGGGATTTCCTGTAGATACTATGCGTCAGACGGCTCAGTTCGTCAAGGACTGGTATGGAACGTTGCCCATCACATGTGATGATTATCCGATACTTCTCGAACTGATGACTCATGATAAGAAAAATACAGCCGGCACTATCAATTTCACTCTGTTGGGTGGTATAGGCGATATACGAATCAATCAGACAGCAAAAAAGGAAGAAATCTACGAGATGTTAGATTTCTTCCGTGAGGGATTGTAGTTTTGTGATCAGTCTTAGCTAATGCTAAGTTCTCCTGTTTTTTATTTCACTATCACAAAGCCACCTTGGTCTGCCATTGTGATTTTTACTTTCTGCGGATTTGCAATCTTCTGTTGTGCCAGTTGGGGCTCGCGGTTCTTTATGTTGTCGCTATACAGCGAAATGGTCTCTCCTTTTGTAAGCATAGGTAATGAGAGAGTCAATGTGAGTGGCTTGCCTGTAGCATTGTTACCGGCTATGTACCAAGTCTGTCCGCTGCGTCGTGCTAATACACAATACTTACCTGGATAACCATCGATGAAATGGGTCTCATCCCATGTTGTCGGCACTTGCTTTAGGAAGTCCATGCAAATTGGAGGTGCGATGGCACCCGGAGCGTTGAAATCGTAGTTTTTATCTGGTTTTACCGATGGATTCAGGTTTTCGGGTGTAATGGCAAAATTCTGTATAGGGTTCTGGAAAAGGATGGTTGTTGCCAGTTCGTGACAGTCGGTAGTACGACGTGTGTTTCCACCCTTATTGCCTCGGTATATGTGACGACTCATGAAACAGCCTCCAAATTCCATACAACCCACAGTGTTTCGGCAGAAGGGGTGTAGTGCAGTGTTTTGGGCCTCGACATCGCAGAAATGCTGTCCGAAATAGATATTCTCACTTGCGAGCACGGCTTCACTACCTACGTAGTTTGGATACATGCGTTCCCAACCGCGTGGAAGTGTGCATCCGTGGAATATCACCATGATTCCGTGGTCATCGGCATCGCTTAGTATCTGTTCGTATATACGCATTGTCTCCTGCTTGTCACCTCCGAAGAAATCGACTTTGATTCCTTTTACACCCAGTTGTTGCATCCAACGCATGTGCTGTTTGCGTGCTATAGGGTCACACATGACGTTGATGGGACTTTGTACAATGTCGTTCCACCAACCGCTTGAACTGTACCAGAGGAATACTTCGACACCTTGAGTCTTGGCGTAGCGTATGAAATCAGCAGTACCGTCCATACCCATGTTTACGTCCCAACCTGCATCGACGAGAATATAGGGATAACCCATTGCCTTTGCCAGAGCGGTGAATGCATCTTGATCTTTGCGACAGATAGAGTTATCTTGCCATACTATCCACGACCATGTGCTCTTGCCGTATTTATAACTATTGGTGGTTTCATATCGTGGCTCTACATAATCCCAGGGTACTGTGGTCTCGACTATTGGTTTCAAAGTGTTGCCAATGGTGATAGTGCGCCAAGGTGTATTGCCAGGGAGTGCAAAAGCCGGTTCTGGGGTGCCGTTGCCGTTGTTTTCTTCTGCCATGGGGAATTCTATGGTATAGAGTCCGTCGCCGGTCATGTCGGACAGACGTGAAGCGCAATAACGGCTGTCAACTCCAGTCTCGCTGATGAGCACCCAGCCTTCCTTGCCGTTTTTGTCAGCAGGATTTACGTGGAAGAGGCATGGGAATGTATAACCACGACCATATTGCGACCTTGTTGTCATTGGTTCGTCGAATTTATATTCTTCTTCATAGCTTGGTTTCGTACCCTTCCAACCAATCATTGGTGCGGACTGAGGAGAGAGGAATGTAGTTGTACCTGCAGGGAGGTCAAAACCAGTTGTTTCCTTCATGATGCGAATAGACATCTTTTTCTCGTATGTCTTATCTGGTTGGTTGGGTATGCGATAACGGAATGCGACGTCGTTGTCTGATACCATGAATTCAACCTCGAAACGCTGCCCTTTATTATTTTTCATGGAAACTACCATTTGGTTTGCATTCACGTGTACATTACTCTTTTTGATAGTCTTCACGGAATAGTCGTATTCTTTGTGGAAGGTGGTGACACCATCGAAGGTGATGTTCTTGGAAAAATCGCCTATATTTGCCACGAATCCAAGAGGTGAATTGTCGAGCATTATATTGCCGTTTAATTCTATGGAATACATAGGTAAACCATCGATGAAATCGCAGTTTACCTTTAACTGTGAATTAGGACTGCTGACTGTTGCTACGGGTGCAGCAGTCATGTTAAGTGCGCAATATAGCACACATGATGTAAGCAAGAATCTTAATTTCATGTATTTATATGGTTTTAGTTAGATGATTCTTCAACGTTAGGGCTGTCATCTTTTGTCAGTTCGTTTCGGAAAGCTTCAATAGCTGCTTTTGCTCGTTCGACGGCTTCTTCCATTGATATATTGTCGAGTCGTCCACCAGCGGCATTGAAATGCCCGCCGCCACCAAAAAACTGTTCAGCCATATCGCGTGCTGACACGTTGTCGTAAGAACGGATGGAAACCCAGATAATGGGGTGTTCGAGGTCTTCGCGCAGAGATATTGACAGTTTATGTCCGCGAATCTGTAGCGGCATATTGACTACTCCCTCCATATCGCCTTTCAGGTATTTGAAACGTCGCAGTTCATCGGCTGTCAGACTGTAAATGGATGAATGCAGTTCAGGGAATACCTGTAATTTTTCGAAAAGTACGTATCCGATAAGTCGGAATCGCTCGGCAGTGAAGTTGTTGTTGATGTTTCGCACGATGCGGTCTTTGTCAATACCTTTGCGTAAAAGTTCGGCTATGATATTGAATACATCGGGGTCGTTACTGTTGTAAGAGAATCCTCCTGTATCGGTATACATGCCTGCATAGAGGTCTTCTGCGACAGCCTTATTAAGTGTATTTGTGGAGTCAATAGCTGTAAACGCGCGGAAGAGCAACTCGCATGTGCTGCTGCTGTCCGGGCTCGATATCAGAATGTCTGCAAGGTGCTTGTCTGGTGAAAGGTGATGGTCTATCACTATCTTCTTTGTACGGCGAAGCCCTGAAACCACTTTGCCCAATTCATCACCCATTCGCGAAGCTTCACATAGGTCGAGTATGCATAAAAGGTCTGCCATGTTGAGTAAGTTGTACGACAACGCCTTCTGCTTCTCAAATATAACTATCTTATCAGCTCCGTTCATCCACTTGAGGAAATCGGGAAAGTAGTTCGGTACTATGACTGTGGCATTCTTACCTTTCTTTTTAAGATATTCCCAAAGAGCAAGCGATGAACCGATCGCGTCACCGTCTGGCGAATAGTGGGTAAGTATGACCACGTTCTTGCACGAGTCAAACAGCCGTTTTAAGTTTACTGCATCCTGTGCAGAGATTTTTGTTTTAATTGCCATATATAGGAAAATAATGTGCGAAGTTACAAAGAAATAGGAAATAATCAAAAAATATGGAAATAGAATACTTTGACTGATAGTGCATTTAGGTTTTAATGCATAATCTGCTGCTCTTTCCAGTTTACCAGATACAGGTTTTTGGTGGCACGCGTGATAGCTGTGTAGAGCCATCGGAAATAATCGGGGGTGAGCATGTCATCAGTCATGTACCCCTGATCTATAATGATGTTTGCCCATTGTCCGCCTTGTGCCTTGTGGCAGGTTATTGCATAGGCGTACTTCACTTGGAGGGCATTGTAGTAAGGGTCTTGTTTCATTGCCTTCAGTTTGTCTCGTTTTGTGTGCAGATGGTCGTAGTCGAGCATTACCTGATTGAAGAGCTCGCGTTGTTGTTCAGCATTGAGAGATGGGGCATCAGCATTGAGTGCGTCGAGCAGTATTGTGCAGGAGAGCGAGTAGTCATCGTAGTCAGGAAAAGAAAGTTCGGCATCAATAAAATGAAAACCATATAACTCACGTTCATTCCTGACTCTTTCAACCCGTACTATGTCGCCATTTGCAATGAACTCAGGTGCCTCGTCCTCTCCTTCAGTCCAGAAGTAGTTGTTGCGTGCAACCATTAGCATATCGCCTGAAGATATAAGTTCTTCGCGCCATAATATTTGGTTGCGTATACCGTTGTTATATACATTTGCTCGTTTATTGCTGCGTGTTATAACCATTGTCTCATCGTATCCGTCGCGTTGATAGCATTGTTCAAGTGTTTCAATCAGCTCATTGCCGCTGATGTTGTGAACGTCCGGAAATCCCTTTAGTCGCAGTTGCGGTAGTGGAAAATATCGTTCATCAGCCATCAGCGTACGTAGATGGGTGGCGTTCCACAGAATTCCAGATTGTTCGGTCTGACGTACTACTTGTGTCATAGTATAACTCTGGACTTCTATGCCGTAACCTTTGATAACATCATCCTGAAGAGCTGGACTCTCTCCCTCGCCTACGGGTGGAAGCTGTGCTGTGTCACCCATAAGTATCAATCGGCATCCCTTACCATTATATACAAAATGTATAAGATCGTCGAGCAACATGCCTGTACCGTAAATAGAGTCACTTCCTCCTTGATTACTTATCATCGAGGACTCGTCGCATATAAAAAGAAGGTTGGTTTTCAGATTGTAGTTGAGTGAGAAAATGGAGTCCTGGTCGATGGTTTTCTGACGATATATCCGTTTGTGAATAGTGTAGGCGGGATGGTCGGCATAACCTGAAAAAACTTTAGCGGCTCTACCGGTGGGGGCTATAAGCACACATTCCCTCTGTAACTCTGCCAAACTCTTCACAAGTGCACTGATGAGCGATGTCTTTCCTGTTCCTGCAAAACCTCGGAGTATGAATGTCGATTCACGGTTTTCGGTCAGCATAAAGTCCACAAGTAATTCGATTACTTCTGCTTGCTGAGATGTCGGCTGAAAGCCAAAATTGTCTATGATTAGTTTTTTGAAAAAGTCTTTTATCATATTTTTTTTAAAAAAAATGCGATTTGTATGTATTGTTTCAATATTATTGTCTATCTTCGCGCTGCAATTTGTTTGCAAAAGTAGTGAAAATAACAATCAATAGATAATATCATGAACAAAAAAGTTATCAATGGTATCCTTGCAGTCCTCGTTTTAGGACTGTGCTTTGCATGTTACACAAGTATTTACAGTGACATCGAATTTGACAAAGAGAAATCAGCTCGTGAGAAACAAGTCATCGCTCGTCTGATGCAAATCCGCGATGCTGAAGAACAGTACAAAATGACTTTTGGCTACTATTGTGGCACAATCGATTCTCTTATCGATTACATCAAGAATGGTAAGACTGTCGATAAAGTCATTAAGGATGGTGAACTGACCGACGATCAGCTCGAAGCTGGTATGACAGAGCGCGAGGCTGTACGTTTAGGACTTATTCGTCGTGATACGGTATGGATGACAGCAGCTGAAAAGTTGAATATTCCTAATCCTGACTCTCTGAAGTATGTACCAGTTGGACGTGAAGCTGATGGCAGTTTCTTTACAGTGAAGGCTGAGTACGATACAGAACACCCGGTAGATACTGTATATTACGGTATCATCCAGTTGCGTAAGAAAGACCAGTTCAACATGAAGTCTAATGAATGGGAGAACCTGGTTGAGTTCCGTGCACGTCTTGATGACTATCTCGATGGTATGACTCCAAAGAAAATCAAGAACCTGAAGGCAGACCTCAAGAAACTGCACAAGAATCATGCAGAACTCATGTTCGATAACGAAGATGATACAGAAGGTGAATGGTATGGTCTGCGTATCGGTGATCTTGCTGACCCAAGCAACAAAATGGCAGGTAACTGGGAATAATAAGTTTGCTTAAAGTGTAGTTATTTCAATAGAGTCCATTCGCCTTAATACGAATGGACTTTCTTTTTTCAACACATAATATACCGCCGGCGATGAGAATAATCAGAGGAATATATAAAGGACGTCGCTTCCCTACGCCTAAGAACTTCAAGGCAAGACCTACAACCGATTTTGCCAAGGAGGGATTGTTCAATATTCTGGATAATAATTATTTCGATTTTGAAGAGGATAAACCTGCAGCACTCGATTTGTTTGCCGGTACTGGTAGTATTGGATTGGAACTGGCAAGTCGTGGATGCAGACATGTGGTCAGTGTTGAGAAAGATTTCAGGCATTGGCAGTTTTTGCAGCAGGTGGCACACGAACTTAATGATGGAATATGGAAACCTGTGCATGCTGATGTGTTCAGATTCTGTAAGCAGTGTATTGAACGGTACGATTTAATCTTTGCCGATCCACCATATAGTCTGCCTAATCTAAGAGATATTCCAGACATTGTGTTGGGGGAAGATGTGCAGGATTCGTTGCTGGCAGAAGGGGGACTGTTTGTTTTGGAACATGGAAAGGACTATGATTTCAACGATTATCCGTGTTTTGTAGAACATAGGAATTACGGAAGTGTCAATTTTACTTTTTTCAGAAGATGAAGTATATACTAGCAAAATGGAAATGGACACTGATGGCATCATTTGCTATTATTGTTGCTTCACTAATACCAATCCCCGATAATCCTCCTCTGGGTGATGTCCCATTAATAGATAAATGGGTACATTTTGTGATGTATGGGGGACTTGTATTCGTAGCGTGGTTCGACTGCTGGTTGCAAAAAAACAAGGACAAAACATATTTGTTTGCCCTTGTTGTGTGTATTTATTCCGCATTTCTCGGTGGGTTGATGGAAATCCTACAAGGAATGACTGGTTATCGTAGTAGTGAGTGGCTAGACTTTTATGCCGATGCTTTTGGTGCTGTACTTGCCACAGTAATTAGCGTCGTGGTCCACCGCCTCCTCCACGGTTGCCGCCCATCCTGAAACTATTTTCGGCTTTTTGCGCATTTTCAGTACCATGTGCGTTTTTCCCTCCGAAGATGTTTAATTTATAAATAACGTGCAGCATGCCATAGCTGTATATCGAATTATAGCTTGTGTCGCTCGACTGCATGGCTGTAAGTACTCGGCTTACGTTAGAGCGGTTTTGTAATATATCGTTCCATTCCAATGAGAAGGTGAGTGCGTTCCCCTTCAAGAATGATTTGCTGAGTTTTGCATTCCACAGAAGTTCATTTGTATTCATACTGGCTGTAGAATAACCTCGACGGCAACTTTCGCTTATATCAGTAGAGAAACTGATGCCATTATCGAAGTTGAGATTCATCTCTGCACCGTAACTGAAGTTCCATGTGTCGAGATTGCTTGAAGCCACAACATTGTTGCGTGTGTGATTATAATTGACATTACCGTTTACGCTGATTTCAAACCAATCCTTTCTGAATCCGAAAGAGAGACGTTGTCCGATGCCGGCCTGGTTTGTTTTGGAGATTTCTTCATCGTAGCGTGTCGGATCTACGTAGCTGACTTGGTGATTGTAGTTAAGGTTCGTGAATGTATTTATGGTGAAATACTTCTTCTCGCCTAATCCTCGGTTATATCCGAAACCGGCATACCCATTCCAGTTTCCATTGATATTCTCCGGCTGTGTAGTCTTTACACCAGTAGTTCCGTCAAACCATGTACGGTTAGATATGGCATTCCGAGTAAAATTGACACCTCCGAATGAGAATATACCTTGTTGCAGGTCGGCATTGTACGTGTTGTAGTTGATTCGAATGTTATGAGTGAATGAAGATTTAAGCCCGGGATTACCCTTTGTTATGTTTAGTGGGTCGGAGTCGTCCGTTATGTCGAGCAGGTTTGTCATAGAAGGTTGCTGCGAACGTCCCCAGTAGTTTGCACGCAGCTGTGTCTGCTTGTCAAACTGATATCTGAAGTCGATGCGTGGTGCAAAATTAAATACATTGCGTGTTACGACTGGGTAATCTTTTCCCATGTATTTATAGTCGAGAGTGGAGTGCTGTGGTAAGAGTTCAAAACCAGCACTGAAATTAAGCATATCGGTTACTTTGCGGAAACTAACACCTATGGTGTGGTTGAAGTTGCGATATTCAGAATACTGCGACAGACTGTCTGCTTTCTCTTGTGTTGCTTTGTCATTATTGGGGAGCAGGCCTTGACGTATCATCTGGTCGTATGCTCCAGCAACGTTATATCGATTGGTTTGCAGAGCTTCACTCAGTGCTACATAATTCAGACCGTAGGGGTCGTTTGCCCATACTTCTGCTCCTCGGTCACTCTCCGAATAGCTGTAGTTGAAACGATAACTGAACTGCAAGTATGTTCTGTCTGCTATCGGTTCGGAATATGTTGCCTGAAGCGAGTAATTGTTCGATTTGCCAGGAGTAATGTAATATCGATTATTGTCATCGTGTACGCCTGTTCGTCTATACTTGATACTTGAGGCTGTCAATTGTTTGCTTTCCGAACTTGCCAGTCCTCCGGTAGCTCTGAATGTGATGTTACGTCCTTCGTTGTTAAACTTTCGGTTGAGCTGTAATTCTCCGTTCAAATTTTTGTTATTGCTGTAATTCTGTCCGTAACTTACGTTCGAGTTAACTATGATATCATACTCAGATCCGGACTTAAACACGTTGTCTTCTGCATATTCCAGCGGGTCAATCTCAATTGTATCAGGGTCAGAATTGAATGTTGCCCTTAAACTGCTGTTGTATCCGCGATTTCTGGAGTAACCGGCACTTGGGCGGAAAATGATATTAGTCATAGAGTCCGGTTTCCACTCAAAACGGAAATCCATGTTTGCAGATATGTTGCTTGTGTTATTGCTGCTCAATGATCGTGTGAATGCACCAGTCGGGGTGACGAAACTTTGAGTGCTTGATCTGGTAATTACGTCGGTTCCAACGTAACGGAATCGCACATTACCACCAGTCTCAAGTTTGTCAGATGTGGTGGCAAAGTTAAAACCGAGGTCTTTGCGTGCTTCAAGTCCGTTGCCTCCACGTCCCCAACCGCGTCCGCCTCCACCACCGAAGCCGCGGTCACCGATGTTGTTGGCAGAACCGATAAGTGTAAACTGCTTGGTGTCAGTAAAACGGTTGAGCATCAGTTTCTCTGTATACCGGCTTTTAGTTCCGAGTGCAAGATCCAGATTACCGAACCATCCCTGATTCATACCTTTCTTAATGGAGAGGTCGAGCACTGTCTCTTCTTCTCCATCGTCGATACCTGTCACACGGGCAAGGTCGCTCTTGCGGTCATATGCCTTAATCTTTTCTACAATCTTGGTCGGAATATTCTTCAGAGCCATGTTCTTGTCATTCAGGAAGAACTCCTTGCCGTCGACGAGAATCTTAGTTACTGTCTTTCCGTTGATTGTTATGTTTCCATCGTCATCAATCTCTGCTCCCGGCAGTTTCTTTACCAACTCTTCAAGTGCAGATCCTTCAGAAGTACGTATGGCTGCAGCATTGAAAACGAGTGAGTCACCTGAGACCTGTACCTGTGCTGCATTGGCGGTTACGACAGCCTCTTTAAGAAGTTGGGTGTCATCAATCAGAGTGATGTATCCCACATTCTTGTTCCTTTCTTTTTCTTTGGTCAAGTCGAGAGGTATGACGTTGTCGTGGTAACCGATGAATGTAACTTTCAGGGCATAATTTCCCTTCTTCACATTTTTAATATTAAATGCACCATTAGCATCTGTTGCCGCACCTGTCACCATTGTGCTGTCGGGGAGTGATAATACTCTTACGGTAGCCGAAATTACAGACTCCCTTGTATTCTTGTCGATGACAATACCGGAAACATTAAATTTGCTCTGCGCATTTGAAAAAGAGCAACATACACAGAGCAATATTAGAATCAGATTCTTTTTCACTTTAAGTTTTTTCTTTATTTGACCACAAAGATAAGCAAAGGTTTAAATTTAAAAAAATAAAAAGTGATTTGTTTTTTATTTTCAATAATTTATCTATACCTTTGCACAAACAAATAACAAAGTACTAATACAATTATGACAAAAGCAGAAATAGTTTCACAGGTGTGCAGCGAGACGGGTATAGAAAGCAAGAAGGTGCTTGCTGTTGTTGAGGCCTTAATGGTTTCTATCAAGGATGCCGTTGCGAATGATGAAGAAGTTTACCTTCGTGGATTTGGAACTTTTACAACAAAGACTCGCAAAGAGAAAATAGGTCGTTTGATTAAAGAAAATAAATCAGTTGTGGTTCCAGAGCACAAAATCCCATTTTTCAAACCTGCGGACGTATTCAAAGATTTATTGGAGAAGTAAATTGAATTTTATATGATGTATAATGTAAAATGTAAAGTCGGTTCATGTAGTAATCGTCTTTACATTTTATTTTTCTCTACACATTATATACAATTATATAGCAGAATCCTATGACTCTTAATGTACTCATCTGCACAATCGACGAAGGAATTCTTAAAGTTCCAGATGTATTGCTTTCTCCAGTCGAGGGTGTTTCCTGGGTGGTGTCGATGCAGTATTCTGATAAGCGATATCTCGATTTTGTGCCAGTTGAGCTGAAATCCCGTTCAGATGTCATTCTCACATATCTTGAGGGTAGGGGACTGAGCAGGAATCGTAATAACGCGATAGATCATTCTATAGGAGATATTCTGTTGATGGGAGACGATGATTGTCGATATACAGAGTCAGCTTTGCTCGAGATAATCCGTTTCTACGAGATTAATCCCTCCTACGATATAGTCTTTTTTGCTGCTGCCGATTACGGTGGAATGCCTCTGAAATACTATCCTTCCACACTGTTGTCGTTCCAACAGGCATTTAAGGAGGGCTTCTATCCTGCGTCGGTTGAGTTATCCATGCGTCGTGGTTTGGGTCTGCATTTCGATACGAGGTTCGGACTCAGCAGTTCCCTGTTGTGTGCTGGTGAGGAGGATGTATTTATTCATGATGCTCTCAGGGCTGGATACAATGTAGTTGTTTATCCCATGACGGTTGTGCGTACTGATAGAAATACTACAGGTTCGCGTTTTCTTTCTGACCGTCAGGTACAGATAACCAAAGGTGCCGTGTTCCGTTATCTTTTCGGAACGCCTGAAGCTGTATGGCGTAGTATAAAGGAATCCGGGTTCTATTTTATTCACCAACATGTCAATCCCTTTCCTATTCTTTATAACATGCTTCGTGGAATATGGATGTTACAATAGTCATACCAATATATAACCGCAAAGATTTTATCCGAACTACTATTGACAGAATCGATGTGAAATATCCGCTCATACTTGTCGATAATGGCAGTACGGATGGTAGTTTCGAAGTGTGTAGCGAAATAGTGGCAGCGCGCCCCAACACTATACTTGTTGTTGAACAGAAACCAGGTGCGGCTGCTGCCCGGAATAAAGGACTTGCTCTCTGCAAAACGGAATGGATTTATTTTTTTGATTCCGACGATGTCTTTACCTGTCTGCCTGCTGAGTGGAACAATGATGTTGATATGGTATGTCTTCCTATTCAGCAGGAATGTGGTGGAAAGTTGCGGACTCGTGCTTATTTCCCCGTTGACTTGCCTCATGTCCAGATACTCAGTTCCATGCTCAATACTCCGAGTGTAATATACAAAACATCTTTTCTGATGTCAGCGGGTGGATGGAATGAGTCCTGCCTGATGTGGGATGATTGGGAACTCGGACTTCGTTCCCTTTTGCGTTCTCCTAAGGTTCAGTGGATAGAGTCGCAAGAGTTCCATGTCATTCATATTCATCCGCACGGAATGACGGGTCCCAGCCTATCGTCGCGGACAGATGAGATTGTCAATACGCTTCATGTGGTTTTCGACGATATATATAATTCTGATGATAGGACGGCTGAACACCGGAAAGCCTTCGCAGCTTTGTTTTATCGCTGCTACATATTGAGTGGGAAGATGTTGCGTGAAGGTTGTCCTGAATGTAGCGCCAAGGTACATACATTCATCTTTGATAAATTCAGAGTAAACAAACTGAGCCACATGATGGGACGTCTGTTCGAGTGGGCATCCTCAAAGGGAGTCAGAGGAGTTTGGCGTATAGCTCTTCGTATTGTTTAGCCACTTTGATATAGTTGTGGTGCTTCTCCACATATTCAATGCTCTGTCGTTTCAGTTCCGGTATCCTTTCTGGGTGAAGTACCAGCTGCTCAATTTCATTGTAACAGCTTTCGTAGTTAGGTTCTACGTTTATAATGGGTCGTAAGGAGTCTTCTCCTAGAATGTCGTAATTTTCAGGTTCCCCGCCACCGATATTTATAATACCTTTCGACATAGCTAGAAGCGAATTCATCGCAGGGGTGTAGGAGTATATCTGATCCAGGATGGCATCGCTCGAGTCCATCATCTGGGTATATTGCTTGAAAGGCACGCCTTCAGCCACCTTTATCTGAACTTTGTTGGGATATCGCTGCTTTACGGCTTTTGCTGCGGCAAGCAGGACATCACTCCCTTTATAATCAGCCCGCCCTGGGAACATACCTATAAAAAGTGATAATGTATCCGGTATTTTGTCTATAGCATTGTAATCAATGTCGTTGTTTGGCTTTATCGGGAAAGGGATGAATGTCAGTTTTTCTCTCAGACCAGGCACAACATCATACGTTGCCCAATACTCATATAGTCCTGCCACAATAGCATCGCAGTCGTTTGCAACATACTTGCAGAGTTTTTCCTTACTCGTTCCAATCATGTCCTTGCGGAACAATTCTGCAGCATTGTCATTGCGTATAGTATTACCGATGTTGAAATCACTATAGCGTAACGGACGTATGTCTGTGTTTACCTGTGCCCAGTAATAATCCATACCAAAGGCACCCATCACAACGTACTTATTATTTTTTCTCAAGTAGTTGTAGAAGGGGGTGATACGTTCTGCCTTCAGTTCAAGAAACACAGGATTTATTATCTGAACGATATCGTACCCACGCATTTTCGGTAATGATTTTAACAGTCGCCATGCAAACGAAGCGCCGTCTTTCAGTCCGAAGCCTCTCCTCAGGTCTATGTCTCTTGGATAGTCCTTCCAATGGTCTCCATCGCTTGCTACCACACACTCGTGTCCCAATGCCTTCAGTCCTTCAGCCAAAGTACAGTGAACGTTAGAATAATCGCCTAATAACAGAATTTTCACAGTTTTGTTTCCAATATGAGTGTAATAACGTGCAAAAATAGCAATTTTTTATCGTTTCCATCGTTATTATTAGTGATAATAATAACGTCATGGCAAATTTATTTGTTCGAGCATATAAATATATAACGCGAAATACACGCCTTTTGTTGTATTCGAATAGGTATTACAATTGGTATGTATTCAGTCGGAGTTTAAGTCGTAGATGGAACAAAACGATGCTCAGCCACTACACCTCCGATGAGATGACTCCTGTTGAAGGTCGTCTGAAGACAGTCGTATTCCTTTGCAACGGCTTCGTCGAGCATGGTGGTTGGGCAGATCGTCTAAAAGGTATATTATCCACTTTTGCAGTATGTAAAGAGCAGAACATTCCTTTCAGGTTACTGTTCAACTCCCCATTCCCGCTTACCGACTATCTGGTTCCCAATGGTTACAATTGGACTATTCCTGAGCAGGCGGTTATTTATGATACATCCTGTTCCGATATCGTAGCCCTTGAAATAGGAAACGAAACCGACTGGCAGGGTAAGAAACAATATAAATATCTGAAGAAGAAAATCACGTCTTCATCTGCTCAGCAAGTGCATGTATGTACCAATGCTCATTTCTGTTATAATCGGAATTTTTCATCTCTCTTCCACGAACTCTTCCGCACGGCTCCGCGTTTGCAGGCTGCCATCGACCGGTGCCGCGAACAACTGAAAGATGATTATGTAAGTGTCTCAGCCCGTTTTATCAATAGTCTCGGCGACTTCATCGATACTCAGAAAGCACCTCCTTTACCACCTAACCTGCGTCAGCAGTTGCTGCAACGTTGTGTTCAGCAGGTTCAGAACCTTCACGAGCAGCATCCTGAAAGCAAGATCCTCGTCTGCTCCGATAGTACTACATTCCTCAGCGCAGTTCGCGACTTTCCATACATATATATATATGAGGGACACATCCTGCATTTCGACACACCATCTGCAAGTGCTGATTACGCCCTGTACGAGAAGACCTTTGTCGATTTCTTTCTTATCTCGGGAGCATCAGCCGTATATCGACTTGAAACCCGTTGGATCAGGCAGAGCGGATTTCCATATGCAGCCTCCCAAGTATTCGACCGTCCATTCATTCCAATAAAATTCTGACAATGAAGAGCGAAGAAGACAGTTCGTTATACCGGCAAATCATGAAAGGCACCGCAGTATTTGGTGGCAGTCAGCTTTTTACGATGTTCATAAACATTGTAAAAGGAAAAATGGTAGCTATCATCCTGCGTGACTACGGAATGGGTATTTCCTCACTTATGCAGTCTGCCCTCATGCCGATGCAACAGTTATTTTCGTTCGGACTACCTACGGCAGGAGTTCGCGACATAGCGGCAGAGACTGATGCGGAAAAGAAAGCCGAGGCAGTTACGGCATTCCGCCGCGTCCTCTTCGTCTTGGCATTTCTGGGTATGTGTACAATGGCAATCGGAGCCATGCTTTTCAGTGTTTCTACCTTTGGCGATGCGTCCCACACACTGTGGTTCGTCGAAATGGCAGTGGCTTTGTTGTTTTTCATTCTACAAACCGGTGAGAACAGTATTCTTCAGGGTTATCGTCAACTGAAGACCCTTGCCCTTTGCAATATCGTAGGTGCCCTGTGCGGACTCCTGTTTGGAGTTCCTCTCTATTGGTATTTAGGAATTGAAGGAATCGTACCTTCCATGATAATACTTTCGTTTACCACATGGTGTTTCTCTCGTTATTTTACCCGAAGAATGGGTATTGCTCACGTTCGTCAGACTTGGCACGAGACATGGACATGGGGACGTCGTATGCTGTTGTTGGGTGGAGCCATGATGCTTGCAGGACTGTTCGGCACACTCAGTACATACTTCGTAAATACATTCATCCGTAGTTTCGGTACTATTGCCGACATCGGACTCTTTCAGGCTGCCAACATGATAGTTTTGCAAAGCACTTCGTTAGTGTTCTCAGCAATGGCAACCGACTATTTCCCTCATCTCTCCTCTTTAATTGACAATCGTAGTGAATCATCACGACTGGTTGAGAAAGAAGGGGAGATAGTCATACTTATCATGCTACCTATCATCTCCCTGCTCATCCTTTTCGCACCCTTGATTGTACGCATCTTGCTGACACCCCAGTTCGATTCCATCGTACCGCTAATCCGTCTCATGTCTATCAGTTTTGTGGCACGTGCCTGGTGCTTCCCGCTTGACTATGTCTGTCTTGCACGTGGCGATAAGTCATTTTTCTTTTGGGTTGACGGAGTATTCACAAACGTAAAGACTTTCCTTCTATACGTAGCAGGTTACTACCTGTTCGGACTCATCGGACTTGGATATGCCATCGTTGCCAATGCCCTTATCGACATCCTTTGTTCTACACTCCTGAACAAGTGGAGATATAACATCACATACTCCACAGACATCCTCAAGGTTCTGCTACCCATGTTTCTTCTTTGCATATTCTCCCTGACAGTTTCATTCCTCTTGAACGATGTCGTATGTTATACCATCATGGGAATAAGTGCAACAATTGTATGCACATGGTCATACATCCAGCTTAATAAACGTATAGGTATCAAGGATTTGTTCACTCATGGAAAATCGTAGTATCAGTGTCATAGTACCCTTCTACAATGTTGGGCAGACCCTTTCTGCCTGTATCGATAGCATCTTGCAACAGTCCTGCAGCGACTATGAGTTGTTGCTCATTGATGATGGCAGTACAGACCGCTCTTCCGAAATAGCTGATGACTATGCATCACGCTACGGGTTCATCACAGTTGTTCATCAGCAGAATAGGGGAGTGAGTGCAGCGCGAAACCATGGACTCAGTCTTGCCCGGGGCAAATATGTTGTATTCATCGATGCCGACGACTGGGTTGAAAAAGACTGCCTTTCCTCGTTCATGCGTCATGCCGGGTCTTCTGATATATGTATCGGTAATATGGTTCTCGTTTATAGTGATAGCCGGAAAACCATCCATCCCCTGCCGACTCAGCTGTTCAGTACTCATGACGAGATGCTTAGGTTCCTTCTCTCCCTCTTTCCGCTTGACCTCCCTATCTCCGCATGCAATTGTCTTCTTCGTCGTTCTGTCATAGAGGAATACCACTTGAGGTTCGACGAACAGATTCGTGTATGTGAAGATACCGAATTCATATTCCGCTACCTGAGTCATATCAGCTCCATGCAGGTGTTTGGTGATGCGAACTACTACTATCGTATGCCCTCCGACACAAAATCCTATGGCAGTCATAACGGACTGTATGCCAGCTTGCAACTCCTTGAGGGTGTATATGCTTTAACCGATAATGAAGAGATTAGAAGTGGATTCCGTTCCTACTATCTCGATTGGAGTATTGAGGAACTGTTCCATTATAACGACGCCCTTCCCCTTAAACCGTTGGCAGTCCGGTTTGCCCGTCTCTGTCAGCCCTATATTCGTGAGAGCCGTCGCCCGTCCTTCCGCCATCGTCTGTTCCGTATGCTCTGCATTAGTGATAGTCCGGCATACATAATACGTCTGTCCCGTTTCGTAATGTCAATCTATAAAACCCTGAGAAGATGTCCGAAATAAAAGTATCTGTTCTCGTAGCAATATACAATGCAGAACAATTTCTGCGTCAATGTCTCGACTCACTCCGCGGTCAGACCCTTGCAGAGTGTCAGTTTCTTTGTGTCGATGATTGTTCTACCGATTCCTCCGTGTCAATCATAAAGGAATATGCAGCACAGGACTCCCGCTTTCAGCTGCTTCATACTCCAGTCAACAGCGGACACTCAGTAGCACGTAATCTCGGACTCTCCTTTGCCCGAGGCGAATACATTACTATGCTTGATGCCGACGACTGGCTGTCGCCCGATGCTCTCAGTCAGTCATATGCTGTAGCCACTCAGGGTGAAGGTTTCGACTGTGTAATGTTCCGACTCATGATGTATAATGAATGGGATCATACTCAGAATCTCTTCCCGTCTCTTCAGTTTGATGCTCCCATCAGCGGACAGGAGGCGTTCCGTCTGTCGCTCGACTGGCAAGTGCACGGTTATTACATCCTTCGACGTGAGATTCATCTGCAATATCCTTACGATGCAACTTTCCGCATCTATACCGACGACAACATAACTACCCGTCTCCACCTTCTCCATTCCCGTTCAGTAGCTTTCAGTAAAGGAGAATACTACTATCGTCAGCATGCCGACTCCATCACACATAAATATTCCGTCAACCGCTTCCTTTTTATGGATGCCTTGTCTCTTCTGAAAGAGAATATCCTTCGTGAGATAGCGGCTGGCAACATTGATAATCCGGAATCCCTGCTCAACCACTTCGAAAACCTTCGTTGGTTCAACTATCTCGATATGGTGCGTTATTACCTGGAGCATAAACAAAAAATGTCTGCCACCGAACGGGCAGACATTAGTCGTCGATTACAAGATAAACTTCATTCCTTCGAAACCTCTCGTTTGGAGTCTCGTCTCAAGTTCCGTCCCGGATATATTCCCATTCAGAACTGGACTCTCTTTCTCCTACAGCAGCGATTTTTCCGTGTGGCTTATCCTCTTTATCGGAATCTTAAGAACTAATAAAGCGGTACATTGATGTCGAATACCAGTTCGGCATCTTTCAGTCTCGGGTGGTGCATATCCTTCTCACTTAGTATGCGGTTCTCCACCGGCACTTTCCAATCGATGCCCAGGTCGGGGTCGTCCCATGCTATGGCACCCTCCGACTGCGGAGCATAGTAATTGTCACACTTATATTGGAACACGGCCTCGTCACTCAGCACCGCAAACCCATGTGCAAATCCTCTCGGTATGAAAATCTGTCTGTGGTTTTCTGCAGTCAGTTCTACTGCTACGTGCTTACCGAAAGTGGGTGAACCCTTCCTTATGTCAACAGCCACATCAAGCACGGCTCCCTTTACCACTCTCACCAGTTTCGACTGGGAATAAGGTGGTTTCTGGAAGTGAAGACCGCGTACCACACCTGCTATCGACATACTTTCGTTGTCCTGTACAAACTGAGTCTTGCACACCCTCTCCTCGAACTCACGCTGCGAATAACTCTCAAAGAAGTATCCTCTTGAGTCTCCGAAAATACGTGGTTCGATAATCTTTATGCCCTCAATGTCCGTGTCTATGACGTTAATCATAAAATCTTAAGAATAACGCTGAAACCAGTCAGGTCAAACACACTCTTCACAGCCGGTTGCAGGTTTACCAGTTCGAGCGAACCACCGGCAGCCTTCAGTTGCTTGTGTGCATTGAGTACAGAGCGCAGACCCGAACTTGAGATGTATTCCAGGTCCTTGCAGTCAAACACTACGTCGTTGTCGTCAGCAATTACCTCAGCAATTTCTTCGTCAAAATCCGCTACCGAAGCAGTGTCAAGTCTGCCAATCAGTTCGACAGTAATCTTGTCACCGTTTATAATATTTACTTCCATAATCGTTGTTATTTATAAATTAGCTAATTCTATTACTCTTGATACGGCAGCCTTCAGTCCGTCGATATCCTTACCGCCGGCAGTAGCAAAGTGTGGTTGTCCGCCACCTCCGCCCTGAATCATCTTTGCTGCTTCGCGAACAAGTTGTCCGGCATTTCTGCCTTCTTCCACCAGGTCGTCACTCATAGTTACGGTCAGGGTCGGTTTGTTCTGTGCAAAACTGCCGATGACCACAATCAGACTTTTAGGGAACTGTCCCCTCAACTGGAATGCGATGTCCTTTGCCTGCTGAGCTTCCATAGGCATCACACCGGAAATGACCTTCACTCCGTTCACCTCCTTAGCTACCTTTATGAGCAACTGCTTCATCTCTACAGCTTTCTGATTCTTATATTCATCCACTTGCTTCTGCAGTTCCTTGTTCTCAGCAATAGCCTTCTGTACCGTAGCCATCAGGTCGGGGGCATTATTCAGCAGAGTACGCAGGTCGCTGATGAAGTCCTGCATCATGTCGTACATATTCTCTACTTCCTTTCCTGTGATAGCCTCAATGCGTCGTATACCGGCAGCAATACTGCTTTCACTTGTGATGCGAACCATTCCGAGACGTCCTGTCGATGCAGCATGACAACCGCCACAGAACTCAACACTCGTACCGAACTTCACTACGCGTACCTTGTCGCCGTACTTCTCACCGAACAAAGCGATGGCACCCATCTTCTTTGCTTCTTCGATAGGGTAGTCGCGATATTCCTCCAACGGGATGTCCTGACGGATCTTATCGTTTACGATGTGTTCCACTTCGCGCAACTGTTCCGGAGTCACCTTCTCAAAATGTGAGAAGTCGAAACGCAGACCGTCGGCAGTAACCAATGAACCTTTCTGTTCTACGTGAGTACCCAACACCTCTCTCAGAGCCTCGTCGAGCAGGTGGGTACAAGTATGGTTAGCTTCTATAGCGCGTCGGTTTTCTACATCTACACAAGCCATGAACTCAGCTTCCGGGTGCTCCGGCATCTTCTTCAGTATATGTATGCAGATACCGTTCTCTTTCTTCGTGTCGCTTACCTTCACTTCTTCAAATTCCGATACCAGCACACCCTTGTCACCTACTTCACCACCCATCTCTCCATAGAACGGAGTCTTGTCCAGGATGACCTCAAATACCGAACCTTTCTTCTGTGTCACCTCTCTGTACTTCACGATGTGAGCAGGATGCTCAGTATAGTCATATCCTACGAATTCGCTGATAGTGTCTCCGTCGCCACTTTCGTTTACGGTTACCCAGTCACCCATCTGTGTCTGAGCGTCATTCCTTGCACGTTCCTTCTGTTCCTGCATACACTTGTCAAATCCCTTCTCATCCACACCCATCTCCTGTTCACGGCATATGAGTTCGGTTAGGTCAAGTGGGAATCCGAATGTGTCGAACAGAGTGAAAGCCTTCTCACCGCTGATATCCTTCTCACCTTTCTCCTTAGCTTCGTCTATTACACCCTGCAACAACTTGATACCGTTGTCCAGAGTGCGCAGGAACGACGACTCCTCCTCCTGCATCACCTTCATGATAAGTTTCTGCTGAGCAGGCAGTTCGGGGAATGCATCACCCATCTCTGCTACCAATGTAGGTACCAGCTTGTATATGAATGCCTCTTTCTGCTCCAGAAATGTATATCCGTATCTTACGGCACGGCGCAATATTCGGCGGATTACATATCCTGCCTTAGCGTTCGATGGCAACTGTCCGTCAGCAATTGCAAAAGCAATGGCACGCAGGTGGTCCACAATCACTCTCAGAGCTATGTCTTTCTTCTCGTCCTCGCCATACTTGCATCCTGCCATGCTTGCCATAGCCTTGATGAGTGGCTGGAACACGTCAGTATCGTAGTTCGAAGTCTTACCCTGTAATGTACGTACCAGACGTTCGAATCCCATACCGGTATCGATAACCTTTGCAGGCAGACCTTCCAGACTGCCGTCAGCCTTACGGTTATACTGCATGAACACAAGGTTCCATATCTCGATTACCTGCGGGTTGTCTTTGTTTACGAGTTCGCGTCCCGGCACCTTTGCCTTCTCTTCTGCACTACGTGAATCCACGTGCAGTTCCGAACAAGGTCCACATGGTCCCGTGTCACCCATCTCCCAGAAGTTATCATGCTTGTTTCCGTTGATGATATGATCCTTCGGCAGGAATTTTTCCCAAATCTCTGCTGCTTCGTTGTCGCGCTCCAGTCCTTCTTCCTCACTGCCTTCAAATACCGTTGCATACAGATCATCCGGATTAATCTTCAGCACATCTACGATATATTCCCAAGCCCAACTGATAGCTTCCTTCTTGAAATAGTCACCGAACGACCAGTTACCCAGCATCTCGAACATAGTGTGGTGGTACGTGTCGTGTCCCACCTCCTCCAGGTCGTTATGCTTTCCGCTTACACGCAGACACTTCTGAGTGTCAGCCTGACGATGGCTCTTCGGAGTGGCGTTACCCAGAATGATATCCTTGAACTGGTTCATGCCGGCATTTGTGAACATCAGCGTGGGGTCATCCTTTACGACCATCGGAGCTGATGGCACAATTAAGTGTCCTTTGCTTTCAAAAAACTTCTTGAAAGACTCTCTTATCTCTTTTGCTGTCATCATGTCATTTACTATTGACCATTGACCATTTACTATTTATCATGTGCAAATGGTATTATTTCTTTTCTTCTTTCTCTTCAGCTTTCTTCTGCTGAGCATAACGCTTGTTCAGAGCCTTCACTACAGCATTTGTGATGTCATACTTCGGATTGCCGTACAACACATTGTCGATGCCTGATGACTTGCACAGAATGAAGTCATAACCCTTTTCCTTTGCATACGACTTCATGAAGTTCTGGATGGTGTCGGTGAGCGACTGCAGTTCCTTTGCATATTCCTCCTGCAGACTAGCCGACAGTCTCTGCTGCAGAGCTTCGATGTCCTGCTGCAATTTTGCCAGACGAGCCTGTTCACTTTCAAACTGCTGCTGAGTAAGCTGATTGTTCTGTACCTTCCGCTGGAAATCCTGTACCTGCGTTGCAAAACTCTTTCCCTTAGCGTTGATAGTAGCCTCGGCATTAGCCTGCTTCTTTTGGAAAGCATCACTTGCTTCCTTGTACAGTTCATACTGATTTGTCAGTGTGTCGATAAGCACGAACGCAATTCTCAGTTCGCTGCCCTTCACTTCCTGCTGTGTTGTAGTCTCTTCTGCAGTGTTGTCTGCCTCATTGTTGCCACATGCTACCATCATAGCTGCTGCAGCAAATACAAATAAGATTTTCTTCATAAATATAATTTTTAATTCTCAATTTTCAATTCTCAATTTTCAACTTTCAACTATTCCTTCACTCTCTTCCTCTTGTGCCTTGCAGCGAAGTCCTGTCCCTGCACACATCCGATACCACGTTCCCTCATAGCCTTGCTTTGCGACACGTGTGTCTTGACGAACTGTCCGTTCTTCTTCAGCAGAATCCTCACACTCAGCATCACGATGCAAAGTCCGATGATTACGACACAAAGTAAGAAAGTCTTCAGCATATCACTAAATGTTCAATGGTCAATGGTCAATGGTCAATAGTAAATATCACCACAGTTTGCTTCTCAGTTCCTTGATTGCCTCATCGTGAATATAGTCATCATATTCCATCAACTTGTCAATGCTTCCCTTCGGCCCCAATTCGATGATGCGGTCAGCCACAGTCTGGATAAACTCGTGGTCGTGACTGGCAAACAGGATATTTCCCTTGAACAGCTTCAAGTTATTATTGAATGCCTGAATGCTTTCCAGGTCGAGGTGATTGGTTGGAGTATCCAGAATCAGACAGTTCGCATTCTTCAACTGCATCCTGGCAATCATACAACGCATCTTCTCGCCTCCGGAGAGCACGTTCACCTTCTTCAGCACCTCTTCACCCGAGAACAGCATCCTTCCCAGATAACCCTTGAAGAACACATCGTTGCCTTCACCATACTGACTCAACCATTCCACGAGGTTCTTGTCCGACTGGAAAAACTCCGTATTATCTACAGGCAGGTAGGCAGTCGTAATAGTTACTCCCCACTTGTATGTTCCAGCCTGCGGTTCCCTGTTGCCGTTGATAATCTCAAACAGAGCTGTCATAGCTCTCGGATTATGACTCAGGAACACAGTCTTCTGCCCTTTCTCAATCGTGAAACTGAGATCCTTGAACAGTACTGTTCCGTCCGATTCTACGGCTGTCAGTCCTTCTACCTCCAATATCTGGTTTCCTGCCTCACGTTCCATCTGGAATATGATGCCCGGGTACTTACGTGTTGACGGTTGGATGTCGGCAATATTCAGTTTTTCAAGCATCTTCTTTCTCGAAGTAGTCTGCTTGCTCTTTGCAGCGTTCGCACTGAATCGTCTGATAAATTCCTCCAACTCCTTCTTCTTCTCCTCAGCCTTAGCCTTCTGGTTCTGAGCCTGCTTTAAGGCGAGCTGTGACGACTGGTACCAGAACGAGTAGTTACCTGCAAACATATTCACCTTGCCGAAGTCGATATCCACCGTGTGGGTTGAAACGGCATCGAGGAAGTGACGGTCGTGACTTACCACCAGCACCGTATGCTCGAAGTTTGCAAGGAAATCCTCCAGCCACTCCACTGTGTCAAGGTCGAGGTCGTTGGTGGGCTCGTCAAGCAACAGGTTGTCCGGATTACCGTACAGAGCCTGAGCCAGCATCACACGCACCTTCTCCTTACCCGTCAGTTCCGACATCAGCTTATAGTGCAAGTCTTCCTTTATACCCAGTCCCGACAACAACTGTGCCGCATCGCTCTCTGCATTCCATCCGTCCAGTTCGGCAAACTTCTCTTCCAGTTCGGCAGCCTTGATGCCGTCTTCATCGTCGAAGTCAGCCTTTGCATACAAGGCATCTTTCTCCTGCATGATGTCCCACAGCACCGAGTGACCCATCATCACGGTGTTTATTACCGTGCAGTCGTCAAACTTAAAGTGGTCCTGCGACAACACACTCAGTCGCTCTCCAGGTCCCAGGGTCACCGTACCCTTCGTGGGTTCCAGTTCTCCGCTGATAGCCTTGAGCAGCGTACTCTTGCCCGCACCGTTGGCTCCAATCACACCGTAAATATTTCCGTTCGTAAACTTGATATTTACGTCCTTATACAAAACACGCTTGCCAAACTGTATGGCCAAATCGCTGATTGTTATCATTTTTTCTTTTTATAAAATGTAAAAAAACCGTGCAAAAGTACGCTTTTTCTCCGACATAATCAAAAAAAGCACCTCTAATAAGAAATTTTCACTCTTCATTTAAACTTTTTTATTCTTTTCCCATCAAAACAAATAATATTTATCCGCTACCTTTGCAGCGCTTTAACTCTTTATCACTTATATGAAAAAAGTTTTTTTTGCTCTTCTCCTTGCAGTACAGACTGCCTCAGCTGAGCTTTACGATTATCCTTACGTGGCATTCCAAACCACCGATGGAATCGTGAAAACTATCTCTGTTTCTTCACTTTCGCTGACCGTCAGCGATGGTGTTCTCATTGCCACATCCGATGATGGTGCAGAGAGCTTTACCCTCTCCGACCTCTCGAAGATGTACTTCACCACCGGGGCGGCGGTTACAAAAGTACAAAACGCCGAATCCACCGATACTTCCGGGGTCGAAGTGACCTCTCTCGCAGGTGTATTCTGTGGCACATTCCCCAGTGTTGAGGCTGCCCGTCAGTCCCTTCCCGCAGGCATGTACATTGTCAAGAATAGTAAGGAAACCTTCAAAATCGCCGTGAAATGAAAAAGATATTCAAAATACTTCTTCTGGTAATAATGGTCAATGGTCAATATTCAATGGTCAATGGCCAAACGTTGAACGTCAAAGTAGGTAACGTCATCTATCAGTTTCCCGCTTCCCAGACTGGCGATATGGAGTACTCCGACGGCTCCACACTTACCGTCATGGGTAAGACATTCAATCTCTCCGATATCAGCAGCATGACGGTTGATAACAGCGAAGTGACCAATAACCTCGTGAGTGTTGAATACGGCACATCCTCAGCAACCGTGTATATAGCTGGTAACGTGGCTCAGTACGTCGATGCCGACATCAGCGGTGCCCATGTGTCTCTCTACCAGTGGAATACAGATAACCTGCCAGCTTAGCGGTTCCACGTCCGACGGCTCTTTGACGTTAGGAGGTTCGTTCAAATGTACGGTTTCCCTGGCTGGTGTCTCACTTACCAATCCTTCCGGAGCAGCTATCAACATCACCAACTCCAAGCGCATCCAGCTTAGTGCCAAGAAGAACACCGTCAACACCCTCACCGACGGCAGCGGTTCACAGAAAGCATGCATCTATTCGAAGGGACAGCTTCAGCTGCAGGGCAACGGTACACTCAACGTCATTGGCAACTGCAAACACGGCATCAAGTCGGCATCATATATCACTATAAAGAATCTTACGCTGAACATCACCAAGGCTGTCAGCGACGGCATCAACTGCGAGGAGTATTTCCAGATGAAGGGCGGTACGGTCACCATCAGTGGAGTAGGGGACGACGCCATCCAGTGCGACCTTGACGGTACGACATCTACCGGTGAA
>CACYGK010000009.1 GCA_902774005.1 uncultured Bacteroidales bacterium | reverse complement strand
ATTGTCTTCCATTTTTGTGTCGCAGTCTGTCAAAGAACTCTTTCTTCTGTGCCCTTCTTGCGAAAAGCGAGTGCAAAGGTACGGACTTTCTGCGGACTGGCAAAATAATACGGAATGTTTTTTCTAAAAAGTTGCAAAGTTTCAAAGTTTCAAAGTTTCACTTCGTTTTTAAAAAAAATACAGGAGAGCCTCGGGGACTCTCCTATATATATAAATAATGTGTAAAGCAGCTTACCGTTTAAGGGTTAAACCAATCCTTCTTTCAGGAACGTCCTCAGAGACATATGCGTAATGCCGTTTTCGTTGCGCTGCGTCAACAACGCGAATCTTCTCCAGTGGACCAAACTCGCGGTCACGGGTAGAGTCATCAGCAATAATATAGCTTGCCTGCACATAAACCGTCTTGCCTGGTTTTGTGCAAAGATAATAAATCCATTGTTTATAGACAATAAAATCTACATTAATTTTGTTTTTATTGTGTATATAAAACAAAATCGCTCTTACATCTTATACTTCGTCCAGCTAGTTTCAAAGTTGCAAAGTTTCACCACCTTTTCAAAAAAAATATAGGAGAGCCTCGGGGACTCTCCTATATATATAAATAATGTGTAGTGCTGATTAACGCTCAGGAAGTTTGATGTACCATGGTTTGCCTTCCATGTTTGGAGTAGCACCATAGAGTTTCACGATTGAGTCGGGCATTGTGATTGTAGAACCGACACCGCCGACTTTTCCACTCTGCATCTGATGGCGCAGGATGTCGTAGAAGCGGTTTCCTTCGAATGAACCTTCGAGTGCTTCCTCTTCGAGGATGAGCCAGCGTACACGTTCCTGACACTTGTCGAGTACGGCAGGTGAGCGCAGGTATGTAGAGTCGCTCTTATAGTCTGCCACACGCTTAGGATAAACATTGTAGGAATCTACGTATTTGTTGTAGTTAGCAGTGGTCTTCTGTGTGGGGGACAGTTTGTTGTCAGGATGGTTTTTCCAGTCGTCGAATGAAAGTACTGCAACACCCGGTGCCCATCCGATAGGAGCTGCCGGACGAATACCACCCTGCTTAAGATTATTAATGATATCTACAAAACTGATGCCACCAGTTTTAGTATTATCATTAGGATTAAGAAGACGGTAATGCTCATTGTTTTCAGTATCACCCGAACCAAGTGAGTGGATACCTATCTGAATGCGATCTACACTACGATATACTGTGCTCCAACGGCCTTCTGTTCCAAGTGTACGATACCAACCGAACTTGTTGAGAGGGGTGAATACTGTGCTCTTCCAAACTACGAACGAGTTGTTTGCCCTGGCTGCTTTGTCAGCGTCGTCGTCGAAGTCGGAGGTAGTGTTGGTGTAACCGTAAGTCTTGATTTTACAGAGGTCATCGAACTCAGCATCGGACACAACTCGTACCTGGATTGTGGTATCGGCACCTGTAGAGGACTGCTTGTTGTGAATGAGGTAGTAGGATGTGTTGAGTGTCTCGTAAGAAAGACCATGGGTAAGCACTGCCATAGCTGTCTCAGGATAGCCTGCGAGGTTGAGTGCCTCTGCCATGTGGAGATAGAGCATGTTGGTAGTGTAGTAGAAGATGTAACGCTGACGGTTGTCGTTAGACAGAGATGTGTTACCTTCTGTCCACTTAACAATGTACTGCTTTACAGAGTTGACTTTGGCGTTGTACTTAGACTCGCTCACGTTTGAACGGTCAATGTAAATAGCGTTGAGACGGAGGTCGCCCACTCTGCGTTCGCCACCCAAAGCAGCTGCGTCTTTCTTGGCATAAGTCAAGACTGTATCGCCTGCAACACCGGTACCCATCTTATAGGTAAGGAATGCATAGTCCTGTGCCTTGGATATGTTGCTCATACGAGCAGACGGAACGAGTGCCGGATAGTAGTAGTTGGAGATGGTAGAGTTGAAGATGGCACGCAGGTCGGTAGTGTATCCGAAGTAAGCAGCTGTGTCGAGAGGGAGCACTCCGGCATAGTAGTCTTCCTTGGAACGAGCTGAGTAGTGGTCGCCGTAGTTCATCTGACCGTTGAGCTGCTTCCAATCGTTACTGTACCATTCGCATGCGTCGTACTCTACTGATTTCTCCTCGCCCGGGTAGGTGAGGTAGTCGTGGTACATACGTACGGCATTGATAAAGTCTTCTTTTCCGGCTGCCTTGCCCTTGTAGGAACCACGCCAGAGGTAGAGTTCGGCAAGCATCACGCGGAACGGAATGAAGAGGCTACGACCGGAGAAGGTGTTGTTCCATGTGTATCCGTAGCTTGGACGTACTGTACCGTTCTCGGATTCTGTCTTTGCATAATCAGCGAGGTCGCCGATGGCAAAGTCGAGGATGGTAAGCATGTCTGCCTTTGGCTGAGCAAGTGCGCTTTCTGCTGCGTCGGGTGTGAGAATCGGATGGGTGAAGAATGGAACTGCACCGTAGATTTTCGCGAGTTCGAGGTAGCACCATGCACGGAAACACTTGGCTGCGATGACTTCCTTGCGGTAGTAGTAGTCGCCATATACCTGGAAGAGTGAGTCAACGTATGCAAGATAGATGTTACAGTTGTTGATGACAGCGTAGTAATCGGCAGGAGAGTTATATACGTTGGTAGTGGAAACATCGTTGTTTCCGAGTTCTTTTATATCAGCAGACGAATGGGCCTGGTCAACATCAACGAGGTCGGCTCTTACCTCACCGAGCAGTACGGTGCGGTCGGCAAGTTTCTGCATGCGCTTTATGATACCCATCATCTGATACAGGGTGTCTTGAGGAGCAAAATCGGTGGTGACAAGCTTGTTGTCAGGCGTCATCATGTCCTCACACGATGTAGTGGCTGCTCCGACTCCGAGCAGAAGCAATCCAAATGCTATGATTGATTTTATTTTCATAATTGTGAGTTTTTTCAGAGTTTGTTGGGAGGTGGTTTAGAGGTTTATCTTTACACCGAGGTTGATACTGCGTCCGGCAGGCAGATATCCTGCGTCGATACCCTGCATCAAGACTGCGTTTCCACATGACACTTCAGGGTCGGTACCCAGATAGCGTGTGAGTGTGAAGAGGTTGTTAGCAGCAGCCCATATGGTGAGTCCCTGAATGTATTCGTTGCGAATAGGAACCTGATATGAAACTGTGATGTTCTTGAGTTTCAGGAATGAACCGTCTTCAATCCAACGGTCGGAGAAGCGGCTGTTGCCCATCGGGTCGAGGTAGGTAGCACGAGGAACGTCGGTAACCTGTCCTTCAGATGTCCAACGACGGTTGACAGCCTTTGTCTGGTTGATAAACATAGAACCATTTTCAAGCAGTGCACGCTGGTAGTTATATACATCGTTGCCGACTGAGTATTTGAAGTTGGCTGTGATATCGATGCGCTGGTGAATGTTGAAATGGAGTGTGAATGTTCCGAAGAAGTCGGGGTTCGGGTCGCCTATCACTACCCTGTCATTTTCATAGTCAATCTTACCGTCGTTGTTCTGGTCGATGAACTTGGTGTCGCCGGCCTTGAAGTAAACGTTGTTGCCCGAGTTGACAATATATTTGCCGTCGGCTGCTGCCTGTTCGGATGTAGCATATACTCCGTCGGTCTTGAAGCCGTAGAAGACTCCTACCGGACGACCTACCTCAGAAAGGATAGTTCCACCGTACATGTCGGTTGTGAAGCTGTCCTTACCCTCAGGCAGAGAAACGAGCTTGTTACGGTAGTGACCTATGCTGGCACCTGCATCGAACTTGAAGTTGCGACGATCGACGATCTTTCCGAGGAGAGAGAAGTCGAATCCTGAGTTCTTGAGTGAACCGTCGTTGGTGAGATAGGTGTAGTCGGAAAGTCCGGCAACGTATGCAAGAGTACCGAGTGAGATGAGGTTGTTGGTCTTTGAGAGGTAGTAGTTGAACTTAACGTTGAGTCGGTTGTTGAGGAAGTTACCTTCGAGACCTGCATTGAAGCGGTTGGTAGTTTCCCAACGGAGTTTCGGGTTACCGATGTTAGCCAGACCGATAGATGTAGCGGTGTTGGTGAACAGAGGTGATGTTGCCATGTAGGTAAGTGTGGCACTGTTGTCCATGGCATCGTTTCCGACTGATTCGAATCCGACGTTGAGTTTCAGCATGTTGACACCCTTGTTAGGACGGAAAAACTTCTCGTTGGAGATTACCCATGCACCCTGGATGGATGGGAAGATTCCCCAAGGCACTCCGAAGAGTTTCACACCTCCGTCGGTCTGCTTACCGAAACGTGAAGAGGACTCAACTGAGAGCTGTCCCTGGAGGTAGTACTTCTCCTGGAAGTTGTAGTTGACGTTTGCATAGTATGCGAGTGTACGCCAAGATACGTCGAGACCACGTGTCTCCTTGTTGCCCTGACCGGAAGAGTTGTTAGGTGTCTTATCGTTACCTGTGTTATCACCGATGAGGTATGAGCCGTTGTGGGTGTCGTTCATGAAACGGAAACCACCGAATACATCGACGTGGTGAGCTCCGTCAGGAAGGATAGTCCAATCGGCACGGAGGTCGTTGAATACTGAGTTGTGACGTGTGAATACCGAATACTTGGAGTTTTCAGTTGTGTACTGGTTACCTGGTTTCAGATATGATGGCATACCCTTGATAGGTGTGTAATATGCCTCGTCGAAACTCTGCATTGTGTAAGCAAAGCGGTCGGACAGCCAGAAGTTCTTTGTAGGTTGCCACTTAGGTGCGATGGCGATGTTGATCATCGTACAGTCGCTGTGGTTCTTGTTCTTTGCCTCACCGTTCTCGAGTATTGCTGTAGGGTTGGCAAGTGAAGACTTACCCTTACCGAGTATCTCATCGAGATATGTGTCGGCATCGGCGATGAATGATGTCTGAGTTCCGTCGGTTGCGAAGTCGTAAGGTGACAGGAACGGAGCCTTAGCCAAGGAGAGGAAGCCTGGAGAAGCCGTTGAAGGAATCTCGAAGGTAGATGACAGACCGTCGTCGCGCAGGTTTCTGGTGACGTTGGTGTAGCTGGCATCGAACTGTGCCGAGAACCACTGGTTGAAGTTGATGTCGGTATTGAAGCGGATGTTGAAACGCTGCATGTCGTTCTTCTTGAGGATAGACCTTGAGTCCATGTATCCTACTGAGAGGTTGTAGGCTGCTACGTCGTCACCACCTTGGATGGCGATGCCGTAGTGCTGATCCCATGCTGCTTTCTTGTAAACCTCATCCTTCCAGTTCGTATTATTATGGTACATGTTGTAGTAATAATAGTTAGGATTAGGATTGAGGAACTTGAAGTCGGTGAGTTTGGTGTCGGTAGTACCGAGCAGGTCGGAAGCGAAGGAACGGTATTCCTCTGCACCCATCATGTTCATTGTGCTCGGACGGAAGCTGACACCACCGCTTATGTTGACATCGATGCGTGTAGCCATTGAGCGGCAACGCTTAGTGCGGATGAGGATGACTCCGTTAGCTGCTTTGGCACCATAGATGGCTGTACCGTTTTTCAGGACTTCTACGCTTTCGATGTCGTAGATGTTGATGGCCTGAAGCAGGTTGTTGAAGTAGCCGTTGTGGAGCATCTCTGTGTCGTACATCTGGTCGAAGATGACTCCGTCGAGAACGACAAGTGGCATCGCATTAGAATTGAGCGAGTTGAGACCATTGATGAACATTGCCAAACCCTGTCCCGGATTTGCACTGCGGAAGATGGTGTGGATATCACCTCCGAGCTTGTTCTGGAGTTCTTCGTCAATTGTGATTGCGTTGGTTGATTCGAATCTGTCGGCATAGGCAGAATGAGAACCTGTGGTCACTGCCTGATAGTCGTTCTTGAAGATGTCGGAACGAAGATATACATCTACACCTTCGGTGCGTCCGTTGAGTGGAGTACGATTCAGGTTGTAACCTTCAAGTCGTACGGCGATTGAAGTAATGAACTCGGGTACGTTGATTACGAACGAACCGTCTTCGTCGGTCATCGCTGTATAACGCATATTGTTGTATGCTTGAATCTGAGCACCGGCAAGGGGTTCGCCTGTAGCTGCATCGAAGACTTTACCTGCAACCGCAATGGTTGGGTACTTCTTCACATTCTTCACCTTCTTTTTAGGTGCAGCTGGTGCTTCAGCAACTTCTTCAGATTCTGTCTGCTCTTGTGCAACAATAGG
Source organism: uncultured Bacteroidales bacterium (assembly GCA_902774005.1). GTDB lineage: Bacteria > Bacteroidota > Bacteroidia > Bacteroidales > Bacteroidaceae > Minthosoma. Next base: position 52,491 of record CACYGK010000009.1, on the reverse strand, counting down.
TAGTGCTGTTCCTGCGAGGAACATCAATGCTGCTATTCCGATTTTATTGAAGTGTTGCATAGTCTTATCGTTTTAAAATTTTTTTTATTCCTTTACCTAAAGTTGCAGTACCTTTGACAGGAACTGAGTACGTTTTGAGCGGATGCTTCTTTGCTGCCGGTGTAATGTCTTCTCTGTGCGGCTTCAATACGATTCCATGGAACATCATGTCGTATGAATACTTGTCGCGCTGACTTGTGCCGACAACTGTAGCAATCTGGAGGATTACACCCGGTTCGTTTTCACCATAGTATGCATACTTGAATTCGTATGATCCTATATAGGTGGTATCGCGGATATTACGAATGTCGACAGGTTCGGGAGTCGTGAATATCTGTTTGCCTTCGTCGTCCTTCATGACAATACCACCGCTCGGATAGTTGCCTGATTCATCTTTCTCCCACATCCACGCACGGAAGTTATAAGCTTTCTTGTTAGTCGGTATAAGACCTTCTGCTTCCATCTTATAGAACCATATTGGCATGGTAATAACATAGATGTCGTACTTACCGGAGAAGTTGTTTGGAACGTTGAATCCGATGTAAGTGTTTACCTTAGATGATGCCGGAACGTAGATATATGAATAATTCTGCATTATATTCTCCTTTATTATAGGATTTCCGTTTTCGTCTTCTACACGCTCACCTTCCTCATCTGTTTCGTAGATTACCACAGAAAAAATACCTGACTGATAGTCGGGGTCACCGACGTTCTTGGTAACCTGCACCTCAGAACCCTTGATTTTCTCTTCCGGACTTATATAGTTGGTACGAAGACTCAAGGTGTTCATATTGATTTTCTTGAGGAACTGCTCGTAGATATCGAAAGGATACTCGTTGAAGCGGTATGCAATACCGTTAGAGCATACGATAGAGTCGGCAACACCAACCTTGGCAAGGATGTCGTTGACAGTCTTGTCGTCAGGAAGGTTTGCAGGTTCCTTACGATAGTAAAGGTGGTCGGGCCAGCTATACTTTAAGTACTGGGTAGAAATCAGAGAGTCTTCCCATGACTCGTTCATATTGCGGCTGTAGAAGAGGTCGGTCATAGCAAAGCGGTTAGCGTAGCTGTTTGTCAGAGAGTCGGTACGCTTGTATTCGAGTCCTTTGTCCATCGATGGGTTATATTTCAGATACGGAAGAGCTTCGTTGTATCTTCCCTGATATGCCTCAACCGAAGGAACGAGAGCAATGTAGTTAGAGTCCTCTTCGTAGATGAGGGCGTTGAAGTCGCGAAGGATGGTGTTGTTACGCCATACTACGGAATCGACCCAAAGCTTGTTACCATAAGCATCGTATCCACGATAGATGGAACGAGACTCGTCGAGTGAATCCTTGTCTGCTGTCTTCAGATATGCATACAGAGAGATATCTTCCTTGGTAGGATTCGTGGATTTGAGATACTCCAACTCGATGAATTCGAAGATGTTGCTCTGGAATGGGAGATTACCTTCGAGGATGTGGAGAATACCATTGTTACATCTGATATTATTCTTCGAGCTTATGTTCACATCACCGATCTTATGCTGTGATTTGCTGGTCATGATGAAACCCTTGCCGTTGAGAAGACTGATATGGTGCGACTCAAGATCCAATGGAACTGAGTAGCGTGCAACATGGTTCTGTACGAACTGCTTCAGAACAAGGTCTTTGCTAGTTGAGAGCACATTAAGAACACTATCCTTATTGAAGGTGCCGTTTGCCGGAGCCCATATTGTAAATGAACTGGATGAGTTGAGATAGACGTCGAATCCTACTGCTTTTACAATCTCAGCAAAGTCGGATGCTTCCTCTTCCAGTGCCTGCATGGCTGTGCCGTCGAATGGTTGTGTAGCTGTAGCCTCGTATGCCGAACCGTCGTTGAAGTGACTGTTCCGATCGTCGGAACAAGCATACAACGCCATCAAACCGAAAACAGCGGCAGCACCCGTGCGCAATGTATTTTTTATGCTATTTTTCATAATATTGTATTTTTCGCTAAACGTTATTACCATCTGTCTTCTGCGTAGTATTCGTTGTTATATACTGAGCTTGGACAAATCTCCAAAAAGTCAAAGTTCATTGCGTTCGAAGTTGACTTCAGTTTCTGCTGGAATCGCAGGTAGTGGTCGGTCTTACCGTCGCTCACGAATGTACCGAGTACCTTACGAATGGTATTTGGAGCATCGCGGAAGCAAGTTCCCTGGTTACCTCCGGTTTCAGAAGTAGCTGAGAAGTATCGGTCCCTTCATCCATCCGAGGTTGTGGATTGACTTGTCGAATGATGCAACGGCATCTTCATCACCAAGGGCGTCATCGCTCTTCCAACCGAAGAGTGCCACACCACCTGGACGCATGTCGAACGGAATGCCCTGAGGAATGTCGTCAATGTAAACCTGGATGATACCACGGTTATCAAAAGCAACGCAAGTGAAGAGTCGAACCTCGTATGTACCAGCCGGTACTGGTGGAATCTTAACTGAGAAGTCGAATATACCGAGGATGGTAACCTCATCGCCCTGATATGACCAGAAATGAAGTGTACGTGGACGAACGTGGAGGTGTGTGTTGTTGTCGTATTTGAAGTTCTTTACGAAACCTGCCTTGAAACCGAGACATGTCTGCTTGTTGTTGTGGTTGCTGGTAGCATCCCCAGTACCGTACTTACCATTCTCGTTAGTAGTCCTGGTGTAGCATCCACGTGCAGGAGAACCGGTTATACTTGTACAGTTCATGAAGTCAGGTGAGAGTGTAGAGGCATCGATACGCATACGCTCGTTCAATACAACTTGCTGAGTGTTCTGGTCGTATGCAATGATATCGTCGATGTAATGGTAGATACCGTTCAGACACTTATTTGTGCTTATGCCCATGTTGCCTTCGGGAGTAACCTTTGCTCCACGAACGAATACACCACGTTCATCAGCTCTTGACTGTACACCACGGCGGTTTATATAAAGACCTGCCTGAGAACCGTTCGGGTATGAGCACTTAAGGATAGAGTATGGCATCATGGTCTCGTACCAGTCGGAGATATCCCACTTACGACGGTTCCAGTTGACTGCAAGCGTTGAGTTAGGACCATCTACACAGGTGAGTTTGTAGTAGTCGGCATAACGGTTGAGGATATGATAAGAGATGAAACGGTTGAGTGCATTTCTGCGGTCTCTCTCATCTGTAATGTTCTTATCATCCGGATATACCGGGTCGTAGAGTTCATGTGCTTTCGCACGCAGGTCGTCGAGAGTAGTGATATTGTACTTCTCTTTCAGAACCTTGTCGGTACAGATAAACATCGTGAACTTAAAGAAACGCTTTTCGGGATATGCCACGTTATCATACTCTACAGCGGTAGGCATCACGAGTGCATCGTTGGTCCAGTCGATAGAGTCGGAACCAACAGAATAAGTCGGATCGATATAGTCTTTCAGGAGTTCATTGACACCTGTTGCCTTCAGTGCTGCATTGTAGAGTGTACAGTTCTCATCATTGTCAAGGAAGTCGGAAATGAATTCCGTACTTGTAAAGATAAGCTTGTTGATAGTGTGAACTACACCGTTAGACACTGAGTCGTCAGCATGGATAATCAAAGCTTCCTTATTGATGGTCATTGCCAACAGAACCTGTCCGGGAACAGAGACTGTATCTGAATCACTGCTGATAGTCAGATACTGGTCGAGCATGTTGGTCTGAGGATATGTACCATTGTTCACGTCGGTTGTGAAGTAGGCATTCTCAATAATAGAGTTGAGTGCGATGGTGTCGCAGTCTTCCTTTGACAGTTCTTCAACTGATGAAACACCCTTACTTGCGAGGTATGTATATACAGCATCGTTAGTAGGAGCAAATACAGTATATGAGCCATAAGAACCCAGAAGCTGAAGGAGACGCAGTGTACCCTTCTCACCGGTTGCACGCTCGAGTATCTTTGTGTACTCACTGAACTGCCCATTAGCCATGAGGTAGTCAGTAGCATACTGAGACGTACTTGTGTAGTAGTTCTCGACGCCTGGGTCGTCGGAACAACTTACAAGTCCGAACTGTAATGCCGCACATGACAGGACGGCAACAGCAAAATGTTTGAAATTTAATATATTCATAAGGCTTTAGTTTTTAACTGATTCTTCTTCATCAAGATAGCATGAGTTCTGATGCAGATTCGGGTTAACCTTCATCTGTGATCTAGCAACTGGCATGTACATGAAATCCATATTAGACATCTTAATCAGGATTGCCTTTGATGCATCTCCGTACTTCGATGTGAGGGCAGCGGCGAAGTTTGCAGTGTTGCCATTGCGACGTGCCTGACGCACAAGGTCGTAATAACGCTTGCCCTCAAAGAGGAACTCACGACGACGCTCATTCATGAGCAGTGTCATATAGTCACCGTAAGTGGTGAAGTTTGTAATTTTAGGAAGCAATGCACTGGTAATATTGATTGCAGATGGGTTTGAACGCCAATATACCGCAGATATCAGATTGAATGCATCGGCATAGAGGTCGCCTGCACTACCGAGATCTGCACCGTTGTGATAACCAGTGAATCCGGCTGTTGCCGTAGCAGGACTGCCGTCAGAGTCGCCTGTCATCGTACCGGCAAGTGCGATTTCTGCCTCAGCACGGAACAGAATTACCTCTGAGAGACGATAGAGTATCCAGTTCTCCGACTGGCCCTCCTTTGAGCGCAGATAAAGTTCCTGCTGGTCTGCAGTCGGCTTCACGTATGAGTTAACGGAGTTACCCAACCTGCCATAAGTGGAGGTGGTTGAACTGGAAGCTGCCATGTTCTGCGACAATACATATTTATATATAGACTGTGAGCCACTGCCGTCGGTATAGTAGAACGGAGCCTGTGAGCGGAAGTCGGATGTCACAGAGAACAGCTTTGTGTTGTCGAATGTGATGGCTGTCGGAGTAGTACTGATGATGTTAGGATCGGCAAGGACGAGTTTGACTGTCGAAGTTGCATCTTCTTTAGCATAACCGCCGTACATCTCGCCGACACCGAAGTTCTTGTCCTGATTCCTTACAAAGGTAATCTCGTACATGGACTCGAAAGAGTTTCCGTCGCCGAAGATTGTATTTGTAGCCAAAGGACCGGTAGAAGGAGGTGTAGAACCATCAGCTTCCTTCAACAAAGGAATGCCATATGTGGTATATACATGGTCGCGGTCGCACACAGACTCAAGTTTAATTGACTGTCCGTCGTTGTCGTTAATGTAGTTGTTTTCCTTGAACTGCGCAATCTTAATATTGAGGATATAGTCGCAGCAGGAAATACATGCACGGTAGTCAGACTGACGCGAAGACACATCGGCTGATGCATCGGAAGCACGCCACAGATAGAGTTCTGCCAGGAGTGAATACATCGCCATACGCGCTACACGACCAGTGTTATAGTAACGCTGATTTGCTGCATAGCGGATAGGTGGGAAGTTCTTGCATTCTTCAATATCGTTGATGAGAGCTGTCAGAATTTCATTGAACGATGTCTGCCCTACTCTGTAGAACTGAGTATCATCGATTGACGGCTCCAATACGAACGGTACGTTCTGGAATGTCTTGATAAGAGTCAGATAACTGAAGGCACGCATGAATTTCACTTCTGCCTTTACGATGTTGTAGTCGGACTCTGTGAAGTTAGGGTCTTTCTGGGCAACCTCAGACGCATAGTGCAATACTGTGTTGCATCGGTTGATGACTGTGTAGAATGCTCCCCAGTCGCACCATGGGTTTGTTGTCTTCAGATTACCCTTCATCATGTTACGCAGATTTGCATCCGCAGATGAGTTGGGGGTTGTATTGTCGGAACGACACTCACCCCAAACTATAAGACGTTGTATATAGTCTTTCGACTGCATTGCTGTATAGCAGGAATTTACCACGCTCTGTACGTCATCGCCTTCCTTCCAGTAGTTTTCAAGAACTACCTCATTGAGCGGCAGAAGATCCATCGAGCAAGAACTTAAACCGAGTCCTGCCACCATGAAAAATGCAGCTTTCTTTATTGTTTTCTTAATGTAATTCATATCTATTAAACTATTAGAAAGTTATTGATGCACCTACTGTAAACGACTTTGCACGCGGTGTGTTACCACTATCCGATGCAGGAGCGAAACCTGCCTGTGGACGTTCCGGTTCCGGACCGGAGTACTTCGTTATACAGAATACGTTATTAGCTATAAGGTTGAAGCGGAGTTGTGAGATACCCAACTTCTTCAACGACTGAGGAGTGAATGTGTATGAGAGCTGAGCGTAGTTGAGACGGAGGAATGAACCATCCTCAACGAAGCGGTCAGATCCGAGGTAGTTGTATGTGTTAACACCTGTCTGCGATGTTGCGGCACGTGGGAGCAACGCCTGATCACCCTCTGCATGCCAACGCCAGTTAACAGCCTGTGACTGGTTGTTGTTGTTCGACATGTTCTCGAGGTTCATACGAGCATAGTTGAGCAACTTGTTACCATAACGGTAGTTGAACTGGAGGTTGAGTGAGAGAGGACCATAGTTGAACTTAACACCGAAACCACCGGTCAGCTTTGGCAATGTACTGCCGAGGTAAACGATATCGAGTTCGTCGATGCTACCGTCTCGGTTAACATCATCGTAGATTGCATCACCACCCTGGAATTCATAGCGTGTACCACCATTGTAGTCGAAATACATCTTCTTTGGTGTACCAGAAGCGTTGTAAACTACGTCGCCGTTTGGAGTACGTACTACAGGTGCGTTCTTACCACCGTTTTCGAGAATGATGTACTTTGACTTGTCGATGTCTGCCATATCCATATCTACGTATGATTCAACACCTGTTGCACGGTCGCGTACGCGTGGAAGACTTGAGTAAGCATAAACACCCTTTGAACGGAATCCGTAGATGGAACCGAGCGGGTTGTTGAGCTGAACGCGTGAGAGGTACTGACCGTTTCTGAATCCGAACTCTTCGTTATATCCTTCGAGAAGGGTTTCGTCCATCTCAAGAATCTTGTTACGTGAGTTAGCGAATGTAATGTTGAAGTCAACGGAGAATTTGCCTGCACTGATAATCTTGTGTCCGTTGATGTTGAATTCCCAACCGTTGTTTCGCATCTTACCCTCGTTCTTCACGTCGAGTGCGTTGAAACCGGAAGATGATGGAATCTTATAACGTCCATTTGTGTTGAGCAGCTGGGTTGTCTTCTTAGTATAGATAGAGAGGTCACCATCAATCTTTCCGTCGAGGAAACCGAAGTCGAAACCGAGGTTGAAGGTTTCAGTCTTTTCCCACTTCAGGTCAGCCAGACGAATGTTTGACGGAATAACCGATGAAGAGCTGAGGTAGTTGGAGCCTGTGGAATACTTGGAGTAGTACCATCCTTCACCACCCGGCTGGTTACCTACGATACCCCAACCCGGACGGATAGAAAGCATGGAGAGCCAGTTTTCAGCCCATTTCATCCAAGGTTCGTCGCTGATGTTCCAACGGGCAGAGAGACCAGGGAAGTTACCCCAACGGCTTGACGGACCGAACTTTGTAGATGCATCGCGACGCAGAGTAGCATCGAAGATGTATCGTCCTTTGTATGCGTAGTGTACCTGGAAGAGGAAGAACTGTGATTTCCATTCACCGGCACCTGTGCTGAATGAAGTAGGAATACCTCCTGCAAGCGGTGATGTGATTCCATCGACTGTAGGAAGCCACTTCTGACCGTTTGTCTGTGCGGAAGACGTACCGTTAGTATATTGGTAGCGTACCATTGCCAAGAGACTATGGTCTTCGTTCTTGAAGTGAGGAGTAAATGTCAGAGAGTGACGGGTAGAAAGTCCATGCTGCTTATACGAGTAGGATTCTGCCGCATTATAAGTATCGGAAGAAGACCAGTTGGTTGCAATGAGCGAACCTGGGAAGTAAGTATCCTCACCACGACTGTAGATGTCGAATATGATCTGTCCTTCATACTTCAGACGTGTCTGATCAGCTTCAGTACCGAGGATGTCGTATGCCAGGATGAACTCAGGAGAGAGCTTGAGTTCTGTCCAGTCACGCTTTGCCTGGTGTGCAATGGCTACCGGGTTAGGAAGACCGTATTGGTCTTTCAACAGGTCTCTCTGATTAGGATGCATACCGGATGCAGCATTGTAACCAGCCTGTGCAGCAGTAAGATACGGGTTCATTGTGTAGTACTCACCTATTTCGTTACCGTTGGCGTCCTGCTGATAGATGGAAAGGTTAGGCATCTTAATCTGTGCTATAGCCATAAGGTCCTTACCGCCATACTGATAGTTCTTCTGGTTCTTGGTATGAGTAAGGTCGAAGTTTGAACTTACCTTGATTCGGTCGCTGACAAAGTAGTCGAGAGCTACACGTGTAGTGAAACGGTCGAGTACCTGCTTGATAACGATACCGGTAGCATGGTCGTAACCACCTGAGATACGGAAGTTTGCTTTCTCACCACCACCCGTAAGAGCGATATAGTGCTGATGGTTCTGTCCGAACTGTGAAACGGCATCTACCCAGTCGGTATTGTTGTTGTACATCTCATATTCTGAGAATTCCTTGTTGTAACCGATTTCAGGGATGTAGTTTGCCTTACCCGGAGTAGCGAACTCTGCGTTCTGGGTTGTGTTGAAGTATGCTTCCTTAAGGTACATGGTGTAGTCGTCACCGTTGAGCAGTTTGTAACCCTTAGGTTGCCAGCTGCCTGTGAAACGGTAAGAGTAGTTGATCTTTGTCTTACCACGTGCACCACGCTTAGTGCGGATTTCGATTACACCGTTTGCACCCTGAGAACCCCAGATGGCCGTAGCGGCAGCATCCTTGAGGACGGAGATTGACTCGATATCCTCAGGGTTTACATTCAGAAGTTCAGCGAACTTTTCCTCGTTGGCATTGGTATAGTCGAAGTTCTCGTTAGCGTCGGTTGAGAAGACGTTTCCGTTTACTACGATAAGAGGGTCGGCATTACCGTTGATGGTGTTGACACCACGCAGACGCATTGTAGTACCGGAACCAAGGTTACCAGAGTTGGCAACGATATCCAGACCTGAGATACGTCCCTGCAGAGCCTCATCGACACTGGTCATTGCGAGACCTTCGAATTCCTTCATGTCGATAGTCTGCTGTGCTACAGAGATTTCCGTCACAGGAATAGACAGACCCGAAGTCTGAGTCTTCTTGACTGCCTTTACGACTACTTCCTTCAACTGAGTCTGGTTGGTAAGTACAATCTTACCGAACGAGCGCTTGGTGATAGGAAGAATCTTTGTCTCACAACCTATATAAGATATACGAATCTTATCTTTAGGACTCACGATTTTGAACGAGAAGTTACCGTTGATATCGGTAGTTCCCGCTGCAACGATACGGTTGTTATGGTCAATTTCGACAACGTTAACCATCATCAGAGGTTCGAGATCGTCCCAAATCTGACCACTTACAATATCGCCTGCTTTAACTTGCGCATTTGCACTGGTGCAAACACACGCAATCAGCATTAGGATTGATAATATTTTCTTCATGATATAGATTATTTACGACGTTTAGCTGCAGAAGTATCTATGTAAAGTTTCTTATACTCGTATTTGAACTGATTTGGAGTATCAAAGTAGAGAGGACCGTCGATTGCATGGATAGCAACGAACGATGAGTTGTTCAGTACCGTAGTATATGGATTGGTTGTCACCTTACCACCTTCACTCCAATATTCACGAGCCATCAGATTATAAATTCCGTCTGAAGTAACCACATGGCGTGTGTTACCCATCTTATCTTTGACAGAAATACCGCTTGGAGTGACTGTAACTTCCAACTTGTATGGACGACCCGGAGAGTATGTACCGTCCCATATCATCTCGCCTGTTGTCTCGTCAACAGTTGTAGATTTGATGAGCTCGGTCTTTCCTGATTCGTAATAACCTGATGCAAAGCCCTCGTCAACGAAGAGAGAGTTGTCCTGGATGTGATACTTCACAAAGTCGAGCAATACCTCTTTAAGAGAATCGACATGGGATGCGGGATCACCACTTCCAATACCTTCGTCTATATCTTTCTGTTCAGCCTCAGCTATTGCTGTAGCATCGGGCAGACCGTCGGCAAATGCCTGAGCCATAGCTGCATTAGTCGGAACATACATTGTATAATGATAGTTGTTGAGGAGGTATGTAACCTTCTTGCTACTTGTTGCATCTTCAGCACCGATAGCTCCCTTCGGCTTTTCGTTGAGCAGGTTACCATAATTCTGGTCACCAGCTACCCAGCTATCCTTTGTATCCAGTTTGCTGAGTGCTCCACTGTTTTCAAGAACCCAAAGGAAGTCGGAGAAATCAGAAATATCAGCCAATGTAGCTGCAACCGATTTTCTACCGCCCATAGGCATTCTGTCAACAATGTAAGTAGAACCGTTGTCTTTATTGAAATGGTTCTCGGCATTGTCGATAATACTGATCGGAGTATTATAGTTTTTCTGCCATGTAGCATATACATCCACTCCGCTTACAGTTTTAGAAGGAATAATCTGTACGAAGGTATTACCCTTTGTCCTGTAGAACTGCTTGGTTGGAGAATAATCTTCAGTAATAATCAGGTTGTCGAGAATTTCTTCCAGACGGTCCTTTATATGAGTTTCACTTGCACCTGTCAAAGTCCTGGCGGGCTTAGCTGTTAAAGGAGTAGGATTACCAGCGTCGTCAATTTCACAGTTATATACTCCAACCGAGAGACGATTGCCTACTGCCTTGCTCCTATCAAGTCCGAACTTCCACATCTGTGGTGTCTGGTAGTAGAACGACACAGGGTCAACATAGTTTTCCATAGCTGAGTTCTCAGGCAGGAGGAATGTATAATGTGATACCATTGAGTTGAGGTATGCCTCATACTTCAGACATTCGATTGCATTCTGAATCATACTGAAACGGATTGTATCGATGACAGCAGGACTGAGGACTGAACGGTAGTCAGTCGGTGAGAACACCCTGTTAGTCAAGTATATCAGACCGTTGCTGGTAAGCATGACGCTATCGATATCACCCTCGGTAATACCCAGCTTCATGTTGGCATCGTCGAGGATGTTGTCAAAGTTAGAAGGAATGGTAGTAGTAAACGGAGTCAACATACCGGCATTGACAAGCTTCGCAAGTACACTCTCAGGAACTTTCTTCAGACCTGCCTTTGTATCAGTCTCGCCTGGTGCATAGAAAGTATGGATATCAAGACCTGCGCCCTCGTCCCACCATGACTTGAGAGCCTCGTTGGTCGGTACAAGCATTACCATCATATCCTCCATCATCGGGTCGTTACCCTTCGCAGTCATCTGCGGGTACATACCGTTCCATCCCGGGTCGAAAATCAACGAACCGTTGAGTGCACGATCGTCCTTATCAAGGTCGAATGCCTTGTCGGCATCTGTACCGGCAGCTGTTGAACCGTAAGAGCGGTCGGAATAGTAACGCTTGATGAATACTGAGTCGTAATTGGTGCCCTTACTGTTATTGTACGCATCGGTCAGGTCGCGACTATAAGCTACAGCAGCAAATCGCTCGACAATACCACTGAACAGTTTGGTTCTGTTAGTCTTGCGTATGGTCTCAGCCAAGTTGTCCAAAGGAAGAAGAACCTCATCAACACGATGAACGAAACCGTTCTTACAGAAGATGTCAGGTTCGACAACTTTTGTGTTGTTTACATACACGTCTTCCTCGCCACGCTTCGACTTACCGAGCCACTTCGCATAGATGAAGTCAATGTCATCGGTCAGAATCTTGTTAGCTGTCAAGAACTGAGCGTTGAAGTGAATCAGCGGATTCGTCTGAGACTGGTCGTCGAACAAGACGGTGCTGGTACGAGTCGTACTCTTACGCAGCTGGTCGAAACGCTCTGTCTCAGGCATGATGCCCTCCGGGTCGCTGTTCGGAACCACGAGTACAGAGTCGTAGATTGTTACTGAAGATGAACGACGGAACACCTCACCCTTGATAGGACCCTCTGCCGTAGAAAGCATTGAGGTTGAGAAAGGGTTGGAGAGCATGGAAGAATAAAGCAATAGCTTCTTCTGAGCCAGAGTCAAACTCTCATAGCTCGAAACCTTCCATGGGTTGTTCGCAAAGAACTGTGCAAAAGCAGCATCGTCTGCCGGGAACACAGTATTACTACCTGTTTGGTTAAGCACTTCTGCCTCACCAAGATCATTGATCAGTCGCAAGTAATTTGTGTAGTTTCCCTGCTGTTCCAAGTATCCATAGATACTGTTCAGACCCGTCGGTTGAGACTTGTCTGAGTCTAAGTCATACTTGTCCGAACAAGAAAATACGCCAAAACTTGCAGCAACTAGCGCACCTCCTATCAGAAGGTGATTGCGCAGTGTTTTCCGTTTAATTTTGTAAGACATAATAATATTAGAAAGATTAATTTCTTTTCTAAACACATTTTGAGCCCTGCAAGGGACTCGGTTAATTGATAAACTAAAAAGGTTGGTTTAAAGTAAAGCCCGTCGCACCAACATTTGGCCAAATCGATGCTCTGAACCATACATTCGAATGCAAAGAAACTGCAAATTAGATTTCTAAACAAATTTTTAGATTAGATATTTCACTTGCGGATTGAAATTAACAGTTGTTTGCGAACACAAATAATTTATATCTTAATAAATGCAAAGCAAAGAAACGAGATTCGAATAAAACCACCGTAAAACAGCGGTGTCTCCCCTACTCTTCTGCATCGTTTTGGGGGCGCGCCTGCCGTGCTGAAATTCTAAGCGCTTAGAAATAAAATTCCAAGCGCTTGAAACTTAAATTCTAAGCGCTTGGAATTTCAGAGTGCCTGAGACGTCGAATCAGAGCGACATAAGAGTAAAAGCAAGGATGCTCTGAATCTGCAATTTTTTACTTGAAACAAGTCTTTACTCCGTCAACGATGTAGATGCCTTTCTCAGGAGCCAGAACTTTGCGACCCATGAGGTCGAAGATGCCCTTAGGAGCCTCAGCAGGAATGTCGGCTATCTCACTGTCGATACCGGTTGCGAAACTTCCGTCGTCGAACGAGTTCACACGACTGAGAATAGAATAGAGTCCGGCAACGTCTTCGGCAGAGAGTGCACGGTCGTAAATCATCAGGTCGTCGAACTTAGCCTCGGCAGAGCCCCAGAACGAACCGAGACCGAGATGGAAATACGTAGCGGAGCTGACGAAGTCGGTAACCTTCGACCAGTCGAATTCGCTTGCTGCTACGCTGCCTGTATACATCAGGTAGATAGATATATATTTCTTTCCGTCACGATATATCATGTAGCCGTCTTCCTTTGAGAAGGTAACTGTAATCAGACGCCAAGTCTTTTCGTCTATCTGCTTTATCTTCTTTGTTTCGGGGTGATTGACATCGAACCAGTTATCATTGTTATCATTGAAACCGAGATAGCTGTTGCCTGTGAAGAAGAGACGCGGACCATTTGCTGAAGAAATCGCAGAATTGAAAAATGCGAAAAATGCCCAGAAGTCATCGTAATAGTTTTCCGCATCGTAACGATACACCCAAAGACTGACTGTGAAGCCATCGAGGTCGCTGGCATCTTTCAATGGATTCGACATACGTGCGTAGCTGTTATAGCCGTTGGCTCCGAAGTACTGGTGAATTACCTGTCCGAAACGGTTGTAGTCTGTCTCAAGCGTAGGAGCCGACGTAGGTTGGCTAGAGCGTGAGAGGGTTGCCGTCTGCGAACTGTTCATCTGATTCTTAACTGGTTTCTCGTCGAAGTTGTAGTATGCCACGAGACCAGAGTACGGATCGCCTGTAACCTCCGTAGCAGCAAGACAATTTGCAGTATATGCCTTCTCCCAATAGTAGTCGCCTGCAGAGAGGCGCACTTTCATATCTACGGACTGGTCTGTATCACCCGGATTATATTTTCCGGTTTCAGACAGAACTTCAGGATTGGACGATGTCCATTCGATGTCAGCACCATGCTCAGGATCGAACATAATGGTGATGTTCGACTTTACTGTAGAATTAGTCTTCAGTTCGACGCTGCTGTGCTGGTTGTAGTTGTAGGCAATAGCATACTGCGGTTGCCACTTGTGGCCCCATACAGGCACACCACTTGACGCAACTGCAGAGAAACAAAGTGCCTTTACATTGCTGGTCAGGGTCTGAAGTTTATCGTTTGTTCCTTGAACGGTCTGTTCGCTTACTACACCATAGTATGTCGTAGAACCAAGTTTAATCTGGATATAGGATTTACCACTCTGCGAGAATTTCCAAGTACCAGTATATGCTCCGCTCACCGTACCGTCGGCATCGAGGTGAATCTGTACGGGTGTGGACTCCTGCATGTTATTATGGTCGAGTTTGTAAGGATGGATAATAATCTCGTAGTCACCCTCGATATCGTTTGCCGTCCAAGGCTGTGAGGTTGCGATGTCGTTGTCGGTGAGGGTTTCGCCGTTGAATACAAACGGAGCAGCACAGAGCCAACCTTTTTCGTTGAGGAAGAGCTGATGAACACGCATCGCGTGGGAAGCATTGCGGGAACCGTCAGGCAGAAGCGGGAGATTGAATTTGCTGTGTGTAACGAGGAATGTACGACCCTGGTCGTCCTGGCACACGGAGTTGTGTCCATGAGCGCATTCACCCGTCGTCTGGATCCCCCACCCATTGTAAGCACCGATAACCTTCATACCTTTATTGGTGGTGGCTTTTGGACCAAAGTTCAACTGGTAGGATGTGTCGATAGCCGAATTGCCGCTGGCATCTTTATATGGACCGGTCGGGTCGGACGAGCGGAATATACGTATTTCATATCCACCGTCGGGAGCAAAACCGCCATAGCTCATGAAGAGGTAGTAGTAGTCGCCAATGTGCTGAATGTACGAACCCTCACCACTTACGTAGGCTCCACCGGCAATGAGTTTGCCGAAGTAGGCATCGGATGTCTGCTGACTGGTAACGCTGCTGGCTGTGCCAGAATAAGTATATGTGTAGTCGCGAAGACCTGTCGCCTTGTCGAGTTTCAACATCCAAATACCTCCAGACCAAGAACCGTATGTCATCCAGAGTTCGCCTTCTTCATCGAAAAATACACACGGGTCGATAGGGTTAGGCCAAAAACTACCCCACGACCTTCCCTTATTGTAACGGCCGGGAAGTGAAGCCTGAGTGCCAAGAACCAATTCCAGGTCTGTGTCCTTGTAATCTACCTTTAAGGAATATGCTTTTCCTGCGTCATTAGTACCGGAATATGTATATCCATTGAAACCGCCGAATACAATCGGAGCTACATAGGTGAACGGTCCGGTCGGACTGTCGCTCGTAAGGAGTACTACGACAGATGCCCAGTTGTCACCGTTAAGACTCAGATAGAGACACCACTTACCCATGTGAGGGTTGTATATGATATCCGGAGCCCATTGGTCGCCACTTACCCACTCTGCTTCTGTAGTAGTGTGTCCGTCAGTAACATGCATGGGTGCATATGTGGAGCAGAATGCCGAAGCATCGAACGAGCCGAGAGTCACCTCTTCCTGAACGGCACTTCCGGGCAGACAGCGCATAACGGTATGAGTGGGATTGGACTTAAACGCCTTGTAAGCATTAGCGGAGTTATAACCTCCAGTATAGTAGTTATAAATGCCAGCCCAGTTCCGCAGGTCTGTGGTTTTTGCCCCTGCATAGTGAGAACCATAGACATAGAAAGTCTGATCGGCTGAATTCCAATAGACAGATGGGTCGTGAACGCCGAAAGGATTTATGGTTGTAGTCTTGTACTTATATGTACCTGTAAGTTCGTTGGTGGTGAGCTGAGTCTGCGCATTCAAAAAGGATACAGAAGCCCAGACAGCTACAAACAGAGTAAGAAATCTTTTCATAAGTGTTGGTTTTAGTTTGATTTTCGGGGCAAAAATACGGATTATTTCTGAAACAACGAACATTTTAAAAAGAAAAAAGGCCATACCCGCCTTGAGTATAGCCTTTTGACTTGTCTGATATAATCTGATTCTTATGCTTCCTTCTCAGCAGGAGCCTCAGCCTTAGGAGCTTCTGCCACAGGAGCCTCTGCTGCTGGAGCAGCTTCAGCCTTAGGAGCAGACTTGCGCGAACGACGTGTGCGAGTCTTCTTAGCTTCAGTCTTAGCCATGTTCTCATCGAAGTCAACGAGTTCGATGAAAGCCATATCTGCATCATCGTTTGCACGCTTACCGAGCTTGATGATACGAGTGTAGCCGCCTGGACGGTCGCCAACCTTCTGTGCGATTGTACCGAAGAGTTCCTTGATAGCAAACTTATCCTGAAGATAGCTGAATACTACACGACGAGATGCTGTAGAGTCGTCCTTTGCCTTTGTGATGAGTGGCTCGACATAAACGCGAAGAGCCTTTGCCTTGGGAAGAGTTGTAGTGATTCTCTTGTGCAGGATGAGAGATGTTGCCATATTTGACAGCATAGCAGCACGGTGAGAATGAGTACGGCCAAGGTGGTTGAATTTCTTATTGTGTCTCATTGTTTACTTAGTCTTTATCTAATTTATACTTCGAAATATCTGTTCCGAATGAGAGGTTCAAGCTGTCGAGCAAATCGTCAAGCTCTGTGAGAGACTTTTTACCGAAGTTGCGGAACTTGAGAAGATCGGTCTTGTTAAATTGTACGAGGTCGCCGAGAGTATCCACATCAGCAGCCTTCAAACAGTTGAGGGCACGAACTGAGAGATCCATATCAACGAGTTTAGTCTTAAGCAACTGACGCATACGCAGTACTTCCTCATCGAATTCTTCATTACCGTCAAAGTCTGCATTTTCAAGAGTAATCTTCTCGTCTGAGAACAACATAAAATGGTAGATGAGAATCTTTGCAGCCTCTTTCAATGCCTCCTTCGGATGGATTGAACCATCTGTAGTAACTTCGATGATGAGTTTCTCGTAGTCGGTCTTCTGTTGTACACGATAGTTTTCAACAGCGAACTTGACGTTGCGGATTGGAGTGTAGATAGAATCAATAGCCAGTTCGTTGATATCCTTGCAGTAGACGCGATTCTCGTCTGAAGGAACATATCCGCGACCTTTATTGATGCTAAGCTCGATATCCAATGTTGCTTGAGGGTCCAAATGACAAATAACCAAATCTGGGTTTAACACTCCAAATCCACTGAGGAATTTTGCGATGTCTCCAGCCTTGAATTCTTTCTGGTTCTCAATGGATATTGACACCTTCTCGGATTCTACACCGTCAGCTATTTGCTTGAATCTAACTTGCTTGAGGTTCAAGATAATGTTGGTCACATCTTCCTTGACTCCTGCAATAGTCGAGAATTCATGCTCAACACCTGCGATACGCACTGTGTTGATGGCATAACCCTCGAGCGAGGAGAGGAGGATACGGCGCAGGGAATTGCCAATGGTAATTCCGAAACCAGGCTCCAAAGGACGGAATTCAAATTTTCCGAACTTGTCGTCTGCCTCCAACATTATAACTTTTTCTGGTTTTTGAAATGCTAATACAGCCATTTGTTTTATTTATTTATTATTTAGAGTACAACTCGACAATCATCTGCTCCTTGATAATCTCTGGAATGTCTGCACGCTCAGGGTTGTGAAGAAGCTTACCTCCCTTGATGCTCTCGTCCCATTCAATCCATGGGTATTTGCTGTGGTTGAATCCAGCAAGAGATGCTTCAATTACTTCAAGGCTCTTTGCTTTTTCACGAACAGCTACGACCTGACCTGGCTTTACAGAGTAAGACGGGATGTTTACAACCTCACCGTCAACTGTAATATGCTTGTGGCTGACGAGCTGACGAGCAGCAGCACGTGTCTTTGCGATACCAAGGCGATAGACTACATTGTCAAGACGTGCTTCGAGGAGCTGAAGAAGAACTTCACCTGTTACACCGTCTTTTGAAGCTGCCTTCTCAAAAAGATTGCGGAATTGACGTTCGAGTACGCCGTATGTGTATTTTGCCTTCTGCTTCTCAGCAAGCATGAGACCGTATTCAGATGACTTCTTACGACGGTTGTTACCATGCTGACCTGCAGGATAGTTTCTTTTAGACAGAACTTTGTCTGGTCCGAAGATTGCCTCGCCGAAACGACGCGAAATTCGAGACTTAGGTCCAGTATATCTAGCCATATTGTTTTTGTTTTTTTCTCATCTGCCCTACCCTCAGCAGCAATCGCAGAAAGGAAAAGATGCGATTATAATGGGTTTCGGCAAATTTGACTCTACTTAAATTTGTGTGTATTAAACTCTTCTTCTCTTTGGTGGGCGACAACCGTTGTGTGGCAGTGGAGTAACGTCGATGATCTCAGTAACGCCGATTCCTGCTGCTACACAGCCACGAATTGCAGCTTCACGTCCGTTACCTGGACCCTTGACATAAGCCTTCACGCTGCGCAAACCAAGATCGAAAGCAACCTTTGCACAGTCCTGTGCTGCCATCTGGGCTGCATACGGAGTGTTCTTCTTTGAACCGCGGAAGCCCATCTTACCAGCCGATGACCAAGAGATAACTTGACCTTCGCTGTTTGCAAGGCTAACAATGATGTTGTTGAATGATGAGTGAACATGGAGCTGTCCCTGAGCATCAACCTTGACATTTCTCTTCTTAGCAGAAGTGGTTTTCTTTGCCATATCGTTCTATTATTTAGTAGCTTTTTTCTTATTTGCAACTGTTTTCTTCTTACCCTTACGAGTACGTGCGTTGTTCTTTGTGCTCTGTCCACGTACGGGCAGACCAAGACGGTGACGGATGCCACGGTAGCAACCGATGTCCATCAGGCGCTTGATGTTAAGCTGAACTTCAGAACGGAGGTCACCCTCAACTTTGTACTCAGCAGCAATCACCTCACGGATTTTACCTGCCTGCTCGTCGTTCCAGTCTTTTACTTTAATGTCTTTGTCTACGCCAGCCTTTTCAAGGATTTTAGCTGCGCTGCTGCGTCCAATACCGAAAATGTATGTGAGCGCAATTTCACCTCTCTTGTTCTGTGGGAGGTCTACACCAACAATTCTTATTGCCATATTATAATGTTATTTCAATATTCTTAAATAAGAATTATCCCTGACGCACCTTGTACTTAGGGTTCTTCTTGTTAATTACAAACAGACGTCCTTTACGTCTAACAATAACGCAATCTGGTGTACGTTTCTTTAAAGATGCTCTTGTTTTCATATTCTGTTATATTATTTATATCTAAATGTAATGCGTCCCTTCGAAAGGTCGTAAGGAGACATCTCAACACGGATTTTGTCGCCAGGAAGAATCTTGATGTAGTGCATACGCATCTTTCCTGAAATGTGAGCGATAATCTCATGACCGTTCTCAAGTTCGACTCTGAACATCGCGTTGGACAAAGCCTCTACGATTGTTCCGTCTTGTTCGATAGCAGACTGTTTAGCCATACTCAATGATTTAATCTTAATACTTTTTCTATTTCTTCAAACGACGAGAGGATGTCAGCTTTCCCTTTTCGTACGCATATGGAGTGTTCATAATGTGCGGCTGGTTTGCCGTCTCTTGTCACTATTCCCCAACGATCTTCCTGCATATAGATTTCTTTGTCACCCATTGCAATCATCGGTTCGATAGCTATGCACAATCCGTTCTTAAGTAGCATGCCGTTTCCACGTCTTCCGTAATTAGGAACCTGTGGGTCCTCATGCATTTCCTTTCCTATGCCATGTCCGACGAACTCACGAACGACTCCATACCCCTGTGCCTCACAGTGAGTCTGAACTGCGTTTGAGATGTCGCCGAGGCGATGACCGACCGTTGCCTGCTCAATACCTTTATAAAGTGCTTCCTTTGTTGTAGTAAGGAGTTTCTGCACCTCCTCAGATATCTCGCCTATAGCAAACGTATAGCATGAATCGCCGCAATAGCCGTTCAGTTTTGTGCCGCAGTCGACCGAAACGATATCACCCTCCTTCAACGGAGTGTCGTTTGGTATTCCGTGCACGACCTGATTGTTGACCGATGTGCAAATACTTGCTGGGAAAGAACTACCGTAGGGATTTGGAAATCCCTTGAATGTCGGAATTGCTCCGTTATCGCGTATAAAGGTCTCAGCTATTGTGTCGAGCTGCTTTGTAGTAACTCCAGGCCTGATTACTTTCGCAAGTTCAGCAAGAGTCTGACCTACAAGCAAATTTGCTTTACGCAAAAGCTCTACCTCTTCGTCAGTCTTAAGATACACCATCTACTCTGAACACCTACATTAGTGAGCACCACGAATTCTGCCTGAGTCAAGGAGACCATCGTAATGGCGCATCATAAGATGGCTCTCAATCTGCTGGAGTGTGTCGAGCACAACACCTACAAGGATGAGCAACGATGTTCCACCAAAGAACTGTGCAAATTCACGTTGAACACCAAATATATCTGCAAACGCCGGCAGTATAGCAATGAGTGCCAGGAAGAGTGAGCCGGGAAGAGTGATACGGGACATGATCTTATCGATATAGTCTGCAGTATCCTTACCAGGCTTGACTCCAGGAATGAAACCGTTGTTGCGCTTCATGTCCTCTGCCATCTGTACAGGGTTAATTGTAATTGCAGTATATAAGTATGTAAATACTATAATCAGAGTGGCGAATATAAGATTGTACAGCCAGCTTGTGTTGTCAATGAGCAGGTTCATGCCTGCGCTGAGCTTTCCACCAGATACGTAACCCGCAACTGTGATTGGGATAAACATGATTGCCTGAGCAAAGATGATAGGCATCACATTAGCGGCATAAGGCTTGAGAGGAATGTACTGACGTGCACCTCCGACCTGACGGTTTCCTGATATGAGCTTTGCGTAGTTGACTGGCACACGGCGTACACCTTGTACGAGCAATATGGCTGCAGCAATAACAAACAGGAATACTACAATCTCAACCAGGAATATTACAAGACCACCACCCTGAGGAGTTGTGAAGCGAGTAATAAGCTCTTGGCTGAATGCAGATGGGAAACGTGCGATGATACCAATCATGATTATGAGAGATACACCGTTTCCGATACCCTTGTCTGTAATACGTTCACCCAACCAGAGGATGAACATACTGCCTGCTGCAAGAATGATTGTCGAGGTAAGAAGGAACATTGACCAATTCAATGATGAATAGAGCGCAGTTCCTGCTGTCTGCATTCTCAGATTGACGAGATATGAAGGAGCCTGGAACAGAAGAATCAGGACAGTCAAATAACGTGTATACTGATTCATCTTTCTTCTTCCGCTTTCTCCCTCACGCTGCATCTTCTGGAAATATGGAACAGCAATACCCAACAACTGCATCACGATTGAAGCTGAGATGTAGGGCATGATTCCAAGGGCAAAGATTGATGCCTTTGAAAAAGCTCCACCTGAGAACATATCAAGCAGTGACATAAGACCACCTTCTGTCTGGTTCTTCAGTCCCTGGAGTGCTTCAGTGTCAATGCCCGGAAGCACAACATAAGATCCGAATCGATAGACAGCAACGAAAAGCAGAGTGATTCCGATACGTACACGAAGATCCTCAACTTTCCATATGTTGATAAGCGTCTTTACCAGCTTGAGATTCTTAAGTTTATTCATTAGTTTTCTAATTTTAAATTAGAGTTTTACAACTGTACCACCCTTCTCAGTGATTGCAGCCTCAGCCTTTGCAGAGAATGCGTGAGCCTCAACATCAATCTTTGAAGTGATTTCACCGTTGCCAAGTATCTTTACTAAATGCTTTTTGTTGATAAAACCAGCATTTCTGAGTTCTTCAAGACCGATTTTTGTAACGCCCAACTTATCAGCCAACGACTGAATAAGGCTGAGGTTGATAGCCTTGTACTCTACGCGGTTAATATTCTGGAAACCGAACTTAGGCAGACGGCGCTGCAGTGGCATCTGACCACCTTCGAAACCAATCTTAGCCTTGTAACCAGAACGAGCCTTAGCACCCTTGTGACCGCGAGTAGAAGTGCGGCCCTTACCTGAACCGTAGCCACGACCTACACGCTTGCTGTTGTGAGTGGAACCCTCAGCTGGTTTCAAATTATATAATTCCATTGTCAAATCTTTTTTTAGTTGATAAACAATTAATCGATAACCTCAACGAGGTGTGCTACCTTGCGAATCATACCGCGGAGAGAGGGAGTGTCTTCACGCTCAACAACACGATTGATTTTGCCAAGTCCGAGCGACTCAAGTGTGCTCTTCTGATCGATAGGACGACCAGCCTGACCTTTTACTTGCTTGATTTTGATTGTTGCCATGCTTTATCCTCCTTATCCTTTAAATACTTTTGTCAAATTAACACCACGGTTAGCAGCGACAGTTCTCGGGTCGCGCATATTTGCCAGTGCCTCGATAGTAGCTTTTACAAGGTTGTGAGGGTTTGATGAACCCTTTGACTTTGCAAGCACGTCTGTAACACCTACACTCTCAAGTACTGCACGCATAGCACCACCGGCTACAACTCCAGTACCTTCAGATGCTGGCATAATCAATACACGTGCACCGCCAAACTTAGCAGTAGCCTCGTGAGGAACTGTTCCGTTCAGAACCGGAATCTTAACCAGATTCTTCTTTGCAGCTTCAACGCCCTTAGCGATAGCAGCTGTAACTTCACCAGCCTTACCAAGACCATAGCCTATTACACCATTACCGTCACCAACAACTACGATGGCAGCGAATGTGAATGTACGACCACCCTTAGTAACCTTAGTAACACGATTAATAGCAACCAAGCGGTCCTTAAGCTCGGCATCGTTTTGTACTTTAACTCTATTTACCATAATCGTATTTAAAATTTAAGTCCTGCTTCGCGTGCAGCATCTGCTACAGCTTTTACTCTTCCGTGATAGAGGTAACCGTTACGGTCGAATACAACTGTTGAAATACCAGCCTCGAGAGCTTTCTTTGCAACGAGTTCACCAACCTTAGCTGCCTGTTCACTCTTATTCATTTTCTCTAAACCAAGTGATGATGCAGCAACGAGAGTCTTCTGTGCATCGTCATCAATCACCTGAACATAAATCTGCTTGTTACTTCTGAACACACTCATACGAGGACGTACAGCTGTACCTGAGATTTTATTGCGTACTCTATATTTAATTTTGAGTCGTCTTTCAATCTTTGTAATCATACTCTAAATCGATTTTAATTATTTAGCACTTGCAGACTTACCAGACTTTCTTCTAATCTCTTCGCCCTGGAAGCGGATACCCTTGCCCTTATATGGCTCAGGCTTGCGGAACGAGCGAATCTTAGCACATACGAGTCCAAGCAACTGCTTGTCGCATGATTCGAGCATGATAAGAGGATCCTGATTTCTCTCTGACTTAGTTTCGACCTTCACTTCCTTTGGAACATCGAATACGATACCGTGAGAATATCCGAGTGCAAACTCAAGAACATTGCCCTGATTGCTTACACGATAACCAACACCTACAATCTGAAGTGTTGCCTTGTAGCCCTCAGAAACACCTACTACCATATTGTTCACGAGTGAACGGTAGAGACCGTGAAAAGCATGACGCTGCTTTGTATTATCCTGCATCAATTCAGTATCTTCTTCCATTGTCACCTTTCCGTCCTCAATACATACCTTGATAGCAGGATTCACGTATTGGCTGAGTTCGCCTTTCGGACCTTTTACAGTTACAATGTCATCCTTAAGAGTTACTGTTACCCCTGCAGGAATAATAATAGGTAATTTACCAATTCTAGACATTATAAATTCCTCCTTAATTAATATACATAACAAAGAACCTCACCACCAATCTTAAGATCAGCAGCTTCCTTGTCTGTCATAACACCTTTAGATGTAGATATCACTGCGATACCCAATCCGTTAATTACACGTGGCATGTCCTTGTAACCGGTATACTTACGGAGACCTGGACGTGAAACACGCTTCAGCGACTGAATGGCGCTTACTTTTGTCTGAGGATCATACTTGAGAGCAATCTTGATTGTGCCCTGAGGACCCTCCTCTACGAACTTGAAGTTCAAAATGTAACCTTTGTCGAAGAGAATCTTAGTGATTTCCTTCTTAAGGTTTGAGGCTGGTATCTCTACCACCTTGTGCTTTGCCTGAATGGCATTGCGCAACCTCGTTAAATAATCTGCTATTGGATCTGTCATAATAAAATTAAATTAATCGGAGCAAATCGGGTGTCCGACAATATTTAACAATAATAAAACTATCTCGTTTTTTAGCTTTAACGTATGAAAGAACTTAGAAATCCTGTTCAGACCCTGTTTCCATCACCGTTGTTTAGAAGTAAAATATCGTCAAGTTACCCCCGAACTGGTAACTATCGGATGTTTACTTGCTAAAAGTTATTTGCAAGCGGAACCGCAATTATTACCAACTTGCTTTCTTAACTCCTGGAATAAGACCTTGTGAAGCCATCTCGCGGAACTGGATACGAGAGAGTCCGAACTGGCGGATATAACCTCTTGGACGTCCAGTTATCTTGCAGCGGTTGTGAAGGCGGATTGGGTTTGCATTTGCAGGTATTGCCTGAAGTGCACGAGCTGCCTCGTATGCCTCTTCCGGCTCACCGGTAGCAATAATCTTCTTCAGCGCCGCACGCTTAGCTGCATACTTAGCCACAAGTCTTGCACGTTTTACCTCACGTGCTTTCATTGATTCCTTTGCCATACTTACTTATTTTTTAGCATCTTTAAATGGAAGACCGAATGCCTTCAGGAGTGCATAACCCTCTTCGTCTGTCTTAGCTGAAGTAACGAAAGTGATATTCATACCGGCAATCTTCTCAACCTGGTCGATATTGATCTCAGGGAAGATGATCTGCTCAGTGATACCGAGTGTGTAGTTACCACGACCGTCAAACTTAGAATCGATACCCTTGAAGTCACGAATACGAGGCAGAGATACACGAACCAGCTTCTCGAGGAATTCATACATTCTGTCGCGACGCAGAGTTACCATCACACCGATTGGCATCTTTCTACGCAGACGGAAGTTTGAGATATCCTTCTTTGACAGTGTTGTCACTGGCTTCTGTCCTGTGATCTGTGCAATCTCGTTCATTGCAATCTCGATAATCTTCTTGTCAGCAGTTGCCATACCAAGACCCTGGTTGATTACAATCTTCTTCAATACAGGAATCTGCATCGGTGAAGTGTAATTGAACTGCTTCTGAAGTGCTGGAGCAATCTGCTCAGCATATACATTCTTTAATTGTGCAGTTGTACTCATTAAATTTCCTCCCCTGATTTTTTAGCGTAACGAACTAACTTTCCATTAGCGCCTAATTTTCTACCAATACGAGTAGCTTTTCCTGACTTAGGATCAACTACATTGAGGTTGGAGATGTGGATAGGTGCTTCCTGCTCGATAATACCTCCCTGTGGGTGTGCAGCACTTGGCTTAGTGCTCTTCTTTACTTTGTTGACACCCTCGACTACGGCACGCTGAGTCTTCACGAGCACAGAGAGGACCTTACCGGTCTTTCCCTTGTCGTCACCAGCATTTACATATACCGTGTCGCCTTTCTTTATGTGTAATTTTCCCATTTTTACTGTAATTCTTTAATAATTAAAGTACCTCAGTAGCCAAAGAAACTACTTTCATATTAGCAGCACGGAGCTCACGAGCAACAGGGCCGAAGATACGGCTACCTCTCATTTCGCCAGCATTGTTGAGAAGTACGCATGCGTTGTCGTCGAAACGGATGTATGAACCATCGGCACGACGCACCTCCTTCTTTGTGCGAACGATAAGAGCCTTAGATACGGAGCCCTTCTTTACCTCACTCGTTGGGATAGCACTCTTTACTGCTACGACAATAACGTCTCCAACAGTAGCATAACGGCGGCGAGTACCACCGAGCACACGGATACAAAGTACCTCACGTGCACCACTGTTATCAGCAACGGCTAATCTTGTTTCTACCTGTATCATAATGTTTACTTAGCTCTTTCTACGATTTGTACTAATCTCCATCTCTTTGTTTTGCTCAACGGACGAGTCTCCATGATAAGCACAGTGTCACCAACATGTGCATCGTTCTTCTCATCATGAGCATGGTACTTCTTTGTCTTCTGGACAAACTTACCATATATTGGGTGCTTCTCTTTAAACTTAGCTGCAATGACGATAGTCTTATCCATCTTGTCGCTTACAACCACACCCTGACGCTGTTTTCTTAAATTTCTTTCCATGTAGCCTCGAATTATTTATTGAGTTCTCTTTCACGAAGAACAGTCTTCATACGTGCAATGTCACGACGCTGCTTCTTAATCTGAGAATTATCTTCTACAGGAGAAATGTTGTGGCCGAACTTCTTGTTTTCGTAGTTGGCTACTTCTGTCTCGATGCGCTCTGCGAGTTCTGCATCGTTGAGTTCTCTAATTTCTGAAATCTTCATCTTTTAAGCATTTTTGTCGTAATCACGACGTACAACAAACTTAGTAGTAGTAGGAAGTTTCTGAGCTCCAAGACGGAGAGCTTCCTTAGCTATATCATATGGAACACCTTCAATCTCGAAGAGGATGCGTCCTGGTTTAGCAGGGAATACATACTGGTATGGATCTCCCTTACCTTTACCCATTCGGACGTCAGCCGGCTTCTTAGTGATTGGTTTGTCAGGGAAGATACGGATCCAAACCTGACCTTGACGCTGCATATGACGTGTGATAGCAACACGGGCTGCTTCAATCTGACGAGCTGTGATCCAGCGAGTCTGAAGAGCCTTAATACCGAAACTACCGAAAGCAAGTTCAGTACCACGGTGTGATACGCCGTTCAAACGGCCACGACCCTTTTGCGGTCTTCTATACTTTTGTCTTTTGGGCTGTAACATAGTTCATCAGATTAATTACGATTTGACTTTTTGCTTCTAAATCTCCTGTTGCCGCCATTGCTGTTACCTCCGCGCACTGCTTCCTTCTGCTGAGCGAAGTTTGGAGCCAGATCCTGCTTACCGAACTTCTCACCACGGCAAATCCATACCTTGATACCAAGGAGACCTACCTTAGTAAGAGCCTCTGCCAGGCAGTAGTCGATATCTGCGCGAAGAGTATGCAGTGGAGTACGTCCTTCCTTGTACATCTCAGAGCGGCTCATTTCTGCACCGTTCAGACGACCTGAAATCTGTATCTTGATACCTTCAGCACCAGAGCGCATTGTGTTAGCAATTGCAGTCTTGATAGCACGACGATAAGCAATCTTACCTTCAATCTGACGTGCTATGTTGTTAGCAACGATTGTAGCGTCGAGTTCCGGACGCTTAATCTCGTAAATGTTTATCTGTACATCCTTGTCGGTTACCTTCTTAAGCTCTGCCTTGAGTGCTTCTACATCCTGACCACCCTTACCAATGATGATACCTGGACGAGCAGAACAAATAGTAATAGTGACAAGTTTCAGTGTTCTTTCGATTACGATCTTAGAAACACTTGCCTTAGCCAAACGGGCATTGAGGTACTTACGTATCTTTGAATCTTCCAAGAGGTTATCTCCGAAACTCTTACCTCCGAACCAGTTTGAATCCCAGCCACGGACAATACCGAGGCGGTTGCTTATTGGATTACACTTCTGTCCCATAATTATTTCTCATCATTAGTTTTAGCGTCCACGAAAATAGTAACATGATTAGAACGCTTGCGAATTCTATAACCGCGACCCTGTGGAGCTGGACGCATACGCTTCAGAGTAGCACCCTCATCGACGAAAATCTTTGAGATGTAGAGCTCTCCGTTCTCAGCTTTACGGTCATTCTTCTGCTCCCAGTTTGCAATGGCAGAACGAAGCAACTTCTCCAAATCCTTTGCAGCATCCTTGCTGTTGAACTTGAGAGTTGCAAGTGCCTTGCTTACCTCCATGCCTCTCACGAGGTCAGCAACATAGCGCATCTTACGTGGTGAAGAAGGTATACTGCGGAATGTAGCAAAGTACTGTGTCTTTTTGGCCTCCTTAATCTTATTGGCCATTAATCGTTTTCTTGCTCCCATTATATAAATTTCTTATTTACTTAGTGAGCCTGTTTTACTTTTTCTTATTACCTGCGTGACCACGGAAAGTACGAGTCAGGGCGAATTCGCCGAGCTTGTGACCGACCATGTTCTCGGTAATGTAAACAGGAATAAATTTATTACCGTTATGTACTGCAATGGTATGTCCCACGAAATCCGGAGAAATCATTGAAGCACGTGCCCATGTCTTAATAACACTCTTCTTGCCGCCCTCGTTCATAGCGAGAACTTTGTTTTCGAGTTTTACGTTAATGTATGGACCTTTTTTTAATGAACGACTCATATTCAGTTAACTTTATTTCTTGTTACGTCTTTCAATTATGTACTTGTTTGACTGCTTCTTTGGTGCGCGAGTCTTAAGACCCTTAGCATAAAGACCGTTGCGTGAACGTGGGTGTCCACCTGTCTGGCGTCCTTCACCACCACCCATTGGGTGATCGATTGGGTTCATTACGACACCACGGTTGTGTGGACGGCGTCCGAGCCAGCGGCTACGTCCTGCCTTACCTGACGATTCGAGTGCGTGGTCTGAATTGCTTACACTACCGATAGTTGCACGGCAAACTGAAAGCACTTTACGAATTTCACCTGAAGGCAGCTTGATTACGCAATACTTTCCTTCGCGTGAAGTTAACTGAGCAAAATTGCCGGCTGAGCGAACCATCTTGGCACCCTGTCCTGGCTTGAGTTCGATATTGTGGATTACAGTACCCACAGGAATCTTCTCAAGTGGAAGAGTATTACCGAGGTCTGGAGTTGCGTCTGCACCAGACATGATCTTGTCGCCAACCTTCAATCCGTTAGGAGCAACGATGTAACGTTTTTCACCGTCAGCATAGAAAACAAGAGCGATACGAGCCGAACGGTTTGGATCGTACTCGATTGTCTTCACTGTTGCGGGAATTCCGTCCTTCTCTCTCTTGAAATCGATCAAACGCAGGAGTCTCTTATGACCGCCACCTCTGTAGCGTACTGTGATGCGACCCTCATTGTTACGGCCACCTGTGCTACGCTTACCGAAAACAAGACTTTTCTCTGGTACCGATGTAGTAACATCATCAAAAGTACCAATAGCTTTGTGACGCTGACCAGGAGTTACTGGTCTGAATTTACGAATACCCATCTTAATTATTAAATGTTACTATAGAAATCAATAGTTTCGCCTTCGGCAAGGGTTACGATAGCCTTCTTGAAAGCCTTAGTCTTACCCTTGATAACACCAGCCTTAGTGTAGCGGCTCTTACGCTTACCAGCGTAGTTCATAGTGTTAACAGAAACTACATTCACGTTATACTTAGCTTCAATTTCTTTCTTAATCTCTAACTTATTGGCATCAGGAAGTACGATAAAGCCGAACTTATTGTTCTGCTTCTCTGATATTGCTGTCATCTTTTCCGTTACCAATGGTTTTACAACATATCCCATACTTGTACCTCCTTACTTATTTAAAGTTTCATCAATAAGCTTCAACGCATTTTCAGTCACAACAAGCACATTTGCATTCATTACCTTGTAGGTATTGAGTGCAGATGCCGTCATAACTTCGACACGCTGAATATTACGAGCCGACAAATATACGTTCTTTTTTACTTCAGACAAAAGAACAAGTACCTTCTTGTCAGAAACTTTAAGATTATTTAACAGGTTTATAGCCTCCTTAGTCTTTGGTGCAGCAAAATCGAAGTCCTCAACTACAACGATACCGTTCTGCTGAGCCTTGTACGAAAGTGCACTCTTACGAGCCAGAAGCTTTACTTTCTTATTGAGTTTGTACCAATAGTCACGAGGACGTGGACCGAACACACGACCACCACCGCGCAATACCGGAGACTTGATGTCACCGCGACGAGCGCCGCCACCACCCTTCTGACGGATGAGCTTACGGGTAGAGCCTGTGATTTCGCTTCTTTCCTTTGACTTGTGAGTTCCCTGACGCTGTGCAGCGAGATACTGGTTTACGGCAAGGTAAATAACGTGGTCATTAGGTTCAATTCCGAAGATTGCATCGTTCAGAACTACCTTCTTGCCAGTTTCCTGACCTTTAATATTTAATACTGAAACTTCCATTGCTTACTTCTTGATTTTAATAATTGAACCCTTACATCCTGGCACACTACCCTTAACGAGGAGCAGATTGTGCTCTGGAATAATCTTAATAACCTGCAGGTTGTGAGTGGTTACCTGCTCGTTTCCCATGTGTCCGCCCATGTGGAGGTTCTTGAACACACGTGAAGGAGTGGCACACGCACCGATTGAACCCGGCTTGCGCAGACGGTCGTCCTGACCGTGAGTAGCCTGACCTACACCACCGAAGCCCCAGCGCTTTACAACGCCCTGGAAGCCCTTACCCTTTGAAGTTCCTACAACGTCAACATAAGCTGCATCGTTGAAGAATTCAACAGTGAGGACATCTCCGAGATTGTACTCTTCGTCAAATGTGAACTCGGCCAAGTGTCTCTTTGGAGTTGTACTCGACTTAGCGAAGTGGCCCTTCATCGGTTTGCTTACGTTCTTCTCCTTGGCATCTTCGAAGCCAATCTGAACAGCAGTATAGCCATCTTTCTCTACAGTCTTTACTTGAGTTACAACACAAGGACCTACTTCGATAACAGTGCATGGCACATTCTTGCCATCAGCACTGAAAACGGATGTCATTCCGATTTTCTTTCCTAATAATCCTGGCATTTCAAATAACTGTTTAAAAATTCTCTAATTTCTTTCTCGGGTATTAAACCTTAATCTCTACTTCAACACCTGAAGGCAACTCAAGCTTCATCAGCGCATCGATAGTCTTTGTAGTAGAACTGTAGATGTCGATCAGACGCTTGTAAGTGCAGAGTTCGAACTGCTCACGCGACTTCTTGTTCACGAAAGTAGAACGGTTAACAGTGTAGATGCGCTTGTGAGTAGGAAGTGGAATAGGACCGCTTACGATAGCATCAGTAGCGCGAACTGTCTTTACGATCTTCTCTGCCGACTTGTCAACGAGAGTGTGGTCGTAAGATTTCAGTTTGATACGAATTTTTTGACTCATTGTTTTGTTGTTTTTATTGTTATTAACCTGTAAAGGGTATGCAGGCAAAGAGTCGTTTGCTCGCCTGCACCCTATACATTATTTATATTATACGAGATCTGTGCGTCCGTTGCATTCAGCAAGCACTTCCTTAGCGATAGCGCTGCTTACCGGAGCATGGTGATCATACTGCATTGAAGAAGTTGCACGACCTGAAGTGATGGTACGCAGAGCTGTTACATAACCGAACATCTCGCCCAGTGGAACCATAGCCTTTACGATACGTGCACCTGAACGTGCGTTGTCCATACCCTCAACCTGACCACGACGCTTGTTCAAGTCACCGATGACGTCACCCATGTTCTCCTCCGGAGTTACAACCTCCAGCTTCATGATAGGCTCCATCAGTACCGGCTTAGCCTGAGAGCAAGCATTCTTGTATGCCTGACGTGCAGCGATTTCGAACGACAGCTGGTCAGAGTCAACCGGGTGGAACGAACCGTCAACGAGAGTCACCTTCAGGCTGTCCATTGGGAATCCGCCGAGAACACCATTCTTCATAGCCTCAGCAAAACCCTTCTGTACTGCAGGGATGAACTCCTTAGGAATGTTACCGCCCTTAACCTCGTCAACGAACTGCAGACCTGTTCCTTCGAAGTCGTCGTCAACAGGACCTACGTTTACGATGATATCGGCAAACTTACCACGACCACCCGACTGCTTCTTGTAAACCTCACGGAGGTTGACAGTCTTAGTGATAGCTTCCTTATAGTTAACCTGTGGACGTCCCTGGTTACATTCAACCTTGAACTCACGCTTCAGACGGTCGATGATGATATCGAGGTGAAGCTCACCCATACCAGAGATGACAGTCTGTCCGCTCTGCTCGTCAGTCTTCACTGTGAATGTCGGGTCTTCCTCAGCCAGCTTAGCCAGACCTACTGACAGCTTGTCGAGGTCCTTCTGAGTCTTAGGCTCAACAGCGATACCGATAACGGGATCTGGGAAGTCCATAGACTCCAGTACGATTGGTGCATCCTCGTCGCAGAGGGTATCACCGGTGTGGATATCCTTCAGACCCACTACTGCACCGATATCACCTGCGCTGATTACGTCAACAGGATTCTGGTGGTTAGAGTGCATCTGGAACAGACGGCTCACACGCTCCTTCTTGCCCGAACGGGTATTATAGATGTACGAACCAGCCTCAACCTTACCTGAATATACACGGATGAAAGTCAGACGACCTACATACGGGTCAGTAGCAATCTTGAATGCAAGAGCTGAAGTCTTCTCATCCTCCGATGGCTTACGGTCTTCCTCAGCCTTAGTGTCGGGATTAGAACCTACGACAGCCTCAGTATCCAGTGGAGAAGGCAGGAATGCACAGATATAGTCAAGCAGAGTCTGCACACCCTTGTTCTTGAACGAAGAACCACAGAGCATAGGAGTACAAGCCAGTGAACAGGTAGCCTTGCGGATAGCAGAGATGATTTCCTCCTCAGTGATAGTTGAAGGATCGTCGAAGAACTTCTCCATCAGAGCATCGTCAAACTCAGCAACTGATTCGAGCATCTTTCCACGCCATTCCTCAGCTTCAGCCTTCAGGTTCTCAGGAATTTCGATAACGTCATACTCAGCACCCTGAGTCTCGTCGTGCCATACGATACCCTTCATCTTGATGAGGTCAACCACACCCTTGAAGTTCTCCTCAGCACCGATTGGAATTACCACTGGTACAGGGTTAGCACCAAGAACCTCCTTCATCTGGCGAACAACCTCGAAGAAGTCAGCACCAGAGCGGTCCATCTTGTTTACATATCCCATACGTGGCACATTGTACTTGTCAGCCTGACGCCAAACGGTCTCCGACTGTGGCTCAACACCACCTACTGCACAGTATGTAGCGACAGCACCGTCGAGTACACGGAGCGAACGCTCTACCTCAGCGGTGAAATCGACGTGTCCCGGAGTGTCAATAAGATTGAACTTGTACTTGTTACCGTTCCAGTTCCAATATGCCGTTGTGGCAGCAGAAGTGATAGTGATACCACGTTCCTGCTCCTGTGCCATCCAGTCCATGGTTGCACCACCGTCGTGTACCTCACCGATCTTATGAGTCTTACCGGTGTAGAACAGGATACGCTCCGACGTAGTAGTCTTACCTGCGTCGATGTGAGCCATGATTCCGAAGTTACGGGTTAGGTGCAAATCTTGCTTAGCCATAAATAATTCTCTTTTTTATCGTATTAAAACTAATTACCTGATACTCTCTTTTTTAGAAACGGAAGTGTGCGAATGCACGGTTAGCCTCAGCCATACGGTGCATATCTTCCTTACGCTTGAACGCACCACCCTGCTCGTTGAATGCATCCATAATCTCAGCAGCAAGCTTGTCAGCCATGCTCTTGCCCGAACGCTTACGAGCGAACTGAATCATGTTCTTCATAGAGATTGCCTCCTTACGGTCAGCACGGATCTCTGTTGGAACCTGGAATGTAGCACCACCGATACGACGACTCTTTACCTCCACCTGTGGAGTGATGTTGTCGAGAGCCTTCTTCCAGATTTCCAGTGAAGACTGCTCCTCGTTCTTCATCTTGTTTTCTACATTCTTCAATGCGCTGTAGAAGATAGAGTAAGCGATACTCTTCTTTCCGTCATACATCAGATTGTTTACAAACTTTGTAACCTTTACGTCACCATACACCGGATCCGGCAGGATTATACGCTTCTTTGGTTTAGCTTTTCTCATTTTTCTGTTTTGATTTTACTGTCGATTCGAGGTTGTGTTGCATCTTGTCTCTTCAACGACCGCCCTTACACATTATTTATATATACGCGTGCGTGTGGTCATTTACTCAACCTTAGCATAGCCAACAAATCAAATCAATTTAACGGTTAAAAACTGTTTTGTTTCGTTTTGGTAAGCAAGTTTCGATTACTTCTTAGCCTTCGGACGCTTAGCTCCGTACTTTGAACGTCTCTGAGTACGGCTGGCAACACCGGCTGTATCCAGCGCACCGCGTACGATGTGATAACGTACACCTGGGAGGTCCTTCACACGTCCACCGCGAACCAGCACGATTGAGTGCTCCTGCAGGTTGTGTCCCTCTCCCGGAATGTAGGAGTTAACTTCCTTCTTGTTTGTCAAACGAACACGAGCGACCTTTCTCATCGCTGAATTAGGCTTCTTAGGAGTTGTTGTGTAGACACGAACACAAACGCCACGACGCTGAGGACATGAGTCCAACGCCGGCGACTTGCTCTTATCCACCAACACCTTACGGCCCTTTCTTACCAATTGTTGAATAGTAGGCATTTTGATTAAAATTTAAATATTGTTATTACTATAAATTTCTATTCCTTTTACCTTCCGAGCAGCACTTCAACCACAATCCCCTCCGCCGTCTCTCCCCTGCTCCTTCAGCCTTCGTAGCCTACCACCATTTTTACCTTGTCATCTTACATATAGGTCGTCCCGACCCAACATAAAAATCCTTAATGGCAGCTAAAGCTCTACTCAGCTTACTTCGTGGTTCCGCTATCGCGCAGATAGCACATTGCACCCATACAGGGCACACACTACTCCAAAAAGTGGTGCAAAGGTACGAAAAACCTGCCAAACAGCATACATCTTACACAATAAAAATTCTCGCCGGACCCCAAAAGTCCCCAAAATACGTGAATATTTAATATTATTTAACATTTTTACAATCCCTTTACTATGTAAACGTGGCGGTTTTGTGTTCAAGTCGTCCCCAAGTACCGTTTTCGGGGCTCGCCTGCCGCGCTGAAATTCTAAGCGCTTAGAAATAAAATTCCAAGCGCTTGAAACTTAAATTCTAAGCGCTTGGAATTTCAGAGTGCCTGAGACGTCGGAAAAACGCCTCTGAGAGTCCACCGACTTACTGCACCACAATCTTCCTTTTCTTATAGATATAGAATCCTTTTTTGAGGGTCGGAGTGAGCTTCTCCGCTACCATACGTCCGTTAAGGTCATAGACTGCTGTCGATTCCTCGTCAGGCTGTTCCACTACCCCATTGATAACAGACGGTACGCGGTACTCTACTCGCAGGATACCATTCATCAGATCGGTAGTGTCCCAATAGAGTCCCTTTTCCTCGTCAATGACGTCGCTTGCCAGAGCCGGACTACCCTTTACGGTTGTCACATCTTTCCAGATGATGACGCTGTCACCCTCTGCCAACGTATGGGTTGCAGGTACATAGATATCGATTGTTGCGTTGATGTTCAGTGTACCGATATTACTCAGATATGCAGCACCTGTATTGGTGCGTGTAGCATGTCTGCTGGCTGCGAGAGCGAGAGTGGAACCCGATGCCAGTGTTACGTTCTTGCCTCCGAAGTTGATCTGTACCACCTTTGACTGGTTTGCCTGACCAATCTGCAGCTTACCACCCCTTTGGATGCTGACAGAAGAGTTGACAAGAGGTACCGATGCAGTATTAGAACCGGAGAGGATGGCACCCGACTGAACGGTGAGCGAACCCTTACCGAGCTGTCCGCCCGACTTCAGACGCAGTTCACCTTCCTTCACGGTTGTAGCACCTGTATTGTCACTAGGTCCGCTAACAGTCATCACGCAGGTACCAATCTTATTAAAGATACACTTGTTGGTGCCTCCGCCGTCGGAGAACTTACCCTCGAAGGTGAAGTCGCCTCCTGTCTCCCAACTGTTACCTATGTTCCATGTATTGTTACCGGTCACTACAGCCTGACTCTGGAAGTCGGCAACAGGCTGGATGAGTGAACCCTTACCCGTCACCTTACCGATTGTATATGCCTTGCAAACGTTCGAAACAGTACAACCTTCGGCAATATCAAGTGTTCCGTTCGGCATACCCGATGACATATCAAGTGGCAAGATTACACCCGTATTCGTATGTTTGATTGTTCCTTCAAACTGAGACCAGTTGCCTGTGATGCGTACGCGCTGAATGGTATTACGGGGAACGATAGTAAGTGTACCCTTACCCGTAATCCAGTTAGAGTAAGCTGTATAGTTGGTGTAAGAGAGTTGCCAAGCAGCCGACTTGCCCTCAGGCACATAGATATTGTGGGATGTAGCCTGTGCATCGTCCCAAAGCGTACCGCCACGCAGTTCGACCATAGTAGACGGATTGCCAGCCTGAGCCGCAAGTCCTCCCGCTTCCACTATTATGCGTGAGATCGAATTCGACTTCATGGTAAACAAAGCACCTGCTCCCCTCTTCGTCAGGACAGTACCTGAAAGGGCTGCATTCATACGGAAGTCGCCGCTGTTGTTGATGACACCACCCTCGTCGCCTACCAACTTGATTGGCGATGCAGTCTCAACTGCTCCTGAAGTCTGAAGAACAGCACCGTTCTCCATTGTGAACAGACTCGCCTGAGTCGTGATACCACCCAGATTACCCGTCTCCGAATACTGGTTGGCAAGCTGGGTCACCTTAGTCACACCACCTTTCAGATAGTTACCTCCGACATAGCTGTTATCACCCGTCAGACTGACAGTACCAGTTCCTTCCATAGTAAACGAAGTAGTTCCTGCTATATTTCCCTTACCGCCGATAGTATAATTCTGCTCACCGGATACAACGATGGAATTCGGATACATATCTTCACTCATACTGACAGAATACTGCTCACCCTTATCACCGAATATGACATCATCGCCAGGAACGAATCCGGTTTCCTCATTCTCAATCAGGAAATTGTCAGTTTCCAACACATCCCATACATTACTCTTGCTACCGGTCCAGTAAACAGTTGACGGGTCGCGCTGTTCAAATACCTCGATGATGAGTTTTCCGTCCTCCTCATAGAGCTTCTTCTTCGATGAAGAGAGTCCTTCAATTTTGATGTTATCAACCGAACCGTCTATACTCTCCACATTAGCAATTACATACTTGCCCGGAGTTATCTTTGTGGCACCTTCGGCAAAATGACCTACCAGTTCCACAACAGGCATCAGATATTTAGGTCCGCCCTGAGTCCATGCCAAACCGGTCTTACGTTCTATCTTAAGTGCCTTGGCATTTACAACGTCAGCCGATACATCCTCGCCATAGAGATCGATTACAAGACGCGAACCAAATCCCATCTCCAGTCTGTCGGTTGTGATATCACCCTTATTATCGGCACCACCCGGACGAATCACCGAACCGTAGTCAGCCTTGATGCTCAGGAACTCACCACCGTCGCTGTCCAGTTCCGTGTGACGGTTGAGCCACAGCGGACTCTGCTTCATCTTTCCGTCGAACGACAACTTACCACCCCACACATTAGTTCCACCCGTATGGGTAAAGTCAGCCTTCGGCAACTTCAGGGTTCCGTCACCCTGCTTGATAAGACGAGCATTTCCGGCGATTCCACCGCCATTTACGGTACATGTATAATATGTGTAGGTTATCTTCATTTCCTTAGTCGTACACTCGCTTGGAGCCGAACCCTGTACCCATGAAGACACATTGAACGTCAGGATTGAAGGCTGAGCACCGTCCTCGATGGTGACGCTGCTGTTTCCCTCGTGGGCTACGAGCACATGAGATCCGTTACGGCTTGTACCGATAGTTCCTCCTTCGCTTACTAGCTTGCGACCAGTAGTAGTGAGTGGTGGCGGAGCAACGGTTATGTCCTCCAACTGTCCGAGGAAATAGCTGCAATGAGGCGGTTGGTTATATCCGCACATCTGCCATACCATCGCATTGCGGTACTGATGGTCGTGCCACAAAGTATAATTACGCCACTTCGTCGTTGTAGGAGTAGAATAAATCCTTATGTTATTATTTGCAGTACGTTCGATTATCTCCTCACGCCAGTCACCAAGAATATCGCCCTGATAGCAAGGAGTAGCCTTCGTACTGTTATTGCTGTATGCACCTTCACATGTATAGATGGCATCCCACGACGGATACTTGCTTACGATAACGTCGTTGAATGTCTCCTCCTGGAGGTCGCCATCCCAATAGATACGGAAGTTTGTATGGACACCGCCACCCGACAGACCGCTGATAGCCTCGTTCCTTACAAGACTGATAAGACCTTCGCGTGCCGAACATCCTGCACCGCCCGGATAGTCATTACAGAAGTTACCAGCCATCGAACGTCCGTCATCTCTATCAGCTATGTAACGATGGTAAATCTTGGCTGTAGTACCGTCACGATACACGTTACCTGCATTATCTTCCTGACAGGTATAAATCTCCAGTCCGTGGATATACGGATTGAAATCACCTGTATGCTGGGCATCACCATGTCCGAGTCCTGTAGTTGAAAGTCCTTTCCCGTTATCGTCGATAACCATCGAACCATATACTATCTCATCTTTTCCGTCCATATCTACGTCGGCTACACAATAGTTATGGAAACCCTGTCCCTTCCACGGACCATTTGAATTGTTGTACCATCTCCAACGCTCAGTCAGTTCGTGAGTCGTCGGGTTCACATCGTAAGCAATCATCTTATGACGTGTATAGATACCGCGAGCGAGGAAGATGCTCGGATTCTTTCCGTCAAGATAAGGAGCACCGAAGAAATGCTTCGAACATCTGTGTCCGTAGCCGTCACCCCATGCGCGGTTCAGGTCCGTCTCACCGTTTTCCAGACGTTTCAGCGGATAAGGAATACACTGATACGGTTCACCTGTGGCTCCGTTCATATAGAGCAGGTACTCGCCGTCGGTAGTTACGAACCAGTTCACACCTCCACCCGTTTCACCACGTACGTTTGCCGTAGCATTACCTACTGTGAAAGTCTCATCGTTAGCCATGTGAACCACCGTTCCGTCACACGCTCTCATCACAGCCTCAGCCTTTCCGTCGCCGTCCCAGTCGTAAGCCATGATGTTCTGCTCATTATTCTGGAAATCGCCCATATTCGGACCGCAGTTAATCCACCACAGACGTGTTCCGTCCAGCTTCAGACACTCGAAGATGCTGTACTCGCCAGTTGACTTACCGTTAATCTTCGGTCCGTACTTCGGATATGACTGTTCTGCCTCATCAATATTATCATACTTGAGCAGTATCTCGAGTTCACCGTCACCATCTACATCCGCACATGTTGCATCGTTCGGACACAGACGGCTCTGGATGCCCTCATGGGTCAGATTAATCTCCTTATAGCTGTTGCTCCACGGAGTCACCTCCTTGCAGGCTTCCTGCTCAACACCATTGACCACAGCCTTCACTGTGTATTTACTCGTCGATCTGCCACCACTGTCCTTGTAGTTCGACACATTGAGAGGTTCACTGTTCAGTTTCGTACCGTTACGATACACGTTATACTCCGTATCGTAATACTCCTCACCGAAGATTCTCCAGGTGAGCAGAACACCATCCGAGAGCTGCATTGCCACAAGTCCGCGGTCCAGCTTGTCAGTTACACGCTGCGCCCTTACTACCGTCGCAGACAGCAGCATGGCACATATAATGAATGCTATACGTTTCATGGGAATAAAAGTTTTATGCTGTTAGATAATAATAACTCCAATTTTGCGGTGCAAATATACGCCATTCAATATATATAATGTGTTAAATTCGACAAAAAACACACTTTTTCCGAAAAAAACATTGTATTTACACTAATTCTCCACATCTTTGTGCAATTCTTAACCTTTACTGAAATGATTTTACTTTTACTTCTCGCGTTAATTATCAGCGCACCATGCTATGCCCAGTCATCAGACAATGAGATGGACAGCTATATTACTGAACTGATGAGTCGTATGACTCTTGAAGAGAAACTCGGACAACTCAACCAGCAACCAGCCGGCGACATCACTACCGGTACACCTCAGAACACCGATGCGGGACGTCTTGCAGCCCAGGGTCGTCTCGGTTCCATATTCAACATCATGGACGTGCAGAAAATACACGACCTGCAACGCATTGCCGTCACTCAGAGCCGTCTCGGCATACCTGTCCTTATCGGTATGGACGTCATCCATGGTTATCAGACCATATTCCCGCTACCTATCGGCATGTCAGCCACCTGGGACCTCGATGCCATCCGCGAGTCGGCACGTATAGCAGCCGCTGAGGCATCAGCCAACGGAGTGGCGTGGACCTTCAGTCCGATGGTTGACATATCC
Organism: uncultured Bacteroidales bacterium; assembly: GCA_902774005.1. GTDB lineage: Bacteria > Bacteroidota > Bacteroidia > Bacteroidales > Bacteroidaceae > Minthosoma. The sequence continues at coordinate 12,439 of CACYGK010000009.1, read as the reverse complement.
CTCGACTCACGTTGGGGACGTCAGGCTGAAGGAGCCGGTGAAGACCCCTGGTTAGGCAGTCGTGTAGCCGAAGCAATGGTACAAGGCTATCAGGGTGATGTCTTCACCTCAGACAAGGGTACAGGAATCATGGCTTGCGTCAAACACTTCGCACTTTACGGAGCAGCTGAAGCAGGACTCGACTACAACACCGTAGATATGAGTCACATCCGCATGTACAACCAATACTTCCCACCCTATCGTGCAGCAGTAGAGGCAGGTGTGGGTTCCGTCATGTCATCGTTCAACCTCGTCGATGCCGTACCTGCCACATCCAACCGATGGCTCCTCACCGACGTATTACGCCGTCAATGGGGATTCCGCGGAATGGTTGTCAGCGACTATGCATCCATCGCTGAAATGACATCTCACGGATTGGGCGACCTCAAGACCAACTCGGCACGGGCACTCCTTGCCGGCACCGATATGGACATGTGTGCAAACGGTTTTATCGGCACTTTGAGTCAGTCACTCAACGATGGTATCGTCACAATGGCAGATATAGACCAGGCATGCCGACGCATACTTGAAGCAAAATACCGTCTCGGACTCTTCCGCGACCCCTATCGTTTCGGTGATGCAAAACTCGCAAAGAAGATAACCTACTGCAAGGAACACCGTAAGACAGCCCGACGCATCACAGCCGAGAGTTTTGTATTGCTGAAGAACGATTCCATCGGTGGAAATGCCGTCTTACCGCTCCAACCTAAAGGTACTATCGCACTTATCGGTCCGATGATTGATACCCGCAGCGACATCACCGGTTCGTGGTCGATGGCTCAGGACGCATCGAAATACACCACACTGCGCGAAGGATTCGAACATTTCCTGAAAGGCAAAGCCACACTCCTTTGCACTCAAGGATGCAACCTCATCGACAACCCGCACACACAGCAGACAGTAGCCAAAGGACACGACTGCCAACCGATTCCCTTTGTCGATTCCGACAAGGCACTGGGCGAAGCACTTGACATTGCCCGCCAATCCGATGTCGTCATCTGTGCTTTGGGCGAATGTGCATGGATGAACGGAGAAGGTACCAGTCGCAGCAACCTCGAACTCTACCCTCCTCAGCGCCGTCTGCTCGAAGCATTGCTTCAGACCGGCAAACCCATCGTCCTGCTCAACTTTGCCGGACGTGCCACCGTACTCACTTGGGAGAGTCAGCATATCCCTGCCATCATGAACGTATGGTACGGCAGCGAATGTGCCGATGCCCTGTGCGACGTTCTCTTCGGTGACGTCTCACCTTCAGGTCGTCTCACGGTATCCATGCCACGCTCCACAGGTCAGGAACCGCTCTACTACAACCACCTGCCTACAGGACGTCCAGTTCCCGATGGAACCGTCGATTATCGTGTATGGAGTCCCAACTACCTCGATGTCGTCCAGGGACCTCTCTACCCCTTCGGCTACGGACTTACATATAGTCAGTTCTCCTACTCCGACATACGTCTGAGCAGCAAAACAATGGCAACCGACGGTTCACTCACAGCTACCGTTACCCTTACCAATACAGGTAAGCGCGAAGCCACCGAAGTAGTACAACTCTACATACACGACAGAGTAGCAAGCATCAGTCGTCCCGTCAAGGAACTGAAAGGCTTCCAGCGCCTCACCCTCAAAGCCGGTGAGAGTCGCGATGTCACGTTCGCCGTCACACCCGACATTCTCAAATACTACAATTCCAATCTTGAATACGTACTCGAACCCGGTGAGTTCGACCTGATGATAGGTCCTGACAGCCGCAACCTACAGTCCGTTTTATTCTCGGTGAAATAACATAGCAGGAGGAGGGCAGCCTCCTCCTTTTACAGTTTTCTGTAAAAATCTTTCGTCGTAAAGCAATTAATTCATATCTTTGCACGGATTTTTGAAAAACAAACTAACTAATATAACAAAAACCAAAATGAAAAGAAGATTTTCTATGCTTGGGACAGGCTTTCTTGTAATGCTTGTCTTCGTTACATCCTGTGGTGTCGACATGCCACAGGTAAAACAGACTTCGTTTGAGACACTGACTATCGAGAAGTCAACAATCGAAGTTCCAATTAAGTTCAGTGCAAAGATGAAGGGTAAGACCGACGTCACTATCACCCCGCAGGTAAGCGGACAGCTTATACAGATATGTGTCGTTGAGGGTCAGAGGGTAACCAAAGGTCAGACCCTTTTCGTTATTGACCAGCGCAACGCACAACTCGATCTTGAGAATGCACAGGCAAACCTCTATTCGGCACAGGCAAGCGAAAGCAATGCAAAACTCGAATATGAGTCATGCAAGAACCTCTACGAGAAAAAGATTATCAGCAAATATCTGCTCGACGATGCTTACAACGACTATATGCAGGCTCAGGCTGCTGTAGCACAGGCACGTGCAAAAGTGGACCGTGCAAGGGTTGACCTCGGTTTCTGCACCATCACAGCACCTGTAACCGGTCTTATCGGTGAGATTCCGGTACGTATGGGCGACCAGGTTTCACAATCTACATATTTGACTACCCTCAGTGGTAACACTACAATGGATGCAGAGTTCTCCGTAACGGAATCACTCATTGAAGCGATGGTTTCGGAAGGTGCCAAGGCTGCAGATAGGAAAAAATACATGGAAGAAATACCCGAAGTCACTTTTATCATGAAAAATGGTACTGAGTACAAACACAAAGGGCGCATCTCCACTCTGACCGGTGTGGTAAATCCCGTTACCGGTACGATTGCTGTCAAGGCAACATTCCCAAATCCCGACGGACAGCTCATCTCAGGTATCCAAGGTACTGTCGTTTTGCCTGTAACCAGAGAGAACGTGATAGTCATTCCACAGGTATCTGTAGTCAAGTTGCAGGACAGACAGCAAGTATATAAGGTACTGGCAGACAGTACAGCAACAGCTGTTGAGGTTACAACGGAAGATGTAGGCAACGGCGAGGACTACATCGCTACAAGCGGTCTGAACGTCGGTGACAGAATTGTTACCGTAGGAGCTAACAACGTACGTGAGGGTCAGAAAGTTCTCTTCCCCGAGGAACCGAAAGATAATTGACAATTGACAATTGATAATTGATAATTGATTGACAATTATGAAGAATAATATATTCATCAACAGATATGTGATGGCATGTGCCATCTCCATTGTATTGGCATTGGTGGGATTCATCTGTATGAATTCGTTGCCCATCGAGCAATATCCCAACATTGCACCGCCAGAGGTAGAGGTCTCAACCATTTATAGCGGTGCCGACCCCAAAACCATTATCGAGTCTGTCATCTCACCATTGGAAGAGAGTATCAACGGTGTGGACGGTATGGACTATATGGTCTCGAAAGCCACCTCATCGGGTAATGTGACCATTGACGTGTATTTCAAGCAGGGTGTTGACCCCGACATTGCAACGGTAAACGTACAGAACCGCGTGTCGAAGGCTCAGTCGCAGCTGCCATCTGCCGTTATCAATGTAGGTATAGAGACAGAGAAGCGACAGAACAGTATCCTGCGTATCATCGGTATTCAATGTACTAACGGCAAGTATAGCGACGACTTCGTATCCAACTATGTGGATATCAACATCAAGCCACGTATGCAGCGTATCTTCGGTGTCGGTTCCGTAATGGCATTGGGTAACACCTATGCCCTGCGTGTATGGTTGAAACCTGATGTGATGGCACAGTACGGTCTGACACCCGACGATGTCAGCACAGCCATCACCAACCAGAGTTTCGTTACCGCTGTGGGTAGTTTTGGTGAACAGTCGAACAACAAATACAAGTACTCAATGGAGTACAAGGGTACACTGAAGGAGATTGAGGAGTTCAACGAAATCGTTCTCAAGACTACTGAAGGCGGTCATGTGCTGTACCTGAGAGACGTAGCAGAAATTGAGATTGGTGCCAAGACCTACAGTTTCATCTCTAACATCAACGGTCAGCCGGGTGCCGTCATGCTTATCTTCCAGTCTCCGGGTTCGAATGCTACAGAGACCAACGCCCGCATCGACCAGATGTGTGAGGAGTTGAAGGAAACGATGCCTGACGGTCTGGAGTTCGTCACCCTGCAGAACACCGACGACTTCCTCTTCGCTGCTATCCATAATGTGGTGGAGACACTGATTATAGCCATCATCCTTGTAATTCTGGTAGTGTTCTTCTTCCTGCAGAACATCAAGGCAACAATCATCCCGTCTATATCCATTGTCGTATCACTGATGGGTACCTTTATGATTGTTACACTGGCAGGATTCTCGCTTAACCTCCTGACACTCTTCGCACTTGTACTTGCCATCGGTACCGTTGTGGATGACGCCATCGTTGTCGTCGAGGCAGTAATGGCAAAGATTGAGGGCGGTATGACCGATGCCAAGGAGGCTACACGTCAGGCTATGAGTGAGGTGTCAATGGCAGTATTCTCCTGTACACTCGTCTTCATGGCAGTGTTCATCCCTGTTACCTTCATGAGTGGTACCTCAGGTACATTCTTCACTCAGTTCGGTATCACCATCGCCTCAGCCGTAGGTCTGTCCTGTCTGCAGGCGCTGACCACATGTCCTGCCCTCTGTGCCATCATGCTGAGAGTAACGGAAGGCAAGAAGGAAGGCAAGGGTCTTACATACTATACCAAGATGGCATACGAAGCCAGCTACAACGCCGTCCTCGGCAAATATGCCAAAGGTGTGCAGAAATTCATCAAGCGTCCTATGCTGGCATGTGGGCTGTTGGTTATTGCTGCCGTTCTGCTCATGTTCTCCATGAAGAACCTGCCTTCGGGTCTTGTGCCACAGGAAGACCAGGGTATCTTTATGGCTGAGGTGGATGCACCTGAAGGTTATACACTGGCGCAGACCAACGAACTGTTGAAGCAGGTGGAGGAAAAGGTCAAGGCTATTCCCGAACTGGAGAGCTACGCCATGGTAAGCGGTTATGGTATGATTTCAGGTTTTGGTTCCAGTTATGGTTCCTTCATCATCCGTCTGAAGAACTGGGAAGAGCGTCCGGGCTTCAACCACTACATTGAATTGGTATTGTATCGTTTGGCTATATCGTGTCAGGACATCAAGAATGCGACTGTCATCCCATTCCAGTTGCCTCAGATTCCGGGTTACGGTACGAGCAACAACGTAAACCTCGTAGTAGAAGACCCTACCGACGGCAACCTGTCAGAGTTCTCCAAGAAGACCGACAACTTCCTGGCAAAACTGATGGAACGCAAGGAAGTCAGTGTAGCCATGTCCACATATTCAGAGAAATTCCCGAAGTACCGTGTTGACGTGGACGCTGCCCAGTGCAGCCGTTCGGGCTTGACACCAAAGGATGTGTTGAGCACACTCGGCAACTACTATAGCGGTTCTTACATCGCCAACTACAACCAGTTCGGTAAGGTATATCAGTTGTGGATTGCCGCAGCTCCCGAGTATCGTCTCGACCCCTCTTCACTCAATAATGTATTTGTGAAGACGAGCAACGGAAAGATGTCACCACTCTCCCAGTTTGTTTCGCTGAAGGAGATTGTCGGACCGTCAAACAACCAGCACTTCAACCTCTTCTCAAGTATTCAGTGTCAGGTAGTGCCTGCCAACGGTTACAGTGAAGGTGAAGTTCAGAAGGTCATTGCAGAGGTATTCCGTCAGGAGATGCCTACAACCGCTACGTTCGAGTACAGCAACATGTCGCGTGAGGTTGCAGAGCAAGCCGGTTCCAACACAACCACTATCATCTATTGCATCTGTGCCATCCTCATCTACCTGATTCTGGGTTCTCTGTACAACTCATGGTTCGTACCTATGGCAGTCCTTCTCAGCGTACCGTTCGGTCTGCTGGGTGCCTTCGGTGTCACATGGCTGGTATCACTGCTTGGCATACCGGGCATGCAGAACAACATCTATCTGCAGACAGGTGTCGTCATGCTTATCGGTCTGTTGGCAAAGACAGCTATCCTGATTACCGAGGTAGCAAGTGAGAACCGCAAGAAAGGCATGGGCATCACAGAAGCAGCCTTCGAAGCCTGCAAGGAACGTCTGCGTCCAATCCTCATGACAGTACTCACCATGATTGCAGGTATGATTCCGCTTATCATCGAAGGTGGTGCCGGTGCCAACGGTAACCGTGCCCTTGCCGTAGGTGTCGTTGGCGGTATGAGCGTAGGAACCATCGCACTGCTCTTCGTAGTACCTGCATTCTTCATCATGTTCCAGAAGCTCCACGAGCGATTCCAGGGAAAGAATTCATAACCATATTGCATAATTCATTACAATAATATGAGAAAGCTTAGAAATATCCTCATAGCCGTAGCAGCAGGCACAATGCTCTCTGGCTGCGGCATATACAACAAATACGAGCAGAAAACAGAGATACCCGAGAACGTCTTCGGTACCCACCTCGACGTAGCAGATGCCACAAGCGATCAGTCTCTGGCTCAGTTGTCATGGCGTGAATTCTTCACCGACCCACTGCTCCAGCAGCTCATCGAACAGGTACTTGCCAACAATACCGACCTCTTCTCAGCACGCATCGCCATCCAGAAGAGCGAAGCATCGTTGAAGGCTGCACGTCTGGCATACCTGCCTTCGTTCTCTTTGGCACCGCAGGGCTCCCTGTCCAAGTTCGACAGCAACCCGTGGTCAAAGACCTATAACCTGCAGCTCAAGATGTCATGGGACGTCGACCTGTTCGGTTCCCTGACCAACAAGAAGCGTGCCGCAAAAGCTATACTCTTCCAGTCACAGGTATCAGAGGAAAGCACCCGTGCCAACCTCATATCCACCACAGCACAGCAATACTACCTGTTGCAACTGCTCGACCGCGAACTGGATATCCTCATTATGACCGACAGTCTGTGGAAAGCCTCACTTGAGATGGAACGTTCACTCTACGAGAACGGTAAGGCATATAGCACAGCCGTAAATCAGATGGAAGCATCCTACATCAGCATCAAGACACAGATTGTCGACGTAAAACGCAGCATACGCTCTACAGAGAACGAAATCTGCAGTCTTCTTGGCATCACTCCGCAGCACATCGAACGCAGCTACTGGGGTAGCGCAGCCCTTCACCATCCCGATGCAGCAGGTAATACAGGTCAGCGCATGTTCGACACCAAGTTCCTGACCATCGGTGTTCCGGCTCAGATGATCGAACTCCGTCCCGACATTCGTCTGCTCAACTTCGCAATGGAAGAGGCATTCTACAACACCCAGGCTGCACGCTCTGCCTTCTATCCTTCCCTCACCCTTTCAGGTGCTCTCGGATGGACCAATAGCGGAGGCGGAGTGATTACAAACCCGGGTAAGCTTCTGTTCGAAGCTGTCGGTTCACTCACCCAGCCTATCTTCCAGCGTGGCAAACTCACTGCCAATCTCAAGACAGCAAAACTGAGCGAAGAGAACCTGAAGAAGAAATACGTGCAGGCAATCATCGACGCAGGTAACGATGTCAACGAAGCAATCGCCGACTGCACCGCAGCTCGCGAAAAGTTCTACCACTACCGTCGTCAGGTTGAAGTACTCAACGATGCATTCGTAGGTACCCACGAACTCATGGACAACGGTAAGGCAAGCTACCTCGAGGTACTTACCGCACAGGAGAGTCTCCTCTCAGCCCAGCTCGACGAAGCAGAGAATATGTACGACGGAGCCAAGGCAGTCATCTCTCTCTACATCGCCCTCGGTGGTGCAACAAAGTAAACTGAATATTTAATATTCAGATAAAAAATAGCCTTTTTAGCCAATAGGCTAATAACACTTCTTAATCCTTTTGCATTTTTTTCGTGTAATAACGAATAAATGTAAAAGGATTTTTCTATTTTTGCGCCTAAGACCACAAATAACCTAAACATTATATAACTTATACAATTCTAACAAACTTAAAAACTTAAATACATTACTATGAAACTAAAACTATTCTTTACTGCATTTGCTGTATGGGGTATGACTCTGTCGGCAAATGCTTAGATGACGTTCACTCTTGACGGCATTACTTATGGTGATGTAGCCGAGCGCGACAGCAAGGGTTTCACAACTGTCACCGTACCGGCAGGTACCGACCTCAGCGGACTTATTACAGCTGTTGCGGTCAACGGTTCACCCGTTGATGCCGAGAGCGTAACTCCAAATCCAACCACAACAAAGCTCAACTATGGCGAGTTGAAAGTGTTCACCTACGACAACAAAGCCTACGGATTCCGCTTTGAGGAGGACGTATGGTTCTGCGGAGTATTCTTCTCCGATTGCCATATCAATCAGGGAGCTGGACATGACGGTACTTCCGCCGAGGATATGGCAACCATCATGCAGAACATCCTAAACATGAGCCCTAAATCAGGAGCAATCCGTTTTACCACCGAAGGTGCTACTAACCTCGTACCGAAGACGAGCATCGTGTTCTGTACTGGAGACCTCGATCAGGATAAGGGCGACGACGGCAGCAGCGGTAGTCATAATAATTTCTTGGAGTGTACGGCTGATTTGGCAAAGAAAGCCGGCATTCCGTTTATCTTCATTGCAGGTAACCACGATATCAGTCCAGACTATTGGGGCGATGGCAGCAAGGGTGTGACTTACGGAAACAGTGGCGGTTATCATGCAGACCAGCAGACCATCAGTGCTGTAAAGGATAACAACTCGTACTGGAGTGGTTGGTTTGAAGACGGCATCACATATTTCACTTCTGGCAACAGTTATGACTTCGAACCGAGTCACTTCACATTCAAATATAAGGATGTGCGTTTCTACTGTGCCAACTGCTATTGGTTCCAGAAGCCATATACAAAACCAGGACTGCTGACCAACACAAACGGAACCATGTATGCTCCAGACGGTATCGTGAGCAATCTGAATACATACGTAGGGAGTCATGCAGACGAAGCCAGTGTATGGATGCAACACTATCCGTGGCGTGCTGGCAGCGATTGCGATCGTTGGTGGCTCGATCAGAATGAAAATGGACTGTACCGTACAAGTTCGAATTCGTCCATCTATGGTTCAAGTGACTCAGGCGTTGGAAAGAATGATGCCGACTTTGCCAATACAAAGAAGAAAGACCCACTGTCTGCTATCATGATGAAAGCTGCAGGAAAAGTAAATGGCGAGGTGCAACACTTCTCAGGTCACTACCACCGATTTGATGAGCAGATCTACACAAGCACAGTAGAATCTGCCAACAAAGTGCATGACTACACGGTAGCTGCTCCAGGCAACCCGTCACAGACGAACAATGCCTTCGTTGTACTCTTCAAACGTGGAGAAGGCGTAAAGGAGGTTATCCAGACACAATTCTAAAACTACACATTACAAACAAAACGAAAGGAACAAAGACATGAAACGTAAATCATTCTATACAATCATTGCAGCCCTCATCGCTTTTACCAGTAATGTGTGGGCTGATACCAACAAACTGACCGCTGCAGACGGCTGGACAAAGATTACCAGCGTACCTACATCGTCAGATATTGGCAACAATTACTACGTCTTCGTCGATGCCACCCGCGACTTGATGCTGGGCACCGCTAAGGGTGTACACCAAAATACAAAATGGTATTCGCTGGGTGTGTATTACCAGACATCAGTAGAACCCGTTTCCGCAAACATCAACGGAAAAGTCTGGACGTTAGAATCCCAAGGCGATGGTTTCGCATTACGTAACTTGGAATATAGCGCTTTGTGTTTCCAAACAGAAGGTGCTGGCGCATGGATGTTTGACACCAACGACGTTCCTAATCCAAATCCATGGACGCAAGTTAATTTGATTTATGCCGATGGTACATGGACACTCCAAAATGGGAAATATGGGGGCTCTAACTACATCGGTCCGTGGGATAACGTGATAGAAAACGGTGCAGAATGTGCAGCAAACAAGACAGGCAACAACGTGGGTAAGTTCTATATCTACGCCATCAGCCGTGCACAGTTCAAGCAGAATCTGCTCGACAATGCATCCGACAGCAATCCTGTTGCCTTCGATGCAGGCAATCGCACGGGTTGGACAGAAGAAGGTTCCGGAGGCAACAATAACACCTCCTATGGTGGTGGTTGCGAGATTTGGCAACGTTCAAGTTTCAATATCCACCAAGACTTGACTATTCCTAATGGAAAGTATAAAGTATCTCTGCAGATGGCAGGAACTTCAGGAGCAGGCAAGGTGTATGACACAAGTAATGGTACTACCAAAGAAGCTGCTTCAAGTGACGCTGCTGGTACCGATTTCCAGAGCACAATTCTTTCAATGATTCAAGACCGCACGTATGGTCAAACCATTACAGACGAGATAACTGTATCAAATGGTTCGTTGACCATTGGTATGAAGTGCGAGACAACCGACCAATGGATCAACTTCGACAACTTCAAACTCTACTGCACAGGACTAGATCTTTCAGCATACGTATCCCAGCTCTCAGACTTGGTGGACGAATGCAACGATTTTATTGCGAGCGACGTAGTTCCGACAGCATGTGAGAACGCTATCAGCAGTGCAATCACAACCTACAATCAGTCCTATGAGACAGCAAAGGAATACAGTACAGCGATAGTAGCTCTGACTGCCGTACTTGATACATATCAGAACGATACAGAACTGCAAAATGCCTACGCCGCCTATAAGACAATGCGCACGAACGTGCAGGGTTTGGAAAACACTTCTACCTATAAATACACTGACCCCGGTACGGCTAAATCTACCTTCGACGCCGCTATCTCCGCTGCCAATACAGCAGTCGAAGCAGCTACCACGGCATCAGCCATCAACACGCAGACTGCTAATATCCGTGCTGCCCTTTATCAGTAGCGTAACAGCCGAGGACGGCAATCCGTTCAACCTGACATTCCTTGCTTCGACGGCTGCTGCCGACTGGCAGACCGCAAGCGGATTGAGCCCTGCAGCAACAGCTCCAGCATGGTCGGTACCAAAACCTGATCCTTCTATGGCAGATTTCGTAGAGAGTTACACAGAGGCTGCTGGCGGTGAGAGTATCACTGGCAACATCTTATATCAGACACTTAGTTCTATGCCAGCAGGCTACTACACAGTAGCTCTCTATGCAGCAGCATCATACACTTCTGGTCGTGGTTCTCTGGTTGAAAAATGTACAGATGGACAACTTAACATCACCTATGGTTTTGCTGGCGAAAGTTCACTCTCACTACCTGTAGTATTCCGCACCTCGTTAGCTGCCGAAGATCAGGTGCCAGTGAATCTTTCTGCTCAATTGGCCTCAGCTGGCGACCTCACATTCGGTATAAAGAAGACTGCTGCTGGTTCCAACTGGCACGTGACACAGATCTATACCATCACATATAGTAAAGATCCTGACCTGACGGTACTGAAGGCAGATCGCGATGCACTCGTTTCCGAGGCTGAAGGAATCCTGGCTAGTGCAGATGCCGATTTGCTCACATTGGCACAGCAACAAGACCTGCAAGATGCTATTGACGATGGTAACGATGCAAATACTTATGACGCCCTCAACGAAGTCACCCTCACTACCCTGCCCAATGCTATCAATACTGCCAAATCACAGATTTCTACCGTTAAGACCAACCGCGTACTGATGATTGCAGCACTCGAACGTTTCGAAACAGACTATAACCTTGCTGACGGTACTGATTACCGCCGCGCTACGATGAGTGCAGACGCATGGACTGGTCTGCTTGCAAAGGTGAACGCAGTAAGCGAAGCACTCGACGACGTATCACAGGCATCCAGCTACGGCACATTGACAAGCAACCTCACCGCCCAGATGGATGCTACCGACACCTCCCTCCGTCTCTTCAAGAGCTACAAGGCAATGGTAGAAGGTTGTACGGCTCTCAGCATCGCAGGCAGCTATGGTGCAGACAGCAACATGAATACAGATGCCACTCAGCAAACTGCCATCACAGCCCTCAACACAGCCTTCGTGAATTATAACAAAGCCCAGACCGCAGACTACGACGTAAGTGCTTTCCTTGGCACAAACCTCGACTTCAGCGCAGCAGAAGGTAGTGCACTCAATACCGAAAACAGCAACAACATCCACGAAGTAACAGGTTGGGAAGTATCGTATGCCGATGCAGACACTTGGGCAGTCGTTCAGACACATCAGGGAGATAACGACGGAAAACTCTACATGCGTAAGAACTGGGGCAGCGCAGCTACTACACTCACTGTCTTCAAAGAAAAGATGCTCCCAGTAGGACGCTACCAGCTCTCACTCTCGTGGAACAGCAATATGGCGAATATGACTAACCTCTCGCAGTTCAAAGTTGGAGATGCTGCTACAACTGCAATAGGCGAAACCACCGATGGAGCAAAAACGCTGACTTACGATTTTGAGGTAACTGAAAGTGCCAAGCCGTTCGACCTCGTGTTCGGTTTCCAGAAACAAAATACTGGCAACACACCAGCACAGCTCATCGTTGACGACGTCACACTCAAGGCACTCCGT
>CACYGK010000008.1:46176-67544 GCA_902774005.1 uncultured Bacteroidales bacterium | reverse complement strand
TTCTCCCTGCACATCACACTGGCTTGGAATGCCTCTTTTGTCTTCGATATGAAATAGGTGTTATAACCGAAGTCCATACTTATGAACGGCACGTCAGGTTTCTGAACTATATCGTCGCGACGTTCGGCAAACATGCTCGACATGGCATCGGTAAGGAAACTGAATACCATATATTCGGTATTGTTTTCACGTGGGAACGGGTCAACCTTCCAGTATAGACTGATGTTGTTAGGCGGGTATTCCTTATCCTTGTTGATGGTAACGATGGGGTCGCTGTTGTCGGGTACCGGATAGCGCTCGAACTTAGCTGCGTCGGCTGGTGCCGGAGCTATATCGGCAAACACATCCTTCAGTTTCGACTCTATGGCATCGACGTCGATATCACCTACGATGATGATAGCCTGAAGGTCGGGACGGTACCACTTGCGGTAATAGCTACGCAGAGCCTCATAAGGGAAATTCATGACGATGTCCATAGTACCGATGGGAAGTCGGTGACCATAACGGCTACCCGGATAGAGTTCGGGAAGTGCCGTCTCATACATACGCATCATAGCAGAAGTGCGGGCACGCCACTCTTCGTTGATGACTCCCCTCTCCTTGTCTATCTCCTCACCTTCGAGCAGGAGGTCGTGACTCCAATCGTGAAGAATGAGCAGACAAGTGTCGATAGCACCCTCTATCTTCACATTCACATTATTTATATTATATACAGTCTCGTCGAACGAGGTATAGGCATTGAGGTTCTCACCGAATCTCACTCCGATCTCTTCAAGATAGGTCTTGATGCGGTCACCCGGGAAATGGGTGGTTCCGTTGAAACACATGTGTTCGAGGAAGTGGGCAAGTCCGCGTTGGTTGTCCTCTTCCTGAATGGAACCCACTCTCTGTGCTATGTAGAAGTCAGCACGCTGTTCGGACCAGTTATTATAACGCAGGTAGTAGGTAAGTCCGTTGGGTAATGTGCCGTAACGTACTGCCGGGTCGAGTGGCAGGGACTGAGCGAAGGCTGTCACTACCGAAAAAAGGAGAACGAGTACGGAGGCTATCTTTCTCATTTTATGAAATCACTTTTCTTTTTACATTTTACTTCTTTTCGTTGTCGAGGGCATGCTTTGCGTAATCGACAGTATAATGGAGTCCGCGCGATTCTTTGCGTTCGAGTGCCTGACGGGTGATAAGATAACCCACGTTTATCATGTTACGCAGTTCGCAGATGTCCTTTGTAGGTTTCACACGCTTGAACAGGTGCTCAGTCTCTTCATAGAGCAGGTCGAGACGTTCCCAGGCACGATGGAGTCGGAGATTGGAACGGACGATACCGACGTATGTGGACATAATCTGTCCTACTTCTTTCGCATCCTGAGCTATAAGTACTTTCTCCTCGTTGGTCATAGTGCCTTCATCGTTCCATTCAGGTATCCGGTCGTTGAATTCATATTGGTCAATAACTTCGAGCGAGTGTTTTGCTGCCGCATCGGCATATACAACTGCCTCGATGAGAGAGTTGGAAGCCAGACGGTTGCCACCATGGAGTCCGGTACATGAACATTCGCCAACGGCATACAGACGGCGTATGGTACTCTGTCCGTCGAGGTCAACCACAATACCGCCGCACATATAATGGGCAGACGGAGCAACAGGGATATACTGCTTCGTAATGTCGATGCCGATGCTCAGGCACTTCGCATAGATATTGGGGAAGTGATGCTTGGTCTCCTCAGGGTCTTTATGTGTGACGTCGAGACATACGTGGTCGAGGGCATGAATCTTCATTTCGTTGTCGATGGCACGTGCAACTATGTCGCGAGGAGCCAGAGAGAGTCGTTCATCGTATTTCTGCATAAACTCCTCACCGTTGGGCAGACGGAGAATACCGCCATAACCACGCATAGCTTCGGTGATAAGATAAGCAGGATGAGTCTCTTTGGGGTTGTAGAGTACGGTAGGATGGAACTGCACAAATTCCATGTCCTTCACTTTTCCTTTGGCACGATAGACCATAGCGATGCCGTCGCCGGTAGCGATGGACGGGTTGGATGTAGTAGCATAGATGGCACCCGTACCTCCTGTAGCCATAAGGGTTACCTTTGACAGGAATGTATCGATTTTGCCCGTCTTGGGATTCAGAACATAAGCTCCGAAACATTCGATGTCGGGTGTGCGCCGGGTGACACGTATGCCGAGATGGTGCTGGGTGATGATTTCAACGGCAAAATACCCTTCGAAAACCTCAATGTCGGGATTGGAACGTACTGCTTCCATGAGTCCGCGCTGAATCTCGGCACCTGTATCGTCGGCATGATGGAGAATTCGGAACTCAGAATGCCCACCTTCGCGATGGAGGTCGTAGCTGCCGTCTTCCTTCTTATCGAAGTTGACACCCCAACGTACGAGGTCGCGGATTCCTTCCGGAGCACGGGTTACCACCTGACGTACTGCTTCGGGGTCTGAGATATAGTCGCCGGCAATCATCGTGTCCTCAATATGCTTTTCAAAATTATCCACAAGCAGATTGGTTACAGACGAGATGCCACCCTGAGCCTTGGCTGTGTTTGCTTCCTCCATAGTGGTCTTACAAATGATAGCAACCTTACCCTTCTTGGCTGCCGCAACTTTAAGTGCATAACTCATGCCTGCTACTCCCGAGCCGATGATGAGAAAATCGAATTTATGTGTCATGATATCATCTATGTTGTATATTTCATTGCAAAGATATACATTTTTAATGTTCTTGTATCCCTATTTTTAATTTATTATCGTAATTTATTTTGTATTTAGCATAGTTTGACGTAACTTCGCACCGAAAAACATAGTCAGAGGGTTCCGGAGCAATAGTTTCGGGATTCTTTTTTACACTATGGGAAAGTAAGATAAATTAATATAAAACCTGATAAAACAATGGCATACATGTCGCAAGAGGGCTACGATAAACTACGTGCCCAAATCAAACAACTTGAAGAAGTTGAACGTCCTGCTGTCATTCAGCAGATACAGGAAGCTCGCGAGAAGGGTGACCTCTCGGAAAATGCAGAATATGACGCTGCTAAGGAAGCTCAGGGAAAACTCGAATCAAAGATTGCACTCCTGAAGGCTCAGTTAGCTGATACAAAGATTCTTGACACAAGTCGTGTGAAGACCGACGAGGTATCTATCCTGTCGAAGGTGGAACTCCGTATGGTGAAAACCGGTACGAAGATGACCTACACTATCGTAAGTGACGGTGAGGCAAACATCCGCGAAAACAAAATCAGCGTCACCACCCCGATTGCAAAGGGACTGCTTGGACACAAGGTAGGTGACATCGTATCGGTAAAGGTACCGGCTGGAGACATCGACCTTGAAATCATGAACATCTCAGTAGGATAAGTTATGGATATCTTTTCAAAAATAGCAGCAGGCGAGATTCCAAGTTACAAGTGTGCCGAGAACGATGAGTTCTACGCATTTCTCGACATCAATCCACTTGTAAAAGGACATACGCTGGTCATTCCGCGTCGTGAGGTGGATTACATCTTCGATATGGAAGACGATGAGATTGCAAGATTCCAACAGTTTGCAAAGAAGGTGGCTGTAGCCGTTAAAGCTGCATGTCCTTGTGTAAAAGTTGCCGAGGTAGTACTCGGACTGGAAGTGCCACACGCACATATCCACCTCATTCCTATGCAGAGCGAAGCAGACGTGGATTTCCGCAAGGAGAAACTGAAACTGACCGAAGAGGAGTTCAAGGCTATTGCCGACAAGATATACTCAGAGTTCAAGAAATAAAAGGAACTGTATAAAACGTGAAAAAGGATGTGCTGCACAGCGCATCCTTTTCCTTTTTTGAGAGATTTGGACCTCTATTAGGTCTTTCTTGAGTCGGTGAACTTCACAGTTCCCCAACCAAAAGGTTAATTTAGGTTTAGTTAAAGCAATTATTATGTTTAAGTATTCTAAAGTTTTCAATTCATTTCCGTCGGTTGCACCAGTAAAGTATCAACCTGGGGCTTCACCTCTGCCTGACTCACATCCTTAACCCTTATGGTGTTCTGAATGTCGGACTGACGGATGTAAGGATCTACGGCTATGGCACTTTCTGCACTCGTTTCCGACTGACTGCTGATAGCGCGGTCCGCAGCACTTCCTACTGTAATCACGATTGCTACTACGGCTGCTGCACGGAAGAACGGAGTGAAACGTCGTTGTGGCTGAAGCGTCTTTGTCTTCTTTTCACTGCCATCAATCAGAGCTATCATCTTTTCGTCGAAATCGCTACCAAGGCTTTCCTGCTTTGCTTCGTTTTCGTAACGGAACAGTTCTGCATACTGCATCAGATGACCTGGAACGTCTTCGCCTACGAAGAAGGAACGGAGTATCTGTTCTTCCTGCAGAGTGGTCTGACAGGAGAAGTAGCGCTCGATGAGTTGTTCTATGTACTGATAGTTCATAATAACGTCGTTCAATAAGTATGACGGATGAGAAAGGAAAAAGTTACAGATTTTTGAAGTTTTTTTTCAAAAAATCTCTGCCCCGATAGATATTTATCTTAACGTCCGACTCAGAGATGTCCATTATTTCACCTATTTCCCGATATGTCTTTCCTTCAATATCACGCAGATGGAGGGCTGTACGCTGCTTCTCAGGCAACTGACTTATCAGCTGATGTAGCATGTCTGTCCTTTCTCCCATCACCAACTGCTCATGTACCGACACACTGCTGTCTGCTGTGTCGTGCAGTTCTTCGTTGAGGGTGATGACCTTATTCTGGTGGAGGGCGATGCGGTCGAGGGCCAGATTGCGGGCTGCACTTATGGCGAACGACTCAAGATTACTCACCGATGACAGTTCCTCGTGGCGCTCCCACAGTTTCAGAAGCGTGTCCTGAACGATATCCTCCGCTTCCTCTCTGTTCATGGTAATGCGCAGAGCCGTGCGGAAGAGTACGTTCTTCAAGGGAAGTATGTCGCGGGTAAAGTCCAATGTTCTCTTTCTTATTCTATTATGGTACCATGATTGCCGTCAATGGCATTTGCATGGGTGATGATTACACGACGCACTCCGGCTGCAATAGCTTCAAGTGCATTCTCAATCTTCGGAATCATACCTCCGGTTATTGTTCCGTCGGCTTTATACTGTTCGAACGAACGGTTGTCGATATGTGGGATTACACTTCCTTCGTCGTCAGCATTACGGAGCACACCGGCATGTTCGAAAGTGTAGATAAGTGTTACGTCGAAGAACGGAGCAAGGGCTTTTGCCGTCGTACCGGCTATTGTATCGGCATTGGTGTTGAGCAGGGAACCTTTTCCGTCGTGAGTCAGAGGGGCCATGACCGGTGTGATACCCTGTTCGATAATCTTTGCCAGTCCCTCACCATTGGCTGCATCTACATCACCTACATACCCGAAATCCACCATCTGTTCCGTTCCGTCAGCCATCTTCACGTTCTTGGGTTTGCGACGATGGGAGAGGATTACGTTCATGTCGGCACCAGTAAGTCCGAGGGCATTGATGCCACAAGCCTGAAGCTGTGCCACGATATTCTTGTTGACCAGTCCGCCATATACCATAGTCACTACGCGCAGCATGTCGGCATCGGTAACACGACGTCCGTCAATCATGGTTGATTCAATACCCAACTGGGCTGCCAGTTTGGTTGCCGAGCGTCCGCCTCCGTGTACAAGTACCTTGGGACCCTCGATGGCAGAGAAGTTCTTGAGCAGTTGTTGCAGGGTGTCTTCTTCCTCTACAATCTTGCCGCCCACTTTTATGACTGTCAGTTTCTTCATTCTATATTATTTAAGATGTGTGTCGAAATAATTGGTTATGATGTTGTGAAGATGGATGCGGTCCGTACCCGACATGTTATGTCCGTCACCCGGATAAGTGAACAGATCGGGGTATTTATCCGCATTGATGCAGGCACGCAGGAAACTGAGGGTATGCTGCGGCACGCATATCGGGTCGTTGTAACCGTAGATGATGAGCAGTTTTCCTTTCAGGTTCTCAGCTTTGGTAAGCAGGGTGGTTGCCTCGTATCCATCGGGGTTTTCCTTATCCGTACCCATATATCTCTCTCCATACATCACCTCGTAGAAGTGCCAGTCGATGACAGGACCGCCAGCCACTCCCACCTTATATGGTGATACACCCTTGAAGGTTCCGGGTTTAGGAGTGTCAGACTCTGTGAACCGTGTCATCAGCGAAGTAGTCATGTATCCGCCGTAAGACCATCCGTGAATACCCATTCTGTCTGTATCGACATAAGGCAGGGAACGCAGATACTCCACACCCTTCATCTGATCCTGAACCTCTTCCAGTCCGAGATGATGGAAAGTAACCTGTTCGAAGTCGGCACCACGATGTTCTGCTCCACGGTTATCGAGCGAGAACATGATATATCCGCGTTGTGCCATGTAGAGATCCCAACCGCGGGCTGAGTAGTTGTAACGTGCATCGATAAGGTGGAGATGCGGACCACCATATACATAAGTGACTACAGGATATTTCTTCTTAGAATCGAAGTCGGGAGGCAATATCATACGATAGTACAGGTCGGTCTTGCCGTCAGCAGCCTTCAGTGTTCCGATACGTATCTGCGGCATAGCATAACCTCCGTCTGCCAGTTTATCGGTAGCCGTGAACAGATTGCGGGCTTTACCCGTCTTCACGTTGATAAGGTCGATACTGCGCGGTGTAGTCGGAGTACTGTAATTGTCGATGATGAATTTGCCCGATTCGGATATCTTGATATTCTCATGCCAACCCTCAGCATTGCCGAGCAGGATGTGGTGTCCCTTTGTATTGACGCTATAGAGAGACTGATTGAGCGGATGCGATTCGTTCGAGGTGTAAATTATCGATTTCATCGCTGTTGAGAAACCCTGAACCGAAAGTACCTCCCACTCACCCTGAGTGAGTTGGCTGATTAGTTGTGCCTCTCCCTTTTCAGGCAGTCTGTACAGATATAAATGGTTGTATCCGCTCTTTCTCGACTGCAGGATGAAACAGTCTTTCTGCCAAGGCAGGAACAGGATAGGATTGAGGGGCTCCACATATTTATCGTTATGCTCGCTGAGCAGGGTACGCAAACAGTTACCCGTAGCAGCATCATATTCTTTCAGTTCGTAATCGCGTACGTCACGGTTGAGTTCTATGACGTATATACGGTCAGAAGCAGGTCCCCATGCCACATTCGTGAAATAGCGGTCGGTCGGATCACCAGCTTTCAGATAGATTGTCTTCTGGGTCTTAGTGTTGTAAACACCGATGGTTACGAGGTGGGATGTCTCACCCGTCATCGGATAATAGTCCGGTTCGAGTGCCGCAATACGGCTTTTCAGCGTACTTGTATCCTTAGCTTCGTAGCACTGGGACTTTTCCGTCGGAGTGATATTGACCTGCGGATAGGGCGACACCATACTCTGGTCCATGCGGTAGAAAGCCAGCAACGTGGAGTCGGGACTCCAGAACAGTCCTTTCGTACATCCGTATTCATCGCGGTGTACGGCTTTTCCATATACTATTGCAGGCGAACCGTCAGTGGTAATCTGAATGTCGTCAACAAACAGGTTGTAGTCCACAGTCTTAGTGCGTTCCGGTCCTTTCTCCGGTTCCGACTCCTGCTCCACCACTTTGTCGTTCTGAAAAACGAAATGACGGTTCTCGGGCTGCATCTCCTTATAGGTAGTGCCTCCGGGAATAAGGTCGTCGAGTGTGAACTGTCTGTTTTGAGCCATCGTGAACATAAAGAAATAGAATCCGGATAAAAAAATCAAACTTCTTTTCATAGTATCTCTTTTAATGGAATTAATACGAAGTCGCGTTCGTGCATCAGCGGATGCGGAATAGTCAGTTCGGGACTGTCTATCCTGACTGTTCCTCCCCAGTCTTTCTCCCTGTCGAACACAGGTACGGCAGCATCGCCAACGTAATACAGCAGGATGTCGATGTCGATGATTCTGTCAGCATAGCCTCCGGCGGTCGATTTCATCTTCCTTCCCATCTCGCGCTCTATAGTCTGAGTCGCTTTCAGCAGTCCGAAAGGAGTGAGGTCAGTCTCCACACATACCGCAGCGTTCAGGAACGGATTAACCGATTCGAATCCCCACGGCTCGGTAGGCAGGAAAGCGGATTGTGCCTTAACGTGCCCAACCCGCTCCTCAATCTTCTCTATCGCTTTCTTTAGGTTTTCCTCTTTGTTTCCAAGATTCGTTCCTAACGAAAGGTATGCGCTGTTCATTTCTCTATAGTTTATATTATGAGCATGACATCACCATAGGTGCCGAATTTATAATCGTTATCGAGTGCCGTCTGGTATGCCTTCATGATGAGGTCGTAACCTCCGAAGGCAGTTACGAGCATCAGACGTGTTGAAAGCGGCATCTGGAAGTTTACAAGGAAAGCATTGCATACCTGGAAGTCGTACGGCGGGAAGATAAACTTATTTGTCCATCCGTCGAAGTCCTTCAGCAGTCCGCTCGGACCCACAGCCGTCTCTGTAGCACGCAGCGTTGTGGTACCTACGGCACAAACCTTCTTGCCAGCCTCCTTTGCCCTGTTGACTTTCTCACAAGCCTCCGAACTGACAAACATCTGTTCGCTGTCGGTCTTATGTTTGGTGAGGTCTTCCACATCGATATTCCTGAAACAACCCAGTCCGCAATGCAGGGTGATGAAAGCCTGTTCCACACCCTTCAGTTCAAGTCGTTTCATCAACTGCTTGCTGAAGTGGAGTCCTGAAGTAGGAGCTGTCACAGCACCCTCATGCTTGGCATATATAGTCTGGAAATTCTCCATGTCGGAAGCCTCAGCCGGACGGTGCGAACGGATATCATCAGGGATAGGAGCTTCACCCATACCGAACAGTACAGACTTGAACTCATCATGACTACCGTCGTAAAGGAAACGGAGCGTACGTCCACGACTTGTCGTGTTGTCGATGACCTCAGCTACCAGCGACTCGTCCTCTCCGAAATAGAGCTTGTTGCCGATACGGATTTTACGTGCCGGATCGACAAGCACATCCCACAGACGGTGTTCTGCGTTCAACTCGCGCAACAGGAATACCTCGATGCGGGCACCGGTCTTCTCTTTGTTTCCGTAAAGACGGGCAGGAAACACCTTCGTATCGTTGAAAATGATTGCATCGCCCTCATCAAAATATTCCAATATATCTTTGAAGGTACGGTGCTCTATTTCACCGGTATCACGATGCACAACCATCATCTTACATTCGTCGCGGTTGTAGATGCGTTCGCCGTCAAAATCCTTGAAGGGTGGATAAAGAGTAATCTTATCATCCGGAAGTTTAAACTTGAATTGTGAGAGTTTCATAATCTCTTGTTATGTTTTTGTGTTTATTATTATGCTTCTTTTTTCTCTATGGGATGGTTCGCGAGCCACTCGTCCAACTGTTCCACGTCCATGCAGTCCTTTAGTCGGTAGTCACCTATGCGGGTGCGGCACAGTCCCGTCAGGTATGCTCCTGTTCCGAGAGCCTCTCCTATATCTCTTGCCAGAGCCCGTATGTATGTTCCTTTCGAGCATACTATCCTTACGGTAAGTTGCAGATAACTGTCGGTCAGATTGCCATGCTGATATTTTATCCGTTCATTCGCATCGGCAGGAACATCAGCCTCCCTGGGTTCTACCGTTCCGAAACTGAGCAGTTCTATCTCGTCGATTACCAGCGTCTTGGGTTTCAGTTCCACGTCTGCTCCGCTTCTGGCATATTTGAAGGCACGTTTGCCGTCAACCTTTACAGCCGAATAGGTAGGAGGCACCTGCTGTATTTCTCCGATGAAACGGGTCAAAACCTGTTCTACGGCTTCCTGTGTTATATGTCCGACAGGGTATTGTGCATCTTCACAAGTCTCCATATCGAACGACGGAGTCGTGGCTCCGAGTTTTATTTCTGCTATATATTCCTTCGTACCTGCCTGGAGGGTGTCAATCTGTTTCGTAGCCTTACCCACACATACCAGCATCACACCTGTGGCAAGCGGGTCGAGCGTACCGGCATGCCCCACCTTCACCTTCTTCACACCCATGTGGCGCGACAGTTCTCCCCTTACCTTTGCAACCAGGTTGAACGATGTCCACCGGTAGGGTTTGTTGAATGCCAGTATGAAACCGCTCTCCAGATCCATGTCTCTTAGAATATGGTGAGTCCGATGGCAAGCAGACCTACTACGGCACAATATATGGCGAAGTAAATCAGCTTACAGCGCTTCACGATGTCTATCATCCATTTGCAGGCAAAACAGCCGCTTATGAACGCAGCCACAAATCCCACAGCCAGGGCGGTGGTAGAGACGGCAGCCTGTTCTCCGTGTTCTGCCAGATACTCCGCACTCGGAGCTACCATATGCTTGAAGTCGAGCAGAGCCTCACCCAATATCGGTGGAATGACCATAAGGAACGAAAACTGTGCCAGCTTCTGTTTGTCGTTGCCCAGCAACAGACCCGTTGCGATAGTCGAACCGCTTCTTGACAATCCCGGCAATACTGCTACAGCCTGTGCTATACCGATGATGAAGGCATGAAGGGGTGAAATCGACTCACGCTCCTGCGGTTTGTAGAAATGGGTCATTGCCAACAGACTGGCAGTCACGAGCAGACACACACCTACAACTACCAGACTCCCTTCGAATATAGCATCCACATAGTCCTTGAAACACAGACCCACGATGCCGATAGGAATCATCGAGATAAGTATGTTGAGCGTATATTTCTGCTCAGCGTTCATCCTGCCGTCCCAACGGAACAGACCCTTGAAAATCCAGAATACCTCCTTGCGGAGAATCACCAGCGTAGCACATACAGTCGCTACATGTACCATAACATCGAAAGCAAGACTGCCACTGTCTGCCGTTCCCAGCAGATAATGACCTATCTGCAGGTGTCCGCTACTGCTCACAGGCAGATACTCGGTCAGTCCCTGTACTATTCCGAGAATAAATGCTTGAATTTCGTTCATTTCTTATCTTTTGAGCGCCAAAGGATGGCAACGATTACGAATATAAAACCGAACAGACTGACCATCGGTGCAATCTTGATGCGTCTGTCACTGAAGATATCGGGGTTGAAGGCTTCTTCCGTCGTACCGTCACCCGACATAAGTACGAATCCCAGCAATACTATCGCAAAACCGATGGCAAGCAGGATGTAATTGATTTTTGAAAATGCAAAATCTGACATAATATGATTGAGACTTTAAGTGATTATACGTAGTAAAGTTTGTTGGTTGACATCTTCAGGTATTTCTGCACCGAGATATAAGTACACAGGAAGGTGATGAGCAGACCGAACACAAGCACCGAAGCACCTACAATGATGAGAACCTCGTCGTTCACCACCAGATTCAGGTCCTGCTCATATTTCTGTGCCCATACATAACCCGCATAGAGCAGTGCATCGGCAATGATGGCACTTATGATACCCAACGTAAAACCGTTAGCGAGGAACGGACGGCGTATGAAACTCCACTTCGCACCTACCAGCTTCATCGTGTTGATGATGAATCGCTTCGAGAAGATGGAAAGACGCACCGTGTTGTTTATCAGCACAAACGAGATATATGTGAAGAGGATGGCAAAGATAAGCAGTACGATGCTCACCTTCTGCAGGTTCCTGTTCACCGACTTGATAAGGTCTTTCTGGTAGATGACATCCACCACCGACGGATGTTTCTTCACCTCGCTCACAATCTTGTCAACCTCCTCCGGAGTGGCATGCTCAGCTTTCAGCTTCACTTCGAACGAAGCGGTAAACGGATTATATCCCAGAAACTCTTCCGGGTCGGTACCCATATCCGTAGTGGCATCTATCAGGGCCTGCTCCTTCGAGATGTAATCAATCGACTTTACATAATCCGTCTTGCCGAACTCTTTTTGCAGACTGGCAATCTGCTTTGAGTCCAATTCATCGGAGATAAGTATGCTTATGTTGATATTCTCCTTCACGTAGTTCGACAGGTTATGGGCTGTCAGAACGAAAAACACAATCGTTCCCAGCAACAGCAGCACAAGCGTCGTACTGATAGCCGGAGTGATGAATTGGGTAGAGGAAAAATGTGAATGTTTCTTCATATCTTGGTTTAATCTTTTACTTCTGTTCCTTTGAGTGTGGCAGACGACGAATCCTGTATCTTCACCTTCACGAAATCACCTATGTGGTGGTCACCCCTGTCGAATACCACTACCTTGTTCTGCTGGGTTCTGCCGAACAACTGCTCCTTCGAGCGCTTGCTCACTCCCTCAGCCAGTACTTCGAATGTCTTGCCTACGTCCTTCCGGTAACTCTGAGCCGACAGTTCGTTCTGCAGGGCAATCATCTCGTTCAGTCGTCGCAGCTTTGTCTCCTCCGGCACGTCATCGGGCAGGTGCTTCGAAGCATAAGTACCGGGGCGCTCCGAATATTTGAACATGAACGCACTGTCATATCCGCATTCCTTCATCAGCGAAAGCGACATCTGGTGGTCCTCCTCCGTTTCCGAGTGGAATCCTACGAAAATATCGGTCGTCAGTCCGCAGTCCGGCAGTATGCGACGTATGGCAGCCACACGTTCCAAGTACCATTCGCGGGTATATTTCCGGTTCATCAGCTTCAGTATCCTGTTGCTACCCGACTGCACAGGCAGATGGATATGCCGGCAGATATTCGGATGTTCAGCTATCACGTGCAGGGTGTCGTCACTCATATCCTTCGGATGCGACGTCGTGAAACGGATACGCATGTCCGGCACAGCCTCGGCTATGGTTGCAAGCAAGGCAGGGAAGTCCGTATCGCCGCACTTATAACTGTTCACGTTCTGTCCCAACAGGGTCACCTCCTTGAATCCCCTGTCTCTCAGGTCCCTCACCTCGTTCAGTATACTGTCCACCTCTCTCGAGCGCTCCCTGCCTCGGGTATAAGGCACGATGCAGTAGTGGCAGAAGTTATTGCAGCCACGCATGATACTCACAAATCCGCTCACATGGTTTCCGCATATACGTTCGGGAATGACATCGCGATATGTCTCTGTCGTCGAGAGTTCCACGTTTATGGCTTTCTCACCCACCTCCACACTGGCAAACAGGTCGGGCAGCGCGAGGTATGAGTCGGGACCAGCCACCAGGTCCACACCGTGGTTCTCTATCAGGTCGTCCTTCACTCTCTCTGCCATACATCCCACCACACCGATAATCAGCTTCCTGCCACCGTTCTTCAGGGCACGCAGCGCTTCCAACCTGTTGTAGATTTTGTTCTCCGCATTCTCGCGTACCGAACAGGTGTTGAGCAGTACGGCATCAGCCCCTTCGAGGGATTCACACGACTCATAGCCTGCCATCTTCATGACAGAAGCGATGACCTCGCTGTCCGCCACATTCATCTGGCAGCCGTATGTCTCAATATACAATTTCTTCATTTCGCCGCGAAGGTACGACTTTTTTTTCATACCTTTGCGCAGCTTTTGGAATTTTTCTCATTATATATTACGCACGATGCACTTCCTCCTACCCATAGCAACCAATAAATACACCCTGCCATTTGTCGGCATCGTGTGCATATTGCTATGGCCTGCATTCCAGAGCGGTTACATTTCCTGGCTACTTCTGTCCGGACTGGCGGCATCGGTATGCGCCGTCCTGCTCACATCCGAACTAAACACCCGCAACACACTTCTGCGTAACGGTTCCAGGTTGGTCAGCAGCATCCTTTTCCTCCTGCTCACAGTCATCGTTCAGTTGCACGTTTTCAGTCTCGGACACCTCCTGCTGCTTCTCTATCTGCTGTCCTACCACATACTGTTCCGCACAGTACAGATCAAATCGCCCGGACTTTCTTTCTTCATCTACCTGCTGCTCTCGCTTTCATCATTCATTCTGCCCTCCATACTGATTATGGTTCCCGTCTTCTGGTTCAGCCAACTCTACACCCAGAGCATGTCGTGCAAGTGCTTTACAGCCTCCGTCATGGCACTTCTCGTTCCCTATTGGCTCTGTTTCGGCTTTCTGGTCCTCATCGAAGATTATCAGCACATCATCGACATCGCTTCCCGACAGTTCACCTTCCATCTGCCCGACTACTCATCCCTCACCATTCCTGCCATCATCCAAATGGCATATATAATAGTGGTTTTAGCCGTTGGAATCGTCAATTTTCATAAAAACAAAAACGAGGATAAGTCGCGTGTCCGCATGATTCTCCACCTCGTCATCTCACATGCTGCAGTCCTTACATTACTTATAATCATACAACCGCAGAACCTCTACTCCATCCTTCCCCTGCTGGTTCTCTGCACAGCCATCATGGTGGGACATTTCCTCGCACTCACATATACCAAATTTGCTCATATCGCCTCTATCGCATTCCTCATACTCAGCATCGCGGTATTCGCCATTTCTGCATTTCCCGAACTCCTAACCATCATATAATCCCGCTTATGGAATCCCTCAACGACTTTTTCATCCAGTACGGCTATCTCGGCATGGCTCTCGCCTCCTTCCTTGCAGGCACATTCGTTCCGTTCAGTTCCGAAGCAGTCATGGGAGCACTGCTCGCTACCACCAGCATGAATCCCTCGCTGACAGTCATCAGCGGCACCATCGGCAACGTACTCGGTTCCATGTTCAACTATTACATAGGCAGGATTGGCAACGTCCAGCAGATTTCCCATTGGATGCACATAAAGGAGAAACGGCTCCTGCTCACCCAGCGCTATGTCGAACGACGGGGTTCGTGGATAGCATTCTTCTCCTTCCTTCCCTTCTTCGGCACAGCCATCTCCATCTCACTCGGCATACTCCGTGCCAACGTCTTCGGAGTGTTCTTCTACTCCCTTGTCGGCAAACTCATCCGCTACATCATGGTAGCCTATTCAGTCGTTGCCCTCACATAACTTTTAACTCAACTTTTAACTTTTAACTTTTAATTTTTAACTCTGAAAGTCGTAATTTTGCACCGATTTTTAAAAATTCAACAATGAAAATAGCATTAATAGGTTATGGCAAGATGGGCAAGATGATAGAACAGATAGCCCTCAGCCGCGGACACGAGATTGTCAGCATCATCGATATCGACAATCAGGAAGAGTTTGAAAGCGAGGCATTCGCAAGTGCCGACGTAGCCATCGAATTTACAGCACCTCACACAGCCTACGCCAACTATCTGAAGGCATGGGCAAAAGGAGTCAAGGTAGTCAGCGGCAGTACCGGCTGGCTCAAGGATCATGGCGACGACGTGAAACGTGCATGCAAGGAGGAGGGCAAGACTCTCTTCTGGGCATCCAACTACTCCATCGGCGTGGCTATCTTCTCTGCTGTCAACAAATACCTTGCAAACATCATGAACAGCTTCGAGCAGTACGATGTCAAGGAAGAGGAGACTCACCACATCCACAAACTCGACCACCCGTCAGGTACAGGCATCACACTTGCCGAACAGATAGTTGAACGTCTGGACCGCAAGAAGGACTGGACCATGGGATACCTCCAGCAGCCCGACGGCACCGTCGAGGGTACCGACCAGGTAGCTTCCGACCTCCTTCCCATCAGTTCCATCCGCCGCGGCGAAGTACCCGGCATCCACACCATCACATGGGACAGCGAAGCCGATAAGATTACCATCACTCACGATGCACACTCACGCAAGGGATTCGCACTCGGAGCCGTACTCGCAGCCGAATTCACAGCCACCCACGAGGGACTCCTCACCACCGACGACCTCTTCAAATTCTAACAGTAAACAGTAAACGGTAAACAGTAAACGGTAAACAGTAAACAGTAAACGGTAAACTAACAATGTCTTTCGATTATAAAAGTTTCAAGAAAACCCAGGCACAGGGCGCAGAAGGCGAAAAGCCACAGCCCACATGGGTCAAGTGGACCAAATTCGGAGTCGTAACCGCACTCTACCTCCTCTTCCTCCTCTGGGTAGGTTCGTGGATGGGACTCATCGTCGTTCCCTTCATCTACGACGTTTACATAACAAAGAAAATCAAATGGACCTGGTGGAAAAGTCTGGAGAGCGACGTAGCCCGCGGCATCATGTCGTGGGTCGATGCCATCGTCTTTGCCCTGGTAGCCGTCTATTTCGTCAACCTCTTCTTCTTCCAGAACTACCAGATACCATCCTCATCACTCGAGAAGTCACTCCTCACAGGCGACTACCTGCTCGTAAGCAAGATGAGCTACGGACCGCGCATTCCGCAGACCCCGCTCACCCTGCCACTCACACAGCACACCATACCACTCTTCAACTGCAAATCCTACATCGAGTGGCCACAATGGAAATACCGCCGTGTGAAAGGATTCGGTAAAGTCGAACTGGGCGACATCGTAGTATTCAACTACCCCGCAGGCGACACCGTAGCCGTCAACTACAACGGCGACTACTACGAACTCTGCATCCAGCTGGCACAGAAAGCAGCCATAGAACAAGGCATCAAACTGCCCGTCATGGGATCACTCGACACATGGGAACAGCGCGAGATGTACGACCAGCTCTACGAGATAGGAAAGAAAATCGTAGAATCCAATGAGAACCATTACGGACGTGTAGTCGTTCGTCCTGCCGACCGCCGCGAGAACTACGTGAAGCGCTGCGTCGGACTACCCGGACAGACACTCGAAATCCGCAACAAGATAATCTACAACGACGGAGTAGCGCAACCCACACCCCATCTGGCACAGTTCTCCTACAAAGTCTATACCCACGACGACCTCACCCTGAAGAAATACGACGACCTCTGCAACCAGCTGGAGATAAGCGACGAACAGCGCAGCGAATGGAACATCTACGGCTTCATGCCACTCACCGCCGCTGCAGCCGAAGGACTCAGCCAGTGCGAAGCAGTCGATTCCATCGAGGAAATCATGGACGGATGGTACGGCGACCTCTATCCGCTCAACCACGACTACGGATGGACACGCGACAACTACGGACCCATCCATATCCCTGCCAAGGGTGAGACCATCACACTCACACAGGAGAACATAGCCATCTACGAACGCTGCATCCGCACCTACGAAGGCAACCAACTCGAAGTGCGCAAAGATGCCATCCTCATCAACGGCAAACCAACCACCTCCTACACCTTCCAGATGGACTACTACTGGATGATGGGTGACAACCGCCACAACTCAGCCGACAGCCGCTACTGGGGATTCGTACCCGAGGACCACATCGTAGGCAAACCCAAATTCATCTGGCTCTCCATCAGTCCCGATGCCTACACCGACCACTTCCTCCGCATCCGTTGGAACCGCCTCTTCTCCTCCGTCGATAAAATAAAATAATGGTCAACGTCTCCTCATATCTCCCTCCTATATCTTGGTTCGCTCAACTTAACTTGGGCGAACCAATTCTTCTTGAGCAGTACGAGCACTTCCACAAGCAGACCATCCGCAACCGTTGCACCATCGACTCGCCCAACGGACCCCTCCACCTCACCGTACCCATCGACAAATCCAACTTCTCCGCAGGAGCCAAATGCCTGATGCGCGACGTACGTATCAGCTACCGCACCGACTGGCAGCATCAGCACTGGAACGCCATCCAGTCCTCCTACTTCAACTCCCCCTTCTTCGAATACCTTCAGGACGACTTCCGTCCGCTCTTCCAGCGTCGGTGGACCTACCTCATGGACATGAACGAAGCCTTCATCGACCTCTGCTGCCAGCTCATCGACATTCACCCGCAAATACAGAGAACCACCGATTTCATCGGCACTTCTCCTATTCAGCCCTCCTCCGCGCTGCCACCCTACTACCAGGTCTTCGCCCACAAACACGGCTTTCTCTCCGACCTCTCCATCATCGACCTCATCTTCAACCTCGCCGGCGAAAGCCTCATCTACCTCAACAAACTTTAAATCGGAGGATGCTTTGTTGTTTATCAAGCAAAAGTTAATATTTTACGGCGATAATTGTACGAAAGCCAATAGCTTCGCTTCAAGGATTCAGACAGGAAAGAACGGTCAATCAGTTCTTTTACCAAAGGATGTTCCGCAGCAAAAAAGTCCAATTCGCGCTTTATCAATCGTGCTATCACAGGAGATGAACTGCTTAATCGTTTACGTCCGAGAATCAAGAGCCTATTCCGATGAAACAGGTTTTATTTGCCCCCGACAATCACATCAACGGACAGTACTTCAACGTCTAAACATTCATACGATTACACATTATTATAAATAGCACTCGCACCAAGCTAGTTCCCGATGCGAGTGTTTTGTATTCCGGTAGTCGAAACCACCTTAATGTGACGCGTGACGTTGTTACGCCTTACATCTTTTTGCGGCAGGTATGAACTATAGGCTGACCTTGAAAGTCTCCTTGCCTACCTTCACAATATAAATGCCTGAGTCGAGCGAAATAGAGCAGTTACCCTCTCCGTTAGCAACGAGTATGCCACCAGCGTTGTATACCTCAACTTCTGTATCATCCTCTGCTCCTACTACCTTGATTGTTCCGTTGTATGCATACACCTTCACCTTCGAAGTCTCAGTCTGCTTCATACTCTTTATGTTCGATGCCTCTTGCTTGAATACCACATTCAGTTCAGCATCCCTCGTGATTACAGGTGTAGAGAACTGACCATCCAACAACTGACTCGTCATATCCTGTCCATTAAATGTCAAAGTATTTACAGTCCATCCATCGTCTGGCTCAACCTTGTAAGTATAAGTCTGCCCTAGTTCTGCAGACTGTAATAACGATCCTCCGTCACCAATCCGAATTGCAAGATAATACTCTTCACCTTCGTTGCCTATTGCAACGACTTCCATAAATCCGCTCCAAGGAGTCTTTGACTTATATTGATTTACTGATTTTTCTGGTACATGTAGGGTTACGAACTCAATATAAGAATTATCAAAAATGTCATCATTAGTCGTTGGGTATCTCACAGCATAACAATAGACATCTTCCAGTTTTTTACAATTCGCGAATGCTTTGGTTCCAATATTCTCTATTCCAGAACCCAATGTAACACTTTTTATTGCAGAGCAGTTATTGAAAGCCCAATATTCTATTCTGATAACACTATTAGGAATTTCTATTGAGGTCAATCCTGTACAGCCAGAAAATGCAGAACTACCAATGCTTGTAACACCATTAGGAATTTCTATTGAGGTCAAACTTTTACACGCATTGAAAGCATAATGACCGATACTTGTAACACTATTAGGAATCGTAACTGAAGTTAAGCCTGTGCAGCCACCAAAAGCTGTGGCGCTAATACTTGTCACACTATTGGGAATCACTATTGATGTTAAACCTGTACATTCCTTGAAAGCACTTTCACCTATGCTCGTAACGCTATTTGGAATCTCCACTGAGGTTAAGCCTGCACAACCAGAAAAAGCACTTTCACCAATGCTCGTAACACTATATGTAATAGATGAAACAGTAATATACGAAGGAATAGAAACAGAGCCTGAATAACCTATTTCTCCAAAGGTTACCTCAGCCTCTTGTTTTTCAGGATTTAGATTATAATAGATGCCGTCTATACTATTTTTTATGCTTTCAATAGTCAAAAAATCTATCCACTGATTTGCTCTCTTATACAATTCAATGCTCTCTGCTGGTACATAGAGAATACATACAGATTTATCCACTTCGTAGAAACAAATTGACCCACATGTAGGAGGGGTGATTGCCTCACATGTTATTGAAGCTAAATTCGTGCAAAAATATAACGCTGAATTTCCAATGCTTGTAACACTGCTGGGAATCTTTATAGAAGTCAAACCTGTACAGCCAGAAAATGCAGAACTACCAATGCTTGTAACACCATTAGGAATTTCTACAGAAGTCAAGTTCGAGCAACCAAGAAAAGTACGAGTATCAATATTTGTAACACCGTCGGGAATTTCTATCGAAGTCAAATTGCTGCAACTTTCGAAAGCACGAACACCAATACTTGTAACACTATTAGGAATCTCAACAGAAATCAAACCTACACAACCTTCAAAAGCACTCTCACCAATGCTCGTAACACTATTGGGAATTTCTATCGAAGTCAAACAGATACAACCATTGAAAGCACCACTACCTATACATGTAACACTATTTGGAATCATTACCGAAGTCAAACCTGTACATTTAAAGAAGGCATCATTTCCAACACTTGTAACACTATATGTAATATCAGAATACGTAATAAAAGAAGGAATAATCACATCCCCTGAATAATAAGCGTATCCTCCAATAACTGAAGCCTCTTTGGTTTCTTCATTCAAACTAAATTTTACACCATCTATCTCAACATCTTCTGCCCATGTACTACAGGACAAAAGTACTGCAAAAACGGAAAGTAATAGTTTTCTCATAGTTGTTAAGGTTTTATATTAATTATCTATTTGTTCATGTTCGCATATAAACAAAGAAAACGTGGACAAATTACTTCGTCTACGTCTTTCGAGGTATTGGGGATAACCTAGCTATCTTAAACGAGTAAAAGCCCACGCCAATCAGCGTGAACAATCTACTTCAGTTCTTGATAGCTTTTTCTAATTCCCCAATTATCGAAAGAGCAAGAATCAAAAGTGGACGTCCAGTCTATGTCCTTAGTTTATTGTGTTATGTTTTCATTCCTATAAGGGTTAAAGGTTAAGGGTTAAAGTTTAAAGACCTTTTTGCTTACATCAGACATCAGACTTCAAACATCAGACATCTTACTTGTAAAGGTTAAGGGTTATAGAGTTTGTCTATTTGTCATCATAATGTCCATATGCTGTAAGAATAAGGACTATTACTTCTGTATATTTAAGAAGTGATTCAGTTCTTCTTTTGTCTCTATTCTATGCACACGTCCTTGGCGAGCCTGCTCCAACGACTTGTCCACTCGTGCAAAGAAATCTTCTTTGGACATAAGTGTAGGATCAACTTTCTTACACGTGAGCTTTCTGGCATATTTCACCAATTTCTGCATCAGGCTTTCATCTTCAGCTATGATGCTCAACTCACGAAAAAGTTCTACATTTAACTGCTGTGTAGTCATATTCAAATTTTTTATTCGATTGCAAAGATACGGTTAAGCGAATACAATGCAAAATAAATCTCGTTTATTTTCATTGTTGAACCGAAAGAGCAGCGAGCATAATCATGCTTGCATGAATTATCGAGTCGCGTTAGAGGAAGGCGAAGCCAGCCCCGGTAGTATCTTCGGCGCAGCCAACATACGGATAAGTGAGAGAAGAACAAAAAGAAAAAAAGTTTTTTTTATTTTTGCTTTTCCGAGCGGGAGTATCTAGACGAAGTCAACATACGATTAAGCGAGAGATATACAAAATAAATCCATTTATTTTATCCACTCAAAAGACATTTCAGACACGGTGTCAAAGTGGTCATTTGGTCATTTGGTCATTTGGTCATTTTCATTTTCGGATTCGGTCATTT
>CACYGK010000008.1:0-46156 GCA_902774005.1 uncultured Bacteroidales bacterium | reverse complement strand
GGTCATTTGCTCACTATATATAAATATATTTATATATAGTGGCGGATTTTGACACTTTGAAAAACGATTTTGACCAAATGACCAAATGACCAAATGACCTCATACCTGCCTGTCTTATCTCTTCTAAAACAGGTGCAGATAAGGTCTCTATTACGCTCTTATCACAACCCCCGACCTCGCGTTTAGCCGAAGCTTCTCCGCTAAAGCTACGATACCTTCGGAACACCCCCACTTCCGCCATTGTCCAAAAACTCTCCGCTGAAGCTACGATATCTTTGGATGGCTGATGAAGACTGCCCTGCATAATCGCTAAGATATCGCGATTCTCGCAGCGCCAACGGCTTCGGAATTGACACATTCATCAATTCCCACAGCCGCCCTTCTCCTTCTCGCTCGCGCCGTGAGCCTGCCTCTTTCGGAGCATGAGCCTGCCATTTCATGAGCGTGAGCCTGCCATTTCGCATCACGGCAGGGACGTGCTAAAGTAAATTATGACTTGTTTTTTTGCATCTTCTTCTGAAAAATACGTATCTTCGCATGGAAAATGGTTTTACGATGGCAATACAGTTGACGTATAGAAGGACGAGCAGGATGTCGATGCGAATCGTGAAGAACGGCGATGTGCACGTGTCGGCCCCATGGGGTATGCCGAGACGGGAGGTGGAGGAGTTCGTTGAGAGGCATAGGGAGTGGATTGAGAAGAACAGGAAGAAGGCGATGGAGAGGCAGGAGCGACGGAATGCTTTCTATGCTCAGTTGCCGCTGGCAACGAGGGCACAAAGGACAGAGGCTGTGGAGCGATTGAAGGCACTGGTGGAACCGATGGTGGAGCGGCATGCAAGGGAGATGGGGGTTTGTCCGTCGGAGGTGCAGTACAGGGCTATGGTGTCGCGATGGGGCGTGTGCAATGTACGGCGGCGTTCCGTCTGTTTTTCCCTGTATCTGTTGCTTCTGCCCGAGTGGTGTGTGGAGCATGTCGTGGTGCATGAGCTGTGCCATCTGCTGGAACCGAGCCATAATGCACGGTTCCACACTCTGATGGATAATTTCTTTCCCAGATGGCGGGAAGCAAGAAAAGAGGCAAGAAAGTTTTGCATAAATATTAAATAAAAAGTTGTACTTTTGCACCCGATTATGCAACAGAGACAGTATCAGGTTCAGACGGAGGCGCAACTGCTGAAGTTGTCGCCATTGCAGCTTATGACTACGAAGCTGCTGGAACTGCCTATTGTCGAGCTGGAACAGAGGGTGAAGGATGAGGCTATCGATAATGTGACGCTGGAGACTGAAAAAGCCCCTGATAACGAGGAAACCTCAGACACCGAAGGGGAGGTTAATGACAAAGAAGATACCCCCGACAACGAGGGGGAGATGGAGGATGGGCAGGAGTCCGCATCTGACTATAATGATGATATGTTTGAGTCGGATGATCTGCCGGTGGCTGGAAGGTACAGCGGGGAGGAAAGGCAGGAGATGCCCATAGGCGATACGGTGTCGTTTGTGGACAGTCTGATGGAACAGCTCATCGATTTTGACCTTACTGCTCATCAGCGGACGCTGGTGGAGTATCTGATAAATTCGCTGAATGATAACGGTTTCATCGATGTTCCGCTGCATAAGATTGCAGACGAGATGCTGTTTCAGCATAACATCGAGACGGATGAGGAGGAACTGAAGGAGGCACTGGGAGTGCTGCAGCAGTTTGACCCTGCGGGTATCGGTGCCAGGGACACGAGGGAGTGTCTGCTCCTGCAGATTGACCGCAGGATGAACGATAAGGAGCATCTGCTGGGTGAGAAGTATTTCCTGCTGGAGGAAGGCAGACGAATCATAGACGAACACTATGACCTGTTCGTGAATAACAACACGGAGAAGCTGTCAAGGCTGATGGGTATTTCACCTACGAAGCTGAAGGTGGTGTTCGACGAACTGAAGAAACTGAATCTGCATCCGGGACTGGCTCTGACGGAGTCGGCAAAGGACAGGGTGAGTTCGGCAGTACCCGATTTCATCGTTGAAACGGACGAGAACGGACAGGTGAGCTGCCGTCTGAATAACGGTGAACTGCCCGTGATGCATATCAACAAGGAATACCTGAACCAACTAAAGGCGTACGAGAAGACGGAACGGAAACTGAGTCGCAGCGAGCAGGATTTCGTGACTTACACACGTGGTAAGGTAGAGGCTGCAAAGCTGTTTATCGATGCAGTGCGCCAAAGGAACGAGACTCTGATAAAGACGATGAGGGCTATCATAAAGCTGCAAAAGCTGTTTTTCCTGACTCAGGACACGGACGACCTGAAGCCGCTCATTCTGAAAGATGTGGCTGAGGAGGCAGGATATGACATATCAACGGTGTCGAGGGTGAGGAACAGCAAGTACTGCATGGTGGACGGACGGATTTACCCGCTGTCGTTCTTCTTCAAGCATACACGTTCGAACGCACAAGGCGAGACGGTAGATGCAGACAAGGCGAAGGAGATGATAAGACAGATGATAGAGGGGGAAGACAAGAGGACACCGCTGAGCGACTCGCAGTTGTCGGAAATGCTGGCACACCAAGGACTGAACATTAAACGCCGTACGGTGGCAAAATATCGCGATGAAATGGGCATTCCGCCCGTACAGAAAAGACTGAGCACATGAGCGAGAAACGACTGATGAAAATAGCAAGGGTACTCTCGATAGTATTCTCTCCGTTCTACACTCCGGTGTGGATTCTCATCGTGCTGTTCTTCAACAGCTACCTGCAGATGCTGCCCATAGAATACAGGCTGTTCCTGCTGTTCACGGTGTTCATCTTCACCGTGTTCATACCGCGACTGGGTATCAACATCTTCCGTATGGTGATGAGTTGGACACACTGGCAGTTGTCGCACCGCGAACACCGACACATGCCCTACCTGCTGACGATCTGCAGTTATACGGTATGTCTGGTAGTGCTGTCGAGGATAAACGTAGTGATGTTCGTAAGGGGTGTGGTGATGGCAGCCTTCGTGTCGCAGATTATCTGTGTGTTCATCAATGCATGGTGGAAGGTAAGTACCCACATGGTGGGCATGGGTGGTATGGTCGGTGCACTGATAGCCTTCAGCAACCTGTTCTACTTCAACCCTATGTGGTATGTTTGTGCACTCATCCTGCTGAGCGGGGCACTGGGAACAAGCCGTATCATCCTGCGTCAGCATTCGCTGGCTCAGGTAATCGTAGGATTCATCATCGGTTTCGTCTGTTCGCTGGTATTCATCCTGCTGGCGTGGATGTAAAGGGCGGAGACCTTGGTTAAAAGTTAAAAGTTAAAAGTTAAAAGTTAAAAGTTAAAGATATGACACCAATTGTTTCGATTATCATGGGCAGTACGAGTGATCTGCCTGTTATGGAGAAAGCAGCACAGTTTCTCGACGAGATGCAGATTCCGTTCGAGATTAACGCATTGTCGGCACACCGCACACCTGACGCAGTAGAGGCTTTTGCAAAGGGTGCAAAGGCACGCGGCATCAAGGTAATCATTGCCGGAGCAGGTATGGCTGCAGCTCTGCCTGGAGTGATAGCAGCCAGTACGACACTGCCTGTAATCGGAGTACCTATCAAGGGAAGTGTGCTCGACGGCATGGATGCTGTATTCTCAATCATGCAGATGCCTCCGGGTATTCCTGTGGCAACAGTAGCTATCAACGGTGCACTGAACGCTGCCATCCTGGCTGTGGAGATGATGGCACTGGGAGATGAGCAGCTGGCTGAGAAGTTTGCCGAGTATAAGAAAGGTCTCTGCAAGAAGATTGAGAAGGCTAATGCCGAACTGAAAGAGGTGAAATACACTTATAAATGCTAATGATGTACAGACGTAGAGAGAGTTGGGAGGTATGTGTAGGCGGTGTGCTGCTCGGAGGTAAGAATCCGATTCGCATACAGTCGATGGCTAATACCTCGACAATGGACACGGAAGGCAGTGTGGCACAGGCTAAGCGAATCGTGGATGCAGGTGGTGAGATAGTACGTTTCACTACCCAAGGACAGCGCGAGGCACTGAATATGCAAGCCATAAAGGACGGACTGAGAAAGGACGGATATACGGTACCTCTGGTGGCTGACGTCCATTTCAACGCCGCCGTAGCCGATACGGCTGCTACCATCTGCGAGAAGGTGCGCATCAATCCGGGTAATTATGTTGACCCAGCCCGTACGTTCAAGAGTCTGGAATACACAGACGAGGAATATGCCGATGAAATCAAGAAAATCGAGAGTCGTTTCGTACCGTTCCTGAATATCTGCAAGGAGCACGGAACAGCCATACGTATAGGTGTGAACCACGGTTCGCTGTCGGACCGTATCATGTCGCGCTATGGCGATACACCCGAAGGAATGGTGGAGTCGTGCATGGAGTTCCTGCGTATCTGTGTGAAGGAGCAGTTCAGGAATGTGGTCATATCGATAAAAGCCAGCAATACGGTGGTGATGGTACGTACGGTCAGACTGCTTGTGAAGGAGATGGAGAAGGAAGGTATGGCATTCCCGCTGCACTTGGGAGTGACGGAAGCCGGTGAGGGTGAGGACGGCAGGATAAAGAGTGCCGTAGGTATCGGTGCCCTACTCTGCGAAGGCATCGGTGACACGATACGTGTGAGTCTGTCGGAGGCTCCGGAGAAGGAGATACCAGTAGCCCGTAAGCTCGTGGACTGCATCGCTGAGTGTGCACAGTTGAGAGAAGAAGTGAAGGCTGCGATAAAGGATGATACCGTCACACTGACTCTTGGAGAGACGTCGTGGGAAGACCTGCAACTGAAGGCTGCGATGACGACTGGTGCACTTTTCATCGATGGATTGGCACATAAACTGGAGATAAGGAACGACGGATTTACGAAAGAAAGACTTACAGACCTTGCAGATTCGATATTGCAGGCTGCAAGGGTGAAGTTCGTAAAGACCGAATACATATCCTGTCCGGGATGCGGACGCACCCTGTATAATCTGGAAGAGACCATTGCGAAGATTAAGGAAGCCACCCGTCACCTCGTTGGACTGAAGATAGGCATCATGGGATGTATCGTGAACGGACCGGGTGAGATGGCTGACGCCGACTACGGATATGTAGGTGCAGGTGTGGGTAAAATCAGTCTGTACAAGGGCAAGCAGTGCATAGAGAAGAATATTCCGGAGGCTGAGGCAGTGAGCCGACTGCTGGAACTGATAGATAACGACATGAAGAAATAGAGGGTAACAGGACAGTCCTGCTACTCCATGACGATGGCGAAAGAGGTATTGCTACATTCCTGCTGCGCTCCCTGTTCGAGTGCGATTATAGAGTGGATGCTGAACAATGATGTGCGTCCAACGATATTCTATTGCAATCCGAATATATACCCGAAGGAGGAGTATGAGACGAGGAAGCAGGAGATAACAGGATATGCCGGCAGGTTGGGACTGGAAATTATAGACGATGACTATAACCACGAAGCATGGCTTGAGTATGTGAAGGGACTGGAGGGGGAACCTGAGCGCGGCAGCCGCTGTCTGGAATGTTTCAAGTACAGACTGCTGAGAACGGCGGAGAAATGCAAGGAACTGGGACTGCAGGAGTTCACCACGACGTTGGCATCGAGTCGTTGGAAGAGTCTCGAACAGATAACGCAGGCCGGTATGTGGGCTGCCGGACAGGTGGGTGGAGTCAGTTTCGATGCACGGAACTGGCGTAAGGGAGGATTGCAGGAGAGACGCAATCAGTTGCTGAAGGAGAACGGATTCTACAACCAGCAGTACTGCGGATGTGAGTTCAGCATGTGCAGAACTGCCGACAAGAAATCAGATTAAAGAGTAAAGACGAAACGGGCACCACCGGTATAGGAGGTGTCGAGAATGACGTCGCCACCCATGCGACGGGCTATGCTACGTGCAACGGAAAGTCCGATGCCTGTACCGTCATAGTAGTCGTCGAGCTGGACGAAATCCTCAAATATATGTTCTGCCTCCTCGGCAGGTATTCCGATACCCGTATCCTCAACTACGAAGGAGACGGAGGGTTGGGAAGTGCCGTCGGAAGGAAGGACGGAACCACAGCGGAGGAAGAGACGGACTGTGCCCTGAACCGGTGTCATAGGACGGACGAGGAACTTACGGGCATTGTCAAGCAGGAGTGAGAGGACACGTACGGACTGACTGTGACTGGTGTGCAGAAGGACGGACGATATGTTCTCGTCAGCCTGGTAGTCGAAGGTGATGCCTTCGCTCTGTGCTATGCCCATCTTGCCGATGGCATCGAATGCTATCTGTTCGGGAGTCACCTCATCGTTACATTCTATCACGGTCTGACTGCTTGCATCAGCCATCTCAAGCATCTTGTTGACAAGTCCGGTGATGCGGTCGGTATTCTCAACTATACCTTTGTTTATCTCCGCACGCTCTGCCTCTTCGAGTTCCATGCCCGGTGTGGTGATAATCTGTGTGAAACCGGAAAGGATATTGAGAGGGGTACGGATTTCGTGGGATATCTGCTGGATGAAGTTGGTCTTCATGCGTGAAGACTCCTCGGCACGTGCATTGGCGAGTTTGAGTTGTGCATTCTTCTCTGCCAGATGGCGTGCATGCTGGTTACGCATGAAGATATAGATGGCTGCAGTGACGAGCAGGGCAATAAGAACGATGAAGGCGATGATGAGCATCTGCCGTTCCATGCTGCGCTGCTGTTCGGCTATCTGTGCCTCTTTGCTGCGGATGATTTCCTGTTCCTCGGCATCCTGCATACGTGAGATGAGGATGGCAGAATCGAGACGTTCGCAGATGGTGCGGGCTACGCTGTCGGAAACAGTCAGACGACCAGCTTCGGCATTGGCACGGTACATCTTCAGCATGTATGTCTGGAGGTTCTCGAGTGAGTAGTCCATACCGTGGATAGCCATGTAGGAATGGAGGTTGTCATAGTTGGCAGCAGCCTCGCGCCAACGTCCGGCAGCAGTCAGATATTCGCATGCATCCATCTGTCCCTCGAAGGTCTGTGCGAAGTTCGTACACTGGTACTCACAGAAGGTAACGGCAGCTTCTTTTTTTCTTCCCAGCTTCTCAAGGGCAGTAGCCTTGAAGATGGTGAAACGCGCCCACTGCTTATCGACATATTTGCTGTCGTCATGATACAGATTGTCGTACTCCAAGACGATATGTGCAAGATGGTCAGCCCATTCGGTGGCTGCCTCGTAGTATCCCTCATCCATACAGCAATAGGATATGTTCACCACTCCGACAATGGCATCCTTGAAGGATGTGGCTGTAGGATTGGCTTTCATATTCTCCAGATGACGATGGTAGGCTTTGTCCCACATCTGCGACACGTCCTCGATATGCATGCCATAGTGCAACTCGGAACAACCGAGGATGATAAGCAGGTTGTTGTAATCGCTGGTAGCATCGAAGTGGAGAT
This sequence comes from uncultured Bacteroidales bacterium, assembly GCA_902774005.1. Classification (GTDB taxonomy): domain Bacteria; phylum Bacteroidota; class Bacteroidia; order Bacteroidales; family Bacteroidaceae; genus Minthosoma. The sequence continues at coordinate 38,748 of CACYGK010000008.1, read as the reverse complement.
GATCGAGTCGGGACAGGACGCTCTCGGATGTCTTCAGTGCCTTGTCGTATTCGCGATAACGCACATACGAACCGACGAGGTAACTTGCCGACTTGGCATAATAGGCAAGGTCGTCGTGGGATGTGGATTTTTCACCCGATTTCACCGATGAATTCCAGTAAAATTCTGCTGTGACACGCTGCATCTGACGATAGGCGGCATACCCCTGCCAGTAGTAGTTTATGGTGGGACAGATGCTGCCTGCCTTCTCCAGACTGTCTGCCACGAATGCCAGACGTGGGTAGTTCTTGGTACCCGAAACACTGTCGAGCAGATGTATGGCATCCTCGTCATGATGGTCAGGATTCAGTCCGGTGCAACATGTCAGCATGATACTGAGCAATGTGCAGCACAGAACAGCTATGGATTTTCCGGTATTCATGTGTACAGATTTTTAATTGAACAGGTAACGGATGGTAAACATAATCTGGTAGGTGGAGACTGCGTCGATAAAATTCTGATAGGTTGTCAGATGACGCTTTCCGTTCTGCAGGTTATATGTGTACTGTCCTTTATCGTAGTTGAGCAGGTCGCTGCCTGTAATCTGCTTGAAGACACCCCAGTCTTTACAGAGGAAGTTGGGAAGGTTTAAGATATCCATACCGAGCTGGAGGGTGTGGGTGGTCTTACACCAGTCGATGTGGAACTCCTGAGTGAACTTGAAGTCGAGCTGATGATGCCATGGCATCTTGGCTCCACCTCGCTCTGCATACTGACCTTTGTGCTTGCTGAGATATGGGTCTTGTTCGATGTACGACCAGAAGTCGTCGCGCTGCATGTCGGCAGTATAGGTCTGTCCGTCCACTGTTCCGTTGTCTTTGAAGTTCCACGTCTGCAGTTCCTCACGCGAAGCCGGAATATAAATCAGGTTACCCGGTGCCGTAGGGTCGCCGTTGACGCAGTTGGTGAAGGTATAGGAATAGCGGTTGAAACCAAAGTTTGTGAGGAATCCGTACTGGTAGCCGTCGTAGATAAGGCTGATTATGGAATTGGAATGTTTCGATGTACGCACTTTATAGCTCAGCGACAGTAGCACGCGGTCGGGAGCCACATAAGTGGAATAACCCGTTTCGTTATCGTTTACGGCATTGACGGAAGCGCGGTAGTTATTGTAGGCAGAAGTGACCTGATTGCCGACGCCCTCGGTATAACTCTTTGCCCACGACTTGGTATAGCTGCCTGCAATAGTGAGACCGAAGGGGAAGGACTTGAGCAGACCTGCCGTGAGAGATATATAATATGCCTTTCCACCGGCATTTTCAAGTATGTAAGGAGCATGCTGTGGGTCGTAGTATGACAGTTGATGACGCACGTCACCATGTCCGAGGTCGATGGTGGAGGTGCCGTCCCAGTAGATGTCGCCATTAGATACTACTACAGGATTGATGTCGCGGCTCAGCAAACCTTCAAATGAGAAGTCGATGTCACCGGGCAGTTTGGCATCGAGAGAGAGCGAACTCTTCCATGTCTTCGGCAAACGGAAGTCGCTGCTGAGTATGGTAGGACTGGTTGGTACCGAGATATTGCTTTGGGCATTGACTTGTCGGAGCATATCATCGCGATCGGTAGTGAAACGGAGTGAAGAGGCAGCACTGCCACTTGCAAAGTAGGAGGTCTGCTTCATACCCGAGTTGATTACGGCGGAAACGAACCATACGAACGGAATACGTCCGACGAACAGTCCGGTACCTCCCCTGAGTATCAGACTACCCGTACCCAGGATATCCCAGTTGAATCCGACGCGTGGTGAGAGCGAAAGACGACTTGAGGGCAGGTTGTCGGTGCTGTAGTGATGACCTCCGAAATCGATGTCGTAGAATTTCTGATTGAAGTTGTCGGACAGCGAAGGATAGCATGGGAGTTCGAGACGTGCTCCGACGGAGAGTCGGAAACGGTCGGACAGTGTCATGTTATCCTGCAGATTGAGTGACCACTGGTTGGTACTCATCTCAGATTCTACGAGAGAACGGGAGGAGTTGTTACCGTATGTGATACCGAAGGCACGTGGAGCACGACCGAATACTGTAGCCCAATCGCCATTGCTCACTTCTGCCTGAGTAGCTTCGAAGGCATAGTAGCCGGCACCTGCCTGTGCATAACCATTGGAAGCATAGGTATGTTCAAACTGCAGACCACCGAAGAATTTATGATTTCCGAGTTGGAAGTGAAGCTCATCGGTAATGACCAGGTTCTTGGTTTTTACATAATTGCCATAGGTGAACATATCACCGATGGAAGCCCATGAGGGGAATTTGCCCTGTCCGTCGCTCATGACGATTTCAACGACAGGTTTGGTTATATCATAATCGGTACTGCGTGGCTGATCCTGGTATGAATAAGTAGCACGCAGTGTGTTGTCAACCTTACCGAAACGACTGTTGAGTTCGGCAGCAACAGAGGTGAAACGGAACTCTTCGATGTATCGTCCACCCTCCGGACTCATACTGTAGTAGCTGTTTATGCCATAGGTGTTCTGGTGACCTCCGTAAATCTTGGACGAACGACTGCTGCCGATGGTTCGCGAAGCAGAAGGAGGATTAGAACGCTTACGGTTGGAACGGGTAAGTCGCACATTGAACTTATGGCTGTCGCTTATGTTCCAGTCGATGCGTGCAAGCAGTCGGTAGGAAGGTGCCTTTACGTTATAATCCTGCCAAGTACCGGTCTCGATGCCATAGGTGTCGCGAAGATATTTGGAAAGACCTTCGAGTTCGGTAAGCTGAGGACGGCGTGATGTGTTGTCATATGGAGGTTGGCCGTTGCCGGCACGGGCATCGGGACCTTCCTTCACATCATCCTCTATCTCTCCGTTTACAAAGAAGAAGAGTTTATCTTTCAGGATGGGACCACCCAGCGTGAGTCCGTAGGTGTTACTATGGGCTGATACGGTAGGAAGTGCCTTGTCTGCCACACGGCTTCCGGAAAGTGACGAACTGGTGAGATAACTGTAGGCAGAGCCCTTGAACTGATTTGTTCCGCTCTTGGTCACGGCACTGATTCCGGCTCCTGTGAATCCACTCTGGCGCACATCATAAGGAGTCAGATTGACTGTCATCTGTTCGATGGCATCGAGCGAAATAGGACTTCCGCCACCCGGAATGGGAGTCTCGTCGATTCCGAAGATGTTATTGAATGAGGCTCCATCGACAGTAAAGCTTGACTGACGGAAATTTCCTCCACCTATTGCCATACCGCTGGCATTGCTCGACTGCGGAGTGATACGTGCCATATCGGTTATGGTCCGCACAACAGACGGAACAAGTGCCATTTGTTCGGAGTTAAGGAAAGTCACCACACCGGAGCGGTCGCTACGCATGTTATTCTTCTCCGGACCCACTACAACTACCTCGTTGAGTTTTTGGGTGTCAACATCCAATTGCACATCAATGACGGTATTCAGTCCGAGTACCAGGAAGATGTCGGAAAAACGCTTTGTCTTAAAACCTATGTATGACACCTCTATCACGTATGGTCCGCCACTTCGCATTCCGGAGATAGTATAATTTCCGTATCCGTTAGTTGCTGCACGATATATAGCACCCGACGGGGTATGGACGGCTGTGACATAGGCACCGATTGCTGTCTCACCTTCACACATCACCGTACCCGACACAGACGAGGTAGTCACCTGCGCCTGCAACGTCGTACATATACTTATGCACAGTACCGTGATTGTCAATCGTATTTTATCTGTCAGTCTCATAACTTTCAACTCTCAACTTTATATCACCTCACCCAATGCTCGGGGTTGAGCAGTTCTTTCTCACGACGCAATTGAAAATGGAGGGTATAGTGTCCGTCGGCATCTGTTCCGATGGTTCCGAGGTTATCTCTTGTCTTCACCGACTGTCCCTTATGTACGGATACACTCTTCAGACCCGAATAGACACTGATGTATCTGCCGTGGCGCAACATGACGATATAGGTTGAGCCGTATTGGTAGATATTGCTTACCTCACCGTTGAATATGGCACGAGCCATAGCTCCTTTCTGTCCGCGTATGTCGATACCCTTGCTGTTGAGGGTTACGTTGCGCAGTCCCTGAACATTATATATACCGAAATGGCGAACGATATTATAGCCACCGGTGACAGGCATAGGCAGGCGTCCTTTGTTCGAGACGAAGTCGCTGCTCAGTTTTACAGATGTATCGGAATACTTGTAACTCTCTGTACCTCTTTCGGCAGGAGCCGTGCTACCCTTATTTCCTTTTTTCGTAGATGGCTTGGGAGTCTTCGAACCTGCCTGTGCATTGCGTCGTGCTTCCTCTTCCTGACGACGGCGTTCTGCCTCCTCACGGCGACGGCGTTCAGCTTCTATCTCTTCCTGGATGAGTTTTTCAATCTGGTCGCTGAGTGCCTGTTCGCGTTTCTGGTATTCTGCTATCTGTTTCTGTGTGGCAGCAAGATTCTTGTTGAGCAGAGCGGCATTTTTCTCAGCACGACTCTTCAAACCCTCCAACCGTTTCTGATGATTTTGCATCTGTCCGAGGTTGAGTTCCATCTTAGCCTTGGCACCCAACAGACGGTCGCGTGCATTGTTTACCTCAAGCTGTTTTTCCTTGAGCAGTTCGCCCTGTGCACGCTGATAGGTTGTGTACTCACGTATGTAACGCATACGACGTATTATCTGTGCGAAGTTGTCGGCAGAGAATATGAATGTGAGGCGTTGCTGCACACTTTTCTGTTTGCGCCCTTGAATCAGGGCACGTGCATATTGCTTCTGACGCTGTTCAAGTTCTTTTTCGAGGCGTTTCAACTCAATTGTCATCGAATCGATATTTGCCTGAAGCACATGTATTTCGCTGTCAAGACTGTCGATGGAACGTTTCTGAGTGGTGATTTGTCCGTTTATCACCAGCACACTGTCGAGGTTCGCCTTGATATTACGTGTCAGTTGCTGGGCACGTTGCTGTTCCAGTTTGCGTTTGCGTTCTGCCTCTGCTTTCTCATTACGCAGCTGAGTCTTCTTATCAACTTTCTTCGTCGTTGCCGCCGCTTTCTTCGTCTGCGTCTTCTTAGTAGTGGAAGTCTTTTTCGTAGTCGTTGCCTTCTTCCGTTGCTGAGCCTCAACAGGGAGGGCAGTTAAGGAGAAAGCGAGAAGAATGCATAAAGCATAACGCATAATGCATAACGACTGTAGTATTTTGTTACCCAGATTCTTCAACTTTTCAATCTTTCAATTTTCTACAATTCCGAAAGGCTTTTAAAGAGTTCTTCAGCAGAGACCCTGTCGTAACGGTCCGGAGGTGTGGTGTGGGCATCCCAGTCAGATTTGTCGTTCTTTCCCGACAGACGGAGGTTCAGTCCAACATTCTTACGACCTACGGGGAACTGGAACTGCAACTCGTCTGTATCGTTGCGCAAAGACTGCTGCCAGAAGTAGTATTCGATGGTTTCGTAGTCGAGCTGACGTCGTGCAAAGCGATTCAGGTCGTCATATGACAACGTGACATAACGTTTGTTATAGCGGTCTATAACGAGTACTTCGTAAGGACTTATCTCCATACGTCCAACCTCAGAAATGCCGAGGAATGGGTCGTGGATTGACAGTTGGATTACTTCACCCATTCTCATTCGTAAAGTACCACCTGTTCCGACGTTGTTGCCGTCGAAAGTGAGACGTACTTTTACATGAGCCGTAAGATTGGTCTGAGTAGTAAGCGATCTTGCACTACCAGTGGCAGGTTGTTCCACTTCAGCAGTCTGTGGTTGGGACTCTACAGGTTGGGTAGAGGCATTCTTACTGCTGCGGCATCCTACAAGGAATGCGGCAGTCAGAACACAAATAACATAGATATTACATCTTCGCATATATGCAGATTTTACTAGATATCATAAATTCGGTGCAAATTTAGATAAAATAATCCAAATTAACTTCCTCTTTTACTTCCAATTTAACTCCTAATTTTAACTCCCAATTAAAAAAAAATGCTTACCTTCGCGCCCAAATTTAAAATAATAATCTTATGAAAGTTGCGATAGTTGGCGCAAGTGGCGCCGTAGGACAGGAATTTCTCCGTGTTCTTGACGAGAGAAACTTCCCTATTGACGAGTTGGTTTTGTTTGGTTCGACCCGCAGTGCGGGCACGAAATACACCTTCCGTGGTAAGCAGTATGAAGTGCAGTTGCTGAAGCATGGTGACGATTTCAAGGGTGTTGACATTGCATTTACAAGTGCCGGAGCCGGTACAAGCAAGGAATTTGCAGAGGATATCACTAAATTCGGTGCTGTAATGATTGACAACTCCAGTGCGTTCCGTATGGATGCCGACGTACCATTGGTAGTGCCTGAGTGTAATGCAGAAGATGCACTGAACCGTCCACGTGGCATCATTGCCAATCCTAACTGTACTACTATCATGATGGTAGTAGTTCTGCAGCCGATTGAAAAACTCAGCCATATTCAGCGTATCCACGTAGCAAGCTATCAGAGTGCCAGCGGTGCCGGAGCAGCTGCTATGGCAGAACTGCAGCAGCAGTACAAGGAGATTGTAGAGGGTAAGGAACCTACAGTCAATAAGTTTGCTTATCAGTTGGCATACAATGTCATTCCACAGATTGACGTATTCCAGGACAACGGATATACAAAGGAAGAGATGAAGATGTTCAACGAGACACGTAAGATCATGCACACCGACGCTAAGTGCTCGGCAATGTGTGTACGCATTTCCTCACTCCGTGCCCACAGCGAAGCTGTATGGGTAGAGACAGAAAAGCCTGTTTCTGTTGAAGACGCCCGTGCCGCTATTGCTGCAGCACCAGGTGTAACAGTCATCGACGACCCAAAGAACCAGAAATATCCGATGCCACTCTTCACAGCAGGTAAGGATGATGTTTATGTAGGACGTATCCGCAAAGACCTTGCAAACGATAACGGACTCACTTTCTGGCTCAGCGGTGACCAGATCAAGAAGGGTGCAGCACTCAACGCTGTTCAGATTGCAGAGTATCTTATCAAGGTTGGTAATGTAAAATAACCGATCTTTTCCATACACAAATAAACCCAGCCTCTGAAAGGTTGGGTTTATTGTTTATTATGCAGTCCGGCTGTCATCGCCATGTCTTGTTTTCTCCCCGTTTATAGAGTTTCACGAGTTTTGTATCGAAGATAAGTGTGGAGTAGTTTGGAATGCTCGAAACCGTACTGTTGCTGCCATAACCTACGGCATAAGGGATGACAATATGGTATATATCCCCTTCGTACATGTTCTGCAGAGCCTGACAGAAACCCGGTACGTTTTCTTCAACAGCCAGGAGGGTGGGCACAGCTGTATTCTCGTGTATTTCCTCTATCTTATCCTCCCAGAAACTCTGACCGAAGACGTTACCATAAGGATAGCTCTTTGATGGTATCAAACGACCGCGGTACTGAACACGAACAGTGTCGGAATAGATGGGACATACAGTTCCGCCACCACTGGATATCTTCTGCATATAGACATAGATATTGTTGTTGTCCGGATGGCTGTCAGCATAAGGCTGGGAATAGTAATATACCCGAGCACGAGTCCAACCGTTCAAACCTTGCTTTGCAAGATTAGCGATGGAATCGACGTATGCCTGGTTGCGAGCCTGCCAGTTATCATACTCACCCGCTTCTTCCTCATCTTTGGAACAAGAAACAGATGCCATGCAAAATGCATAAGACATAATGCACAATGACAGAAGACGGAGTATTTGCTTACTTTTCACTTTTTTACTTCAAGTTCTTAAGAAGACTTGGAATGCTTACCTGATCTTCGATGATGCCACGCAGGTCAGAGATAGCAACACGCTTCTGTTCCATTGTGTCGCGATAGCGCAGGGTAACGGTATTATCCTCCAAAGTCTGGTTATCGACAGTGACACAGAACGGAGTACCGATTGCATCCTGACGGCGGTAACGCTTACCTATCTGATCCTTCTCTTCATACTTACAGTTGAAGTGGAATTTCAGTTCGTCGATAATCTCACGTGCTTTCTCTGGCAGTCCGTCCTTTTTAGTGAGTGGGAATACTGCAAGTTTGACAGGAGCGAGTGCTGCAGGCAAACGAAGTACGGTACGCACGTCACCACCTTCAAGCTGCTCTTCGCAGTAGCTGTGGCAGATAACAGAGAGGAACATACGATCGACACCGATACTGGTTTCGATTACGTACGGAGTGTATGACTTATTCTCATCAGGGTCGAAGTATTCAATCTTCTTGCCGGAGTATTTTGCATGCTGTGAGAGGTCGAAGTCGGTACGTGAGTGGATACCCTCAACTTCCTTGAAACCAAACGGCATCTTGAACTCGACGTCAGTTGCGGCGTTAGCATAGTGAGCCAGTTTGTCGTGGTCGTGGAATCGGTAGTTCTCTGCTCCGAAACCAAGTGCCTGATGCCAAGCCATACGGCGTTTCTTCCACTCTTCGAACCACTGGAGTTCAGTACCCGGTTTTACGAAGAACTGCATCTCCATCTGCTCGAATTCGCGCATACGGAAGATAAACTGACGTGCTACGATTTCATTGCGGAATGCCTTACCTATCTGGGCTATACCGAATGGGAGCTTCATACGGCCTGTCTTCTGAACGTTCAGGTAGTTAACGAAGATACCCTGTGCGGTCTCAGGACGCAGATATATCGTGCTGGCACCTTCAGCTGCTGCACCCATCTCAGTCTTGAACATAAGATTGAACTGACGTACGTCTGTCCAGTTGCGGGTTCCTGAAATAGGACATGCTATCTCTTCGTCGATGATAATCTGACGCATTCCTTCAAGGTCGATTCCACCAGGGGCATTCATCACATCCTGATAACGCTTATGAAGTGCATCACGCTTTGCAGTCTCTTCAAGCACACGTGGAGAAGTGGCACGATACTGTGCCTCGTCGAATGCATCGCCGAAACGCTTGCGAGCCTTGGCTACTTCTTTTTCTATCTTTTCATCGTACTTTGCAATCTGTTCCTCGATGAGAACATCTGCACGATAACGTTTTTTTGAGTCACGATTGTCGATAAGTGGGTCGTTGAATGCATCAACATGTCCACTTGCCTTCCAAATAGTTGGGTGCATGAATATCGCAGAGTCGATTCCAACGATGTTTTCGTGCAGAAGAACCATATACTGCCACCAATACTGCTTGATGTTGTTTTTGAGTTCTACACCATTCTGTCCGTAATCGTAAACTGCGCCGAGTCCATCATAGATTTCTGATGATGGAAATACAAATCCGTATTCCTTACAGTGGCTTACCACCTTCTTGAAAATATCTTCCTGTTGTGCCATTTGTGATTTTCTTTTTAAATTATGGTGCAAAGGTAAGACATTTATAATGAAAAACTCTTACCTTTGGTGCACTTTTAAATAAAAATAGCACAAAATGGAGTACAATGCACTTACTTTAAAGGCTGTAGAACTGCTGAAAGAACTGATTGAGACACCGAGCATCAGTCGGAACGAGGACAAAGCTGCTGACATTATGGAGGCTTATATGAAGGCTAACGGACTCGTTACCCAGCGTAAGGGTAATAACGTATGGAGCTTATCAAAGAACTTTGATGCCAACCGTCCTACAATTCTGCTCAATGCTCATATCGACACAGTAAAACCGGCAGACGGATGGCAGCATGACCCATATAAAGCGACGCAGGAAGGTGACAAACTTTACGGACTGGGAGCCAACGACTGTGGAGGAGGACTGGTTTCTCTGCTTATGGCTTTTATTGGGCTTATTGGTTCTAATGGGCTTGATGGAAAGTCCACTGCCAGTGCATTACCCATTAACTCCAATCAACCCAATTATATCTTTTTGGCATCATGTGAAGAGGAAGTAAGCGGAAAGGAGGGTATTGAGAGTGTGTTGCCGATGTTACCACCTATATCGTTCGCTATTGTTGGCGAACCTACGGGAATGCAACCCGCCATAGCTGAGAAAGGACTGATGGTAATAGACGCTACAGCTCACGGACGGGCAGGACACGCAGCACGAAATGAAGGGGACAATGCCATATATCACGCCATGAAGGATATAGAATGGCTGAGTAAGTGGCAATTCCCGAAGCAGAGTCCACTACTCGGACCTGTTAAGCAGACGGTGACCATCGTCAATGCGGGTACGCAACATAATGTGATTCCTGCGGAATGTACGTTTACTATTGATGTGCGCAGCAATGAATTCTACACAAACGAGGAGATATTCGAGTTTTTCAAGGAACACCTGACATCGGAACTGAAAGCAAGGAGTTTCCGTTTAGGTTCATCACATATATCAGAAGATCACCCGTTCGTAAAACTGTGCATAGAGAAAGGACTGAAGCCGTTTGGCAGTCCGACACTCAGTGACCAGGCTCTGATGCCGTTCCCATCGCTTAAGTTGGGCCCCGGCGAGTCCGCACGTTCACATACTGCCGATGAGTTCATTAAAATAAGTGAGATAGACCGCGCTATCACACTCTATCTCGAACTTCTAGTTGGTTAGCGAAAGAAGTATTTCTTCCCTCCACGGATATATGTTCCCTTCCGCGGAACAGATACAGGTATGCCTGTCAAAGTATACCACACTGAAGATGCGTCGGAAGACACTGAAGGTGCATCAGCAAAAGGACTATCTATCTCCGTTGCTATCGGATCGATAGGAACAAATGAAACTGTGCCATTAGGTTTGCTTGACGAGACAGTAACTGTCCAACTCTCTGTTTTGCCATAGTAAGCATGGGATGGAAAGATATTCCCATCGGCATCTTTCATCGACACTTGCATAGTGTATGTGCCGGCTGACATCGATTTTTGAAAAACGGGAGATGAGAAAGATACTGTAATATAGTTCTGGACTGTGGACAAATTGAAATGAAAAATGTCGGTAACAGGAATGCCGTTGTTGTCGTAGACGACCAATCCAATCTGAATAGGACCTGGTAACAAAGCATCCTGGCAATACAAATTGGGTATCTCTACAACGACACTATTGCCCTTCTGGATGGATGTTTCCTTCAACGTCGCCTGCGAGAAATAAACTGTGGGGGTGTAACCGAAATCCTCTTCCGTGGGTTGCAAACCGAGTACTGTCGACTGATTTTCGATGAAGTTACCTATGTTACCTGAAGGTTCAAGAACCGAAATAGCATAATATCCGTTGTCATCTCCTTGCCATCCCCAGTTGACATGAAAAAGATGAGCCGAAGCATCGTAACCATCCATAAGAAAAGAGTGACCACCAGCGTCACTATTAGCAGAAAAAATTACGGGACGTCCACTGACTAAATCTCTTGTTATCATATCACAAAAAGCGTCCACTCCCACAACATCACGACAGACCAACTTGGCATATCGGTTGTAACCGAAACTACCGGCAAGTGCCCTGACTATATCACTCTCATATGCTCCGGAACTACCTGTACCATTAACATTCCATATCATGTTGACAGCTACTCCGGCATGATAACATATCTTAGCAATCTCATCAGCCTGAGCCTGAGTATATGTAGCCTCCCTTTCAATTCCATCGTCGTCTATATAGATGCCATATTCAGCAGCCACGTTATTCCAATTGTACGTCTGCTCATCGAAGTTTACAGCTATGTCATCATAATATTTATCACGATAAATTCCACCACTGCCCTGAGATGGGTATTTCCAGTAGTTCATTACCTGAGCCATAGACAGTGCCACACAACCTATGGCTGCCTTACCATGATACGTGGAATAACTTCCTGAATAATCTATCGGAACCTGAGCATTGAACGGATAGTTCTGACACCAATGAGTTTTCACCAAAGGAGAAACACTGGGATAGGCAGATGTCGAACTTAAAGGGGATTCTGTCAAGTCATTAGTCTTCCAATATTCTTTTGCCGCATCCATTTCCCGACTATAGGCAGACAACAGATAAGCCAATCCATCGGGCATAGCATCGAAACTGAAACCACCTTCGTTGCTATAACCCAATACATCTCTGAAACGGTCATCGCCACTGACAATGACGTAACCATCAGCATCAGAAAGATTAAGAATGAAATAATCGGAACTGCTACCGTCTTTAAGGTTCTTTGCCCGTTTCTGTCCATCGTCGGCAATGGTGAACTCCACATTTGCATCACCCAAACCGAACCCTTCCGACCGTTGCACGAAATCTTTTGCAATACGCATTGCATCGCTCAACGTACGGGAATCTGCATAGGCATACATCACACCTATAAGCAGACTGATAATCAGATAAAACCTTTTCAGATAAATATACTGGAACTTTTTATTTCTTGCGTTCGATAGTCTGTTCGCGGTCAGGACCCACACTTACGATAGTGATAGGCGTTTCGAGTTCCTTCTCAAGGAATGCGATATAATCACTGAAAGCCTTTGGGAACTGTGACTCGCTGGTAATCTTTGTCAAGTCCGTCTTCCATCCTGGCATCTCCTCATATACAGGTTCTACCAAGCCATCGCTGATATCATATGGGAAGTCGCGAGTGATGGTTCCATCGTTAAGTTTATATGCTGTACAAGCCTTGATAGTGTCGAATCCATCGAGCACATCACTCTTCATCATGATGAGTTTGGTAACTCCGCTGACCATAATAGCATAACGCAGGGCAACGAGGTCAATCCATCCGCAACGACGTTCACGTCCCGTAACAGCTCCGTATTCGTGACCAATGGCACGGATTGTAGCACCTGTCTCATCGAAGAGTTCCGTAGGGAACGGACCTGCACCTACACGAGTACAGTAAGCCTTGATTATACCGAATACATCGCCGATTTTGTTTGGTCCAATGCCCAGACCTATACATGCTCCGGCACAGATTGTATTGGATGAAGTGACGAAAGGATAAGAGCCGAAATCGACATCGAGCATTGTACCCTGAGCACCTTCACAGAGCACGCTCTTTCCTGCCTTGAGCAGTTTGTTGATTTCATGTTCGCTGTCAACGAGTGAGAACTGCTTCAGGTATTCAATACCTTCCATCCACTTCTTCTCAACCTCAGTAATATCGTAATTGGTATAATTGAGGGCACGAAGCATTTCTTCGTGACGAGCTTTGTGAGCAGCATATTTCTCTTCGAAGTTGGAAAGAATATCACCTACACGCAGACCGTTACGGCTGGTCTTATCGGTATATGTAGGACCAATACCCTTACCCGTGGTACCTACCTTCTTATCACCTTTTGCAGCCTCGTAAGCTGCATCGAGCAGACGATGAGTAGGCATGATAAGATGTGCCTTCTTAGATATGTGAAGACGGCTTTTCAGTTCATGTCCGCTCTTCTCAAGATCTTTTGCTTCGTCCATGAAAAGGTCTGGAGCCAGAACCACACCATTTCCTATAATATTTACTTTCTCACCCTGGAATATACCTGAAGGGATAGAACGGAGGACATATTTCTGTCCTTCAAATTCCAATGTATGTCCGGCATTTGGACCACCCTGAAAACGTGCTACCACATCGTAACGTGGAGTAAGTACATCCACGACTTTTCCTTTTCCTTCATCTCCCCACTGGAGACCTAAGAGTACATCAACTTTCATCTGTTTTATGTTTATTTGTTTTGATTAAACCACTTTGCCACCTCGCTCAATTCTTCATCGATACGAGCAAAACGTCTCTCTTCACGAGTCATCTTCTCCAACCGCTCCTTCTCCATCTTCTTACGCAGACGATAGAGGCGGGCTCCACACACATCGCACAGTCCATAGATATACATTGTACTGCGCATTTTCCTGAAACGGGGAGTCTTGCTCAACTGGGCAACCTCAGATATCTTAGGATCGTACAGATCCCAGATCTTGCCACAACCCTTACAAATGTAATGGTGATGAGGTTCGACACCAAAGGCATTTTCGTAGAGAGTTCTTCCCTGAACCTGATGGCTATAGACCAGTCCTACCTCGTCAAGCAAACTGAGTGTACTATAGACAGTTGCACGACTGATAGGGTATTTCTTTGGCAACATAGTACGCAACTCGTCAGCACTGTGATGTCCTTCGCTTTTGAGTACGACATCAAGGACTACATTACGCTCAGGAGTCTTACGCTTCCCCTGTTCCTCAATGTATTCGTTAAGTATTTCTTTCGCAGATTTTCCCATGTTTCTTTTGATGCGGACGCAAAATTATACCTTTTTGCTTGTTAGAACAAATAATCAGCTGTTTTTTTAGCTTTCTCCATGTTAATATCCGACTGATTAGCAAATATCTGCAGTGTACGGACTGCTGCTTTGCGAATATTTATGTCATCAGACTGTATGTCACATGCCAAGTGGTCAAGCAATTCCTCTGCAGAGCGTTCACTCATCTCTCCAAGCCTCAACACATGACACATTGTAAAGTAACCTACAACCTGGAGCATCGTTGTTTCGGCTGCTATCCATCTGAACGCTTTCCGACTGGCATAAGGGAGTCTACTCATCAGGTTCAGAGCAAAAATTTGTGCCATTTCAACGGTCTTTATCTCTGATGCCCATATCTCACATATCTCCTCATCAAACTCTTCACTTGGCATGAGTATGGTAGCAAGAATTCGGCATTCACGCACACTCTCGTTCCACAAAGCCTGAGCCAGTTCGCGTCCAGGTTGAAACTCCGTTGCGATCATCTGTAAGCGAGGCAACTCGACACCGAAGTTCACTCTGTAGTCTTCTGTCTGACGCATTGCCGCCGATGCCACACCATTCATGCTGGCATGCAGTTCTTTCTTTATGTCATTTATCAGTTCCTTATTCATTTACAAGTGGCAAGGCAGAATACATGGCTGAATAACGCATCATCTGCTCTGCATATCCTTCATTGTACGACACCTTTACATCAATAATCTTACCCTCCTTGTCTTTAACTGCTGTATATTTCGGATTGATAAAACCTTTGTAAGGAGCTATATTCAGTTTTGAGTAGCGCTCCAGCACTTCCTTATGAAGTTCGGGGTCAACCTTCACACCATATTGCTCAACCAAAGCCTGCGCACCCTGATAATCGCCTGTCGACTTTATTCGCTGTATCTCTGCAAGCAGTTTGCCGAACAGAACACGAAGTTTCTCATAATCATTTATACGCAGGTAAGTCTTGCCATTCACCTTTACAAATTCACATACGTTTTCAGCCTTTCCATGTTCAAATGCCCAATGTGCAATAAGGGCGCGGTTGCGCATATGTGCTTCCTCCAGATTCTTACCTGGCTGAATGCGCACGAGTTGTGTCATCAGACCATTCTGCATCTGGGCATAGTAACTGGCCTTATATGCTTCGGCATTGGGTGTGAGTCCCAGTTCCACAAGTTTGGCATCAGGCAAATAATAAAGAGCAAACAAATCGGCACGCGCCTCTTCAATCGTACTGCCGTATGCTTTCAGTGAGTCAGGATCAACTCCGTCGAGCAGTTTTCCGGAACCATGTCCAAGACATTCATGGAGGTCGGTATGCAGTTCATCACATACGTCGGCATACTTTTCGAGCAACTCCTTGTCAGAATCGGAAAGGACGAACTCTTCCCTCATTCCGTTGCCCTTAGCTGCCTGATTATATGCATCTGTGATATTGCCGATGGTCACCGACTTTGAACCATACTCGCGACGTATCCAGTTGGAGTTCGGCAGGTTGATACCTATTGCCGTAGAAGGATAGAGGTCACCAGCCAACAGAGCTGCATTGATAACCTTTGCACTCACGCCCTTAACCTTGTCCTTCTTGAACGCAGCATCGACAGGACTGTGGTCTTCAAACCACTGCGCATTCTTACTCAAGGTCTCTGTACGTTTCGTTGCAACAAGGTCTTTGAAGTTTACAAGACTTTCCCACGAGCACTTCAAACCCAGTGGATCACCGTAACACTCGATGAAACCGTTTACGAAGTCAATCAGAGGTTCTGTATTCCCTGCCCATGCAATGCTGTAATCGTCGAAGGTCTTCAAATCACCTGTACGATAATAAGAAACGAGCAGGTCTATCACTTCTTTCTGCTTTTGGTCTTCTGCATACTCACGTGCAAGCAGCAGATTATCGACGATATTTTTTATTGCACTGCCATAGAGTCCGTTGACAGTCCACTTCTTCTCGTAGATACGTCCCTTGGAATCTTTTACAAGACGTGAATTCATTCCATACATCACCGGATGGAGTGCATCACCTTCTGCTTTCTGCTTCTCGTAGAATGCTTCTGCCTCTGCCTGAGTAACTCCGGAATAATAATTGGAGGCAGATGTCTTTATAAGATCCACACCCTCAGCAAGATTGATACGTTTCTGAAGTATATAAGGATTGAATATGACTTCACAGACATCTTTAAGCAGAGGTTCGAGTCCTCCCTGTACATCATTGAACGACGAAGCATACTTCAGAACACAATTCCTGAACCAGGCAGAGGAGAATTCCGGCTGGAATTTATCACATCCATAATGATGGTGAATACCGTTACTGAACCATACACGTTTCAGGTATGTCTCAAAAGCCTGAAATTCTTCCTTGTCGTCTTCGTTACCCGTACGGAAACGCATTTCCTGCTTATACACCTCTTCGAGTACACGACGCACGCGAAGATTGTAACGGCAGTTCTGATCCCATAGTATATCACGTCCCCACAGAGCTGCTTCCTGCAGATAGTATATAAATGTCTTCTGCTTCAGACTCAGATTTTCAAATCCCGGAACCTTATACCTCAGCATCTGCAAGTCCGCAAAGCGTTCGTCAGCGTACTTAAAATCATTCTCAGCGGCGGCACTCATCATGCTGCCTGTCATCATTACTGTTAATGCCATAACCTTTATATCAAACATAATATATATAATGTGTCGTTAAAAATCGTATGTCAGTCTGCCCAGGAAACTGAATCCCTGCGACGGATTACCCTGCTGCAGGCGTCCACCTATCTTATAGTGAGTATTGAACAGGTTGTACGTATCGAATGCTGCCGTAAGACGGAACGGGAGTTTCCACTCCAGTCCTGCACCAAAGATAGCCACAGCCGACTGGTCAATAGTTATGTAGCTTATGTTGGGATCGGGGGATGACTTCTTCAGGTCGTTGTCAAGGCACTTCATACCCGTCTGGAAATGCATATTGGCACGCACCCAGAATGAGCCGAGACGTGAGGTAGAGAATAGTCGCTGCGAACCCACGAGATTGAGTAGGAAACGTGAAATGTTACATACGTTGTGATCCGGAGAGGAAAAGTTCTCCACCTTGAATGGGTATTGATATGTCATGTTAAGATTCAGAAGAGTCTTTGGAGTAATGTATTGGATAACACCTTCCACTCCTCCCATGCTTATATTTCCGGCATTTTCAAACAGACTGTGGGCATTAAGGTCATTGCTGGTATAGAAGACAAGGTCGCGGACGTCAGTATAGAACACATTCAACTCACATTTCGTGTTGATTGGTTTCAGGTTGAGTGTGGCACTTACCTGAATGGCATCCATGTGTTCTGGGTCCATATTCTCCGAACCAGTGAATATAGATATATCTGCTGCACGATACAGGAACGGAGCGTCTACAAAGGAATGGGCATATGTTCCCTTTATGCTGAACGTACTGTTAGGTATGTATATGAGTGCCGCACGAGGTGAGACGGTGTTTATATTCCGATGGTCGTTCCTTTGTTTATGATCAAATCTCACACCTCCGTTGAAGATGAGCCGCTTCGTGAAGTTATGTTTCAACTGAACGAAAGCCGACGCCATCTGTTCGTCGCCACGCGTAAATATAGTATTGGTGGTCAGATGCACTTTATTGAAGTCATGACCCAAATTCAACGATGTATCCGACAGTTTGAAGTAATCATACTGAATACCACCCAACAGCGAACCATACATATTCTCTGACATTCTGTACTTATAAGTTGCATTCAGCATGCCTCCCATGCTATAGTCCTCCCAATGTACACTTTGCCATACACCTATTGTATGTGCGGGCATAGTATTATCCATATCGAACAGAAAAAGAAGGGCGCTGGCAACAAAGGGATTTACTGTATCACCCAGCACATTGTATATCTGAACCCTTTCGCTCGTCGCAAATGCCGATGCAGAAATGGTAAGATTGCCGAATGTATGGGTGTAGTCCAAGTTGGCTCCCACATGCATACGTGAAATTCCTGGTTTCTCACCCTCTTGCGAGTCGTACTTATCGTATGTGAAGTAATTGTCAAAGTCTACCAGATTATAGTAAGGTACAGTCTTTGAGTGCTGACCTATCGCTGCAATCGTAAAATCTCCCCATCTCACGTTCATACCCAAATCGTACGATGGTTTATTATTGTATCCACCTATGTAACGCAGCGTGTTGTTCTCCCAACGTTTCTCACCCCTAGAAGTATAGAGCGAAGCCCATGCAAGTACATCAGTTCTCAGGTTTCCTTCACCAAAGAGCAGTGTGCCACCATAACTGTTGTTCAGTCCTGCCTTGGCTGTAAGCGACAGACCTTCAATCTCCGAACCAGACTTTGTAATGATGTTCACAACGGCTGTCAGAGCCACGTTTCCATAGAGCGAAGAGGCCGGACCACGAAGTACTTCAATCTGCTTTATCTTCTCCAGATTCTGACGGAAGTCAAACGCCTCGGCGTTGGTACTGAAACTGTTCAGACGATGACCGTTGAGCATGACGAGCATATGTTCCTGTGTCAGACCATATACTCCGCGCATTGCCATGTTGTCCTCCACACTTCCAATGGCAGACATGCCTGGTACATAAAGCAGCAGCAACTCACTAAGTGTACGTGCTCCTGAAGCCTGTATCATTTCCTCTGTAATCAGGGTTACTGGCACAGGCACCTCCTCAGGCGTTTCCTCTACCCTTGATGCAGTGGTGACCATAGTCTTTCCCTTTTTCAGTCGTTCCAGGATATCCACAAATCGCGGCGACTCCCCATAAGCCGTATAATATGGATCGAGAGCCAACAGTTTTCCAGCGTACAGTTCTGCTTCTGCCGGCTTGTCCTGATAAAGACTGCTTAAAGCCAGAAGTCGGTAAGCCGTAATCTGTCCCTCGCCTTTGATTTCATCCATATTGTTCAGAAGGAGTGTGTCCAACTGCTCAAAGTGTCCCATGTCGAACGCAGTTTGTGCCTGCGAAAGGACTTCCTGACCCTTCGCCGTCACACTCATCATTAACAATATGTAGAAGATAACACGCTTCATTTTTGCTGAGATTTAGGAATGATGAATGTGAATGTGGAACCCTCGTCAGGAGCCGTTTCCACCAATATCTTTCCCTTATGGTTCTTTGTGATGATATCGTTTGTTATCGACATACCCAATCCTGTTCCCTGCCCAATGGGTTTGGTAGTGAAAAAAGTATTGAAGAGTTGTTTGCGAGTCTCCTCCGACATTCCCATTCCGTTATCTTTTATGATGATAGAAAAATCGTTCGCACCGTCTTCAACCTTTACCGTTATTGCAGGTTTGTAATCATCACCATCCCTTTCCGACCTTTCCTTGACCGTATAGCAGGCATTGTTCATGACATTGAGAACAGCACGGCTCAAATCCTGTGGTATGACCATAATATTCTGCATACCCTCCGGATATTCCTCGTGGATGCTTATGTTGAAACCTTTGTTGTTAGCTCTCATGGCATGATATGACAACCACACATATTCATGAACCAGATTGCATACATCCGTTGGCAAGAACTCACCATCCTTACCACGACTCTGCAGCAGGATGCCACGTATGATGCTTATGGCACGTTCACCATGCTCCTGAATCTTCTCCAGATTCTCCTTCAGGTCAGTAGAGATATCACCGATTTCATCGGCATCATCGTCGCCCAACTTATCCTTACACTCTTCCACTATGTCCATCAGGTCGTCAAGAAGTTTTGACGACATCTTACTGAAGTTGATGACAAAATTCAGAGGATTCTGAATCTCATGCGCTATACCTGCACTCAGCATTCCCAGCGAAGCCATCTTCTCCTGCGTATGCAACTGCTCCTGCAGAACTTCTATTTGTTTTTGCTCCTCGGTTGTCATGGTAATGAAATTATGAATTTTGTGTAAATGTCTTTTTCTGATTCTACCTTTATGCTTCCGCCAAAGTCCTGGATTATCTGCTGACTCATATAGAGTCCGACTCCAGGAGCCTCCGAAGTAGGCTTGGTAGTGAAGAACGGGTCGAATACCTTTTCGACTATTCCTTCTTCTATTCCTGTTCCGTTATCATAGATCTCAATGAATGGTGGTACCTCACCTGTTTCCGGAATTATCGTAAGACGGATCGTAGGTTGATAATCCTCGCCCTTCTGTTTCAGCTTGTCAGCCTTCTTCATCACGGCATACATGCTATTGTAAAGCATTGATACAATTACCCTTGTCATCAACTCCGGATTTACATCCGCAACAATCGGCAACTCTGGTTTGTCCCATTCCACCGATATATTGTATGTCTGTATTTCCGTTGCGTAGTACTTCTTCATCACTTCTATAGCCTGGTCGCACAGCATTGCCACATCCATCGGCTCCAACTTGTTTGAACGCTCCTTCATCATCTCCTCCATCGCTTTCAGGATACGTGTGGTTGAGAGTCCGTGTTGCTCTATCTTTTCAAGGTTTGTAGTCATCATGTTGAGCACATCCACACAGTCTTCATACGTGTCGGCATTCATATTGGAAGCCTCATCATCCAAATCCTGTCTCAAGTCCTTCGTCAGTCCCAGAGTGAGATGTGAGAAGTTATTGATATAGTTCATTGGATTGAGGATACGGTCTATAAGTCCCTGAGTCAGTTTGCCGACAGTAGCCTCCTTTTCCTTTCTCACCAGTTCGTTCTGCGTCTCACGCAGTTCTGTCAGCGTAGTTTCCAGTCTGTTCGACTTCTCTTCAATCTCGTTCTTCTGGTTTTCGATTTCGTTCTTCTGAATTTCAATCTCATTCTTCTGCTTCACCACTTCCTGCGTGCGTTCAGTCACCACTCTTTCCAATGCTTCCTGTCTCTGACGCAGCACACGTGTGCGATACTTGAAGATTGCCACGACAATCAGAGCCAGCACAAAGACATAGAATATGAGTGCATACCACCGCATATATACCGGATATCGAATCAAGAACTCTTGTTCCTCACTCACGGCTATATTTCCGAACGGGTCGACAGAACGTACACTCAACTGGTAAAAACCATACGCAAGATTGTGCAAGTCGATATCCTGGTCGTTACTCCATCTTGACCATGCATCACCATGATGAAGTCGGAAACTGTACATGGTCTCACCTATAGCATCTTGCTTATCGTTTGCCATCGCAGCATACAGGGAACGGTCCGACATCGTGTAATTACGCAGATATACATGAGGCATCACAGGTTTCTCATGCTGAGAGAGATCTATATCGAAACGTATCAGTCCGAAACTTCCTCCTATCCACACAATGCCGTTATTGACGTACATCGCCTGAATATTATATTTAGAGAATGGTCTCAACCACATTGCCAGATCGTCAGGCATTCCGTCCATCACCAGTCCCATTCCATCGTCGTTACAATGCCAATGTTTGCCCTTGTCATCGGTATATTCGAGCAACTGCGACAATATACCTTTCTTCTGACGTATGAAATGCTCTTTTTTTGCTGGTTTATAATAATGTTCACCTCCAAGTGTCAGTGCCCAGACATCTCCCTTGTCGTCTTTCTGCATCTTGATGACATTGGTTATGCTGTCTAACAGTACCCACCTGTTGTCATACCATCGGCGATAAATTCCGTCCAACTCACCTGAGAGGTATGATTCGTCATTCTCCACAAGAACAGAGAGCGACATCTTATCCGATTTCTGCACCACCTCCACACCATAGGTAAACACACCGTTAGTGGTTGCTGCAATCACGTTCTTTCTTACAGTCTCGGCAAGTTGCCAGCATGCCTGGTTTATCGCATCCAGTTTTTCAAATCTGCCATTTTTCAGATAGTACAGTCCTTGCAGCGTTCCCACAAACAGTCTGTCTTCAGCCTCTGCAATACAAGTAACCTGTCCATGCAGTCCTTCGTTTTGTCCGAAATAAGTATAAACCTCCGACACGTTGATACAGAAGATACCGTTATCCGTTGCTCCCCACACAGTACCCTTGCCGTCGTAGTCAATCATATTTATACTATTTGAGCACAGACCCTTTTCCTCGTTTACCGACCACACTTCATTTCCATCTGCATCTATGGCTATCACACCTGCCGAAGCCGTAGCCAGCAAGGTACGGTCGGCAGAAATCTTCAGTCTCTTATATACTTCAATGCCATTCCATCGGTCAATATCATCATATTTCTTACTACGTAAGGTAATGCTCTTTGAAGCATACTTATCACTTTTCGTATAGAACACCTTGATACTGTCGCCCTGTATATCCTGTATGCATCCCTCTACGTTGATTCCGCTGAACCACACTCTGCCTTTCTCGTCGCGACTCAGTTCCGTCACTCGCGAAATACCTGGAGTGTGCATAATCTTCCATCCGATATAATCGTATATAAGCAGACCCTCGAAGTTGGCTACATACACATAACCCTTGTCATCGCACATGATGTCGAAGTTTCTGTTGTGCGCACCATATACCTTCGACGGATAATTCTTGAAGAAAGGAGTACCAAGCGGGTAGCGGGCATAACAACCTATGCTCGACATGAAAAGAATCAATATGTATATTACCCTATTCACCTTTCAGAAAATCAATATAATCTACACTCGGTCCCACATACTGCATCCACTCGTCATGTGTCAGAGTGCGTTTCAGTTGTTTGTGTAACAGATCAGACATATATGATACCGATACACAGTATTTGATAATTCTTCCGTCGCTCAGTCCGAGCCAAGCCCAGTCAGCCTTCGTACATACACACAGTGCCCAGGCTTTACTTGTATATCCTGCAGGCACCAGCCACTCTCTCGGCGTACCACTATCTTTCTCTTCTGTGTCATTTTTCAGAGTGCCGCCTTTTATGTTAGCCTTCAACTTCGGCAGATTCCAGATGTACAACTCCCTGTCGTAACATGAAGAGACAAGTATCTTACCTCTGTAGGCAAGTCCTGTCACCTTTGACACGTGACCACTAAGGGTCGTCATGTACCTGTCGCCATCGTCCAGCATTACTATATCTCCGTTGTTCAGACCCAGGAACAGCACACGCATCGTTTCTGAGAACATAGCCGACGTAACCACTCCGTATGAAAGGGTTTTCCTACTGCTTCTCTTACCAGTACCGTCCATTTCATCGCATGTTCCGTCCTTATAAAAGATATACGTCTGATTCCTGCGCTTCACGAGTGTCGTGATTTCTTTCTCAATCTTGAGTGTCATCCCAGCCTTCATGGTTCTCAGGTCGAACCAAGTTAGTGAATGGCGTCCGGCTATCAGCAAAGTGGTTTCATCGAGTTCCAGAAGTTTGAAATATTTCTCTGTTGGAAGCAATTCCACACCCTCCAGTTTGTTATAGTCGAGAATACAGAGTTGTCCGCTGTACGACAGAGCAAAAATATTCTTCTCGTTCAACCATACGTCACGGAAGTCGTACATATTATTCTCAAGCAGCATCCTCATCTTTCCTTTTTCCACCATAGCCACCTCACCATAGTTAGTCACAGCCACACAACCGTCGCGACCCTGTTTCAGTCCGACAACAGCATTCACGGCTCCCCTATTCGGAGTGGTATAGGTACGAATGGAGTTTGTTGCTTCCAGCAGAGCCTGGAACGTCTCGTTCTGATAAGGATTACCCTTGTATTTATCTACGAAGTACCAGCTGGCATAAGCCAATATCTGAGACAGTTCCCTGTTGCTTATTTCGTTCTGTGATATTGACGTAGTACCCAACGAACGACTCAGCGTACGGAAACTGAGCGTATCGCTGATACTCTTCGAATAGGTTGCAGCATCACGTTGTGCCTCAGCTTCCTTAGCAGCCATACGTGCTATCTGCTCGTTCTTCTCTGCAAGCAACGTCTGCTGCTGGGCTCTTTCGGCATTTGCCTGTGCCAGTCGCGACTGTTCCTCGGCTCTTGCAGCATTGGCTTCAGCCAGACGCGACTGTTCCTCAGCTCTGTCTCTCTGCATGTTCGACACGTTCATCTGCTCGTAGGCAATAGCCTCCATCTGCTGACTCACGCGCTTCGTCACGGCTGCGTCCTTCTCCTCTGCCCTCAGTTTCTCCACTTCGTACAACAATTCATTATGGTCACGTTGCTTGGCTTCGCGTCCTAAAGTGTAGCCAAGCCAACCCACAGCTGCAACTGTGACAGCTGCAACACCTGCAAGAATTATTGTTTTTGAAGTCTTCACGATATCAGTATTACTTTCTTCTTATTACCAGAACAGTCACGTCGTCGCTTTGAGGTGCGTCACCTGCAAACTCCTTCACTTTCTTGTTGATGGTATCTACAATCGTTTCGCTATCGGCACCCTTCAGTTCGCCAAGCACACTCGCCAGACGTGGGTCGCCAAACAGATTCTTGTCCATGTCCTCAGCCTCCGTCACACCGTCTGTGTACATTACCAGTGTATCACCCTCGGCAAGGGTCATCGAGTTGCTCTTGAACTTTATATCCTCAAATGCTCCCAGCACGATGTTGACAAACGAGTCTACCATTTCCACCGAACCGTCCTGATGGAGTATATATGGTGCGTTATGTCCCGCGTTGCAATAGTTTATCTCTCCTGTCTTGATGTTGAATATTCCGTATAATACAGTTACGAACATCGAATCGACACTCTCTCCGCACAACACATTATTTACTATCTCCAGACTCTCATGTGCTGACAATCCGCGCAGACCCGTTGCCTTGATAAGCGTACGACTCACAGCCATGAAGATGGCAGCCGGCACACCCTTTCCTGATACGTCGGCAATCGTAAAACCGAATCTCTCGTCGTCGATGCGGAAGAAGTCGTAGAAGTCACCACCCACATCCTTGGCTGCATTCATCGATGCATGGATGTCGATAGTCTCCGAATTCGGCATCTTAAGGTCGAAGTTGCGAGGCAGTATCGCCAACTGAATCTCTCTTGCCACACTCAAATCCGACTGTATATCCCTCAGTTCCTTCTTATCTTTCTGAGCAGCCTTCACAAACTCAATCTGCTGGATGGCATTCTCAATCGAGCGTTCCAAATCTTCCAGGTCAATCGGCTTGGTAGCAAAATCGAACGCTCCGTTGTTCATCGCCCTACGGATATTGTCCATATCGCCATAGGCACTTACCATAATACACTTCTGAGCCGGATTCCTCATCTCGTTGATTTTAGCCAACAGAGTCAGACCGTCCATCTCAGGCATATTTATATCTGAAAGAATTATGTCAATATCCGGATGCTTCAGCAACATCTGCAAAGCCTCCAAACCATTGTGGGCAAAGAGAAATTCATACTCCCCCTTACGTATTTTTCTACGGAAAAACTGTGTCAACAGAAGCTCCAAATCCACTTCGTCGTCAACACTCAAAATCTTAACTGCCATATCGTATTATGTAATATGTGGCAAATGTACGACTTTTATTTTATTTTTCTTGCAAATTCCTTTCCATTTTTCCTTCGATAATGTTTACCTTTGCAGCCGAAAAAATCAGAACAACTAAATAACAATCAAGATGGAGAAAATCAAAGTAGCCATCGTAGGATATGGCAACATCGGAAAATACACACTCGAAGCAGTTCAGGCAGCAGCCGACATGGAGTGCGTAGGAATTGTGCGCCGCAGTGGTGCAGACAACAAACCAGCCGAACTGGCAAACATTCCTGTAGTAAAGGACATCGCTGAACTCAAAGGTGTTCAGGTAGCTATTCTTGCTACCCCCACACGTAAGGTTGAGGAGTATGCAAAGAAGTGTCTCGCACTCGGCATCAACACAGTCGATTCGTTCGACATCCACACACAGATAGTTGACCTTCGCCGTTCGCTCGATAAGGTGGCAAAGGCAAATAATGCAGTCAGCGTCATCTCAGCAGGATGGGACCCGGGAAGCGATTCCATCGTACGTTCGCTTATCGAAGGACTTGCTCCCAAAGGTATCACATACACCAACTTCGGACCAGGCCGTTCAATGGGTCACTCCGTAGCAGTACGTTCCATCGAAGGTGTTCGCGACGCCCTCTCAATGACTATTCCTGTAGGTACAGGCATCCATCGCCGTATGGTATATGTAGAACTTGAAGACGGAGCCGACTTCAAGCAGGTTGAGGCTGCCATCAAAGCCGATCCATACTTCGTAAACGACGAAACTCACGTACAGCAGGTTGCATGTGTAGACGACCTCAACGACGTAGGTCACGGAGTGAACCTCGTTCGCAAGGGTGTCAGTGGTAAGACTCACAACCAGCTCTTCGAGTTCAACATGAAGATAAACAACCCAGCCCTCACAGCTCAGGTACTCGTCAACGTGGCACGTGCCAGTCTGAAGCAGCAGCCTGGAGCATACACAATGATAGAAATTCCTGTCATCGACATGCTTTGCGGCGATCGTGAGGAACTCATCCGCCACTTGGTATAAAGCCGTAAACAAGACACGATTCAGGGGTGAAAAAATGATGCCCCTGCCGTATAAAAATTCCAAGCGCTTGAAATTTAAATTCTAAGCGCTTGGAATTTTATTTTTAAGCGCTTAGAATTTCAGCGCTCTTGAGACATAAGTATTCCTTACTTGCCCACCTGCTTCTTTACAGAGCCGTCGCTATACTTAATGATGCTGATAGCGCCCTTCTGCTGTGCGGTTCTCTGAACACCGTCAACAGAGAAGATAGCCTGTGGCACAGCCTCAACGTCTGTGTCTATAGCATCTACACGACTTGGCATTGATTCGCCTACAGAAAGCTGCGAACCGCTAGCCGACCTTGTAGTAGCAGTCAGAGTCGTAGCGTTAGCAAACACACCAAGGCACACGTCATAATCACTTCCTACAGCAGCCCTGGCATCGAAGTCAGTCTTCGCACCACCCATTCCGCAAGAGAAGTCAGTAGTACCAATGATGATATAGTTTCCACTTGACAGCGCACCACCGATGGTTTCGCGGTATCTGTCATCCACATTTGGAAAATCCTCGTTTCTCGCACCAGTGGTAGTTGCCCACTTCACCTCGTATGTTTCCAAGTCGAGACAAGCAGCAAACTGGTCAGTAAAGAGTAGCGACTTCAAATCCTTCTTCATTGGGAACTCAGTAGCAAGGTTACCAGAGATATAGAGTTCATCGCCTACTGCTATCATGTTTCTCACCTTATCGCGACCAAAAGAAAGAGCCCATTCAGCCTCTCCTGCTCCAGACTGGTACTCTTTATGTCCCTCGTCAGTCAGACGAACGAATACCATTCCGATTTCATCGGATGTTTGTGAGTAGTTATACTTGTAAGTCTTCTTATCTGTTCCAGTCCATCCGGCAAAGTCGAAAGTACACTGTCCAGAGATGAACGTAGCGATTTCAACGCTGTTTGCAGTAGTAGTGAGGCATACGCTCCAAGGTCCGTGACCAGCCTTGCATGTCATACTGCTTCCTCTAACGTCGAGTACCTTGACAGCATCTTTCAGGCTGCTTGTAGGAATAGACAGCGCACCAAGACATAGACATGTAGTCTTGCCTTGAGCATCTTGTACCGTACCGTTTATGGTGTTTGTTCCTACCTTGTAACCACCTTTGTAGGTGAATGACAGATAGAGATTGCCTCCACGCATAGCCAAAGCAGTTGGAATCACAGAGAGATCCTTATCCTCGTATGTGTCAGGGTCTTTAAGTACTGGCAGAATAGGCAGTACTTCTACGAGATTACCTTCAGAAGAGTATTTCGCAACGAAAGTATTCACATGATCGTGCGACAGCGTAGTACCAGTGATTGTCTTCTCCTCCATATCCATAGAGCCGAGAATCACTTCATCAGCAAATGTACCTGATACGTAAATATCCGTACCGTCAACCAGAATCTGAGTGATGTGTGCAGCACCACGCAGACCTACAGCCCACTTAGGTATTTGAGTAGTTGGGTCAATAGCAGCGATATACGCACTGGTTGCAACATTCTCAAGGATGTAATCACCAATGACTACCATGTCATCGTAAAGTCCAGTCTGATAGATGGTACCATCATCCCCAATAGCCGATGGAGTCGGCTTTGGTGCATACTTATCTTGATATTCCGTGATGTCTGTCAGCGTGCTGAAATCGTAGTTCCACGCCTGAGCCAGAGCACAGACAGTAAGTGCAAGATTGAAAATTAAAAATCTGAGTCTCATAATTATCTTTTGTTTGAGTATTTAGCTTGTTTCTTTATTCCTGCGAGAGCAACGGGTTGGCACTGATAGCCTCCTTTGGAATAAGCATAGTGTAACGGCTGTCACCCTCCTCGAGTACATAGGTTTCATCGTCGCCATACTTCTTGGTGATGGACTGCTGAATGGTACGACGCAGGTCAAACCAACGATGACCCTCGAAACAGAGTTCCGCACGACGGTCCTCAAGAATAGCATCGATGAGTTGGTCTTGCGTCATTGCCTTCATGGCATTGATAGTCGGAGTGCGACGAGCAGCCAGATAGCGGTTGTTGATCATAGGAGTCATATAGTTGTCGATTGCTCCGTTGAGATCGCCCAGACGTGCAGCCGCCTCAGCAGCTGTGAGGTAGAACTCAGCACTACGGAACGTACTGCGCGTATCGTCTGTTCCTCCCTTCAGCAGGTCGTACACAGCACTTGTCTTAGCCTTGAAGAAACGGTTCTTGCGAAGGTCGCCTGTAACGATGGAAGTAATGAAGTTCTTATCAGGATAACCAATACCTTTATATTCCGATTTCATCACCCTTTCGAGGCATACGATAGCCTCCTTGCTGTTGTGATTGTCAGGCAGGGTATAACCTGTTGAAGGAGTGATATCTTCCAATTCCGGATAAGCCTCTATCACAGCCTTGGCTGCATCGAGCGACTCCTGCCATCTGCCCATATAGAGGCATACGCGAGCCATCAGGGCATCAGCCGATATCTTGTTGAAACGATAGTTCAGGTCGTTCTCCCACTTATCCACATTGAGTTTCTTCTTCGCCATATCGATATCGTAGAGAATCTGCTGATATACCTGCTCTACAGTACTGCGTTCGAGAACTGTCTCCACGTCTGGCTTAACCAGCAAAGGCACACCTGCGTCAGTCGAAGGATTACCTTTGGTGTATGGTTTTCCGAAAAGGTTTACAAGTATAGAATATGAGTAGGCACGAAGCATATATGCCTCACCTACCAACTGACTTACATCTGCCGGACTGGCTTCCTCTATCTCACTCTCCTTCTCGATGATATAGCTGGCGATATAGATGGTGTGGTAGAAACGCCGCCAACTATAGGTAGCTGTATTCTCACTAGGTGCAGCATCATTCCACACCCAGATATCGAAATACGTGTTATAGTCCTCCGCTGTGATTGTAGCTTTGTCGAGATACACCTCATCTGTACGCAGGGTTGTGAGCGAACGGTCATCAGGGAAGTTGGCATAAACACCTGTAAGCAGCGCCCTGTATTCCTCACCTGTTCTGGCTATTACCTTACCGGTAGGCTGAATATCGAGGAACTTATCACACGAAGTGAAAAGGAATGCCGCAATTATATTGAATAGTATAAATGAATGTTTCATGACGTTTACTTAAAATCCTAGATTGATACCAAAGATAAACTCGCGTGGAATCGGCTGAGCAAACGGATTACCCATTGTCTCAGGATCTAGATAGTTGTCGTAGTTGCTTGCAATGACGAAGAGGTTACGTGCTTCAACGCTTACTGTAGCATTGAGAACACCTATACGCTTCATCCAAGGCATATCGAACTTATATCCGAGGCGCAGACTCTGCAGACGGAAGTAGTTGCAGTTGCGCACCCAAGTGTCAAGATAGTTGTAGAGGTTGAACTCCTCATACTGCACATACTCCGCATAGCGGTTCTTCTCCGCATCCGTTGCTGTAGCAGCAGGTTTGCTGTCGAAATGCATAAGAGCAGGCAGAGTACCGGATGTGTTCTCTGTTGACCAACTGTTCAGGATGTCGTGATTGGTATTGAGACCACGGTCATACTGTGTATTGCGGTAAGACGGGGTGACACGTACTTTCATGCCGAAGTTGAACGTGAAGTTGATACCCAGAGTCCAGTTCTTATATTCGAATGTATTGATGAAACCGCCTGAAACCTTAGGGTCGGTAGTACCCATATACTTGAAGAGGGCACGCTGTTCCTCAGCTGTGAGGGTGCTGCGTCCGTTTTCGTTCAGTTTCATCAGTTCCTTAAGTGTTACCACCTCGCCGTTGTTATTGCTGAATAACGGGTCGCCATATTCGTTCAGACCAGCGGTCTCCAAAGCGAAGAGAGCACCTACAGGATAACCCTCGCGTGAAGGATAGGTTGCATTGTCGGCAATGGTTTCACGAAGCACCTTATTGTTGTTTATACCAAAGTTGAGTTGGGTAGTCCAATGGAAGTTCTTACGCCAGAAATTGCGCGTTGAAACGGCAAATTCCCAACCTTTGTTCTGCATCGTAGCCCAGTTGATGGTCGTACTGCTGAAACCCGTCTCGAGCGGAAGCATCTTCAGACCAATCAGGTCGCTGCTGCGACGATAGTAGTAATCTACTCCGAGTGTGAGGAAACCATCGAACAGGGTGAAGTCCATACCCACGTTCACGTTACGTGTCTTCTCCCAACGGAGCGATGGATTCGGAGCTGTCTCTGCCTCGATGATGTATTCACTCTTGCCGAATATAGTCTTCTTGTCGTACGTACCAATCAGGTAAGGAGAGGTGTTCTTGTCGATATTTCCCTGAATACCATACGAAGCACGCAGGTTCATAGCATCAACCCACTTCACACGCTTCATCCAAGGTTCGTCACCAATGCGCCACAGACCGCTCACACTATAGAGAGGCAGATAGCGGTATTTCTTGGCTACGCCAAACACATCCGAACCGTCAAAACGGATACTACCACCCAGGGTATAACGATCCTTGAAAGTGTAACTACCTGTAGCAAACCAGCTTACAAATGCATTCTCAGTTTGCGTTTCACGACTCAGAGGGAAGAGTTCGGCAGAGTTTTCCGATGGGTAGAACACAGTCTGCGAAGTCAGCGTACGCGGGTCATAGCCGTAAGCAGCCGTATAGACGGTATTTACATCGGTATGACGTATTTCTGAACCCAGCATCAACTGCACCTCGTGGTCATCACCAAAGCGGCGCTGTCCCTCGAGCATTCCCTTCCAGGTCCACTGCGAACCATGACCCTCAGTCACCTGATGCTTACCACCAGTCTGAGGCAGGAAAGGAGCCTTGCCTGTGCTGTATGAATAGATGGAACGCTCCAAGTCCTTACGCATAGCAAACGAATGCTCACCTGCGTACTTATCGATTGTATAGGAGTCCATCTGGAGTCCGAGCTGAGTGGTAAACTTCAGCCAATCGGTAAACTGCAGTTCGGCATCGAAGATTGCCATTACCTGACGGTCCTTACGTTTGTGACTTGTATTATTGCGCTCCTCGAAGATATTGAAGTCGAGTTCGCTGTCTTCCTTA
The DNA here is from genome assembly GCA_902774005.1 of uncultured Bacteroidales bacterium. Taxonomy (GTDB): domain Bacteria; phylum Bacteroidota; class Bacteroidia; order Bacteroidales; family Bacteroidaceae; genus Minthosoma. The sequence continues at coordinate 7,267 of CACYGK010000008.1, read as the reverse complement.
CCACCCTGAACATTTACATCATAGTTGTAAGTGCCATCTTCCTTATATGGCTGGAAGTAAGGATTAGCCAGACGGCTGTAATAAACAGGATTGACAAATCCGTTATAGTCAGTCATGAACGACTTCTGCTTACGCTGGTTCACAAAGAGCGAAGCTCCCACCTTCAGCATCTCGTTGATACGGATAGACGTCTTCATGGTAGTATTGAAACGGTCGGCACTCACACCCTGCACATTTCCCTGCTGGTCGCTATAACCTACAGATACGTAGTATGTAGCCTTGTTTCCACCACCGCTTATGCTCACTCCATAGTCTTGAGTGAAGGCATTGCGCATGAGGATATCGTTCCAGTCGGTATTGATATTGCGGAGGGCATTGATCTGGTTCTGTGCATTTGCTGACAGCGCACTCCATCCACCTGCCTTATATGCGGCAGTCTCACCCAGATTGGCAATGATACGTGCTACGTCACCTTTATTCTCACGGAACGTATAGTCTGAACGCAGCAGAGCGAGTTCGAGATTCACCTTTTCATCGCTGTTTAAGAGGTTCAGACGGTCAAGTCCCATGTTCGGACTCAGCGTCAGTTTCGTGTGGAAGTTAATCTTCGGAGCACCAGCCTTACCCTTCTTCGTGGTAATCACGATGACACCGTTTGCAGCACGTGCACCATAGATGGCAGTTGCAGCGGCATCCTTCAGAACGGTGATGCTCTCGATGTCGGCAGGGTTGATACCTGCGATACTGGTCTGATACAGGTTGTCGATGTCCTTCAGGTCATCCATCGTAGGCACTTCCGTTCCTTCAAGTGGAATACCGTCGAGCACCCACAGCGGGTCTTGGTTTCCGTTAATACTGGAGATACCACGGATACGTATCTTGAGTGGCGCACCCGGAGCACCTGTACTGGTTACACTTGATAGTCCGGGGACCTGACCTTCCAATGCATGGTCAACATTGAGGATGGTACCAACGGTTTCATCGTCTACTTTGATGGTTGTCGATACACCAGTCATCTTACGACGGTCTATCTTCTGGTAACCTGTAACCACGAAGTTATCCAACTCAAACTCCTGTGCTATACCCTGTGCCTTCAGCGTGTCTGAGACAGACTGTGCCGATGCCTGAGCTGACGCCCCTAGCGATAGCAAAGAGGAAAGGAGGAAAAAAAGTAGTCGTTTCATATTTATTCGATTGCATTATCTCATTATGGCACATTAGGTTGTTTCAGTCCGAGCGCAGTATCGATTCTCTGCACAAGGTCTGCAAAGTGCATCTGAACGGCTGTGCGTCCGTCGCCAACCCTGTTCTTAGCCCAGTTGCGGATGCGCACCAGCACACCGCGTTTCACACTGATAGCATCGCTCGTACGGCTCAACTGAGTATTTGTCACGTAAAGTGTACGCGGACGACTTGTGACGAAATCCTTCGAACCACACAGTTCGGCAACACCTGCATATTCCATATAATCAGGGTCGTCCGTGATGTAATTATTCAGTTTCACTCCTGCACTCTCCGATGCAGCTGTGATAAGGATGTCAACCATACTCTTCTGCACATTTCGTTCCATCACGTCTGGGTTCGGATGACGGGTGAAGATAGCTGTGTGGAGCATATCCAGCATGTCAGCTACAGTAAATGCCTCGTTGGCTCCGAGGTCTTCCTCAGCCTGAATCATACGTATCATGCGCTCGTTCGAGAGCAAATCCCAGAAGATGAAGTTCTGCTCCGTCTTCAGAGCTGTCAGCGGATGCTCCTCCCTACCATGCTTCAGCAGGTAAGTGTGGGTCATGAGTTCCTTAGGGAACAACCACTTCGGATACGTGAACACATTATTTATTATATAGTCCACTGATTCGCGCTGACGCTTAGCAGGCACGTATGTGAATGTCTGCTTGCCGTCGTCCAGCACAGTATTCTCAAGATATATACCGCCTACGTTGGCAAGTACGTGATAGTTGAAGAGGTCCCACTGGGTTATTATATCGTTCCACAGGTCGGCAGCCTCTTCCCACGTCTGGTCTATCTCGCCTGAGCGTGTCCAGTTGGCAATATTCGGCATGATGCGCTTCAGGTTCTCCAGTCCGTACGAAGCACTCTTCACAGGGTCGTCGCCCAGGTCTTCACTCATGGCACTCGGATTTACAGCCTGACGGTATCCGCCTGTCTCGCTGTACATGAACTGGCGTGCGCTATGTGCCTTGAGGAACTGTGAGAGGGCAATCTTTGCCTCCGTCTCACTTGGGAACCAGCGATAACCCCATTCTATCGCCATGCGGTCGTATTCACCGATATGTGGAGATGTCACCTTCACACCGTCACCAGGCTGAGCCACGTAGTTATAACGTGCATAGTCCATGATGCTGGCAGAGATGCCTCCTGTGCGCTCTATGAACGACTGACTGCGGAGCGAATCCGTTGGGTAAGCAGATGAAGCCCTCATGTTATGGCGCAAGCCGAGCGAGTGTCCTACCTCATGACTGGCTACGAAGCGTGCTGCATCACCAATGACGCTGTCTGGCAGTACCAGCTGACGTGCAGCAGGGTCGATAGCAGAAGTCTGTACCCTAATCCACTGACTGAGCAGCTTCCTCACGTTATGCCACCACATGATGTCGGCATCCAGTATCTCTCCGCTTCGTGGGTCGGTAATAGCCGGTCCCATGGCGTTTGCTTTCTTCGAGGCTGCATATACCACCTCCGAATATTTCAGGTCGTCGCCTTCGCGCTCCATCTCCTCTGTCATGTCTTCCACCCTTACGGCATCCTTGAATCCTGCATACTCGAATGCATCGTTCCAGTCCAGAATGCCTTGACGTATATATGGACGGAGCGACTGAGGTATGGCGCGATCCAGATAGAACACAATCTGCTTCTTCGGACGAGTGAGCACACCGCGCTGATAAGCCTCCTCATCCTCCGGCTCCAGTCGCCAGCGGTTTATGTAGTGCAGATTCTTAATCTGTTGCTGATTATCATCGAAACGTAGCACCTCATCAGAGAAATAGCCCACTCTGCTGCACTCCTCACGTCCCTGCATAGGTTTATCAGGCAGCAGCATGAGCGAAGTGGATACAACTACCGTCACATATATACGATTGTTTCCCTCACGTACGAAAGTCGTGAGTTCGCTTGTAGCTGTAATGCTCTTCTCGAAAGACTTTATTGAAATAATACGGCTCAGCGTGTTGCTTGGACTTTGCGCAATGTTCAAATTGTAGAACACATCGTTCAGGCACGCATCGCTGCCGTTAAACAGTTTCGTAACTGGGAACACCACCGATGCTGAGTCAGGACTGACTGCGCTCACCTTGATGACAGCCATTACAGGATCGAGATAATTGTCCTTTACCGATTTAGCCATTGCAGCGTTAGGGTCAATCTGTGGAGTCACCCTCTGCTGACGTATAGTCACAGTCTTCGCCTCCTTATCCCACTCGAAACGTATCACCTGGTTCTCGTAGTTCACGCCCTTGTTCACTCCACTCTCGTTGAGTTCCTTCGGCACCTTCTGCAGACGGTTCACCACCAGCATCTCCCTTCCAAGCAGTTCGATAGGCAATTCCAGATACATCGTATCTTGCTTGCTTACCACATTCATCAAGCCCTCCACCTTCAGCGAATCCCTGCCTGTAAGCTGGGCATACGCCGACTTCGCCGGTTCCTTGTCCTTCTTCTTCTTCCTTCCCTCTGCTGGCAAAATCACACCTGCAGCCAGAATAATCATCAGTAAAAAACGATACACTAATCTCATTATAATGAATTTTGCTGCAAATATACGAAAAAACATTACAATATGTAACATTATTTAAAAAAAACAAAGAGTGCGAGATTTCTCTCGCACTCTAATAAATATGTTTCTAGTACCATTCTGCCAGATAACAATCTTACCCTTCTCGAGGTACTTGCCGTTAGGCTTAACGCCGTCAGCAGCCTTGAGTTCAGCAAATCCAGTTGGAACATTGTAAATGAGTTTAACCTCAAGAACAACTGCATCCAAATTAGCACCTGGCTTAACGAATGCGTAAGTAGCAGTGTATGTTGCTGGAGACTCCCAGTCAGCGGTTGTGTTCTTGTCCTGCATACCGCCTACTTCGTAAATCTGGGTGTCAGCAGCAGCAAAGTTAGCCTTAACATAGAAGTATGCATTATCTCCCCAACCTTGCCAGTCACCGTCTGCATTACGCCAACCATCAGTTGTACCTAACTTGTAGTTAGAATCGAGAGTTCCGTCTGACTGAACAGCGAAGATAGAAACATTGTCAAGACCATTTTCGCCAAGCTTTGTCAAGATGCCTTCTACGTCAACATCAGATGTCAAGCCTTCATAGCACTCACCAAGCTCAGATTCGAGTTCAATAGTCTGAGTTTCGATAACGTTGAGGTCTTCAAACGTATAGTCGGTTACAGGTTCTTCAACGAATGTAACGTTAGTTGTGAATACAACAACCTTATTGCCATTGTTAGCAACCCATCTTACAGTGTAAGTAGCACCTACCTCGTCTGCGCCGTTCATGTCGCAGATTTCGTACTTGCCATCTTCGACAGCCTGGAAGAACTTAACACAGATCTTAGTAGTAGCACCAACCATCGTAGTTAGCTGCCATGTAGTCAGCATAGCTGATAGTAGTGAGGTCTGGGTTAACGAATGAGAGCATGTCAGTAGTGATTTCGTCAACACCGAGGAATTCCAGAGCTTCTGTGAAGTCAACCTCAGCAACGGTTGGAGTGTATCCATAGCCTACGTAACGATCTACGTTGATGTCAACGAGGAGAGGTTCGATAACAGGCTGGTTGATAGCTGTGAATGTAGTAGTAGCGAGAACGCCACCGAGTTCAGCAACCTTAGTGAAGATTTCAGTAAACGTGTTGTAATCCCAAACGTGAACACCTACCAGGTTAGCTGTGTACTCAGTACCTGCTACAAGACCTTCAACGTATGAATCTACCTCACCGTCAAGTACGTCACCTGTGAGAGTTGCTTCGATTGGAGCTTCAAGACCTTCAGCGGTAATCTGTACATCGTAAACTACCTCACCGAAGAACACTTCTGAGTAAGAACCTGCAGCCTCGAATTCGTATGTACCAGTTATCTCAACATCGCCATCTTCGTCGAGGATACCTGTAGAAGCAATAGCGAAGTCAGAAACCTTAACATAAGCCTCCTGGAATGTAGCAGCTACGAATACTGCCTCTGCTGGCATTTCGAATGTAGCTGTGCCTTCCCAAGCGTCGTAGTCAACTTCAATTTCTTCACCTGCTTCGTTAGTTACAGCGATAGAAGCGAGTTCACAACCTTCAGCTGGAGTAACTGTGAGTTCAACCTCGTCGCCTTCAGCTGCATATGCAGGACCTTCTACAGTACCATTAACCATACCGTCTGCATAAGAGATTGGGTAAACCTTAACAGCTGTGAAGTTAGTAGTAGCGAGAACGCCACCGAGTTCAGCAACCTTAGTAAAGATTTCAGTGAATGAGGTGTAATCCCATACGTGAACACCTACCAAGTTAGCAGTATATTCCTTGCCATTCTCAAGGCCAGAAACATATCCTGCAACATCACCGTCAAGTTCATCACATGTGAGAGTTGCTTCGATTGGTTCTTCAAGACCTTCAGCGGTGATCTTTACATCGTAAACTACTTCACCGAAGAACATTTCTGAGTAAGAACCTGCAGTTTCGAATGTGTATGTACCAGTTACCTTAGTAGAACCGTCTGGCTCGATGAAGCCGTCAGAAGCGATAGCGAATTCCGAAACCTTAACGTAAGCCTCCTGGAATGTAGCAGCTACGAATACTGCCTCTGCTGGCATTTCGAATGTTGCTATGCCGTCCCATGCGTCATATTCTACTTCAAGTTCTTCACCTGCTTCGTTAGTTACAGCGATAGAAGCGAGTTCGTAACCCTCAGCTGGAGTAACTGTGAGTGCAACCTCGTCGCCTTCAGCTGCAAATGCAGGACCTTCTACAGTACCATTAACCATACCGTCTGCATAAGAGATTGGGTAAGCTACATTTTGGAATGTCAGTTCAACATCCTTGAATGCAAGCCAGTTGTAGTTTGGTTCAACAGCCTTGAAGCCGAGTGTCAGTTTACCATCTGAACCTACAACACCTTCAACGGTGAATGTACCTGTAGTACCAGAGAAGCTTGTTGTTTCACCACCAGTAGTGATATCTGTAGTGCCTTCATTTGCGAACAACAGAGCAGAACCCTCATTGAGAGCAACAGTCTGTTCGTTGTTAACAGCTGTAGTAGCAGTTACGCGATAAATACCAGGATTCAAGCCTTCGATAGTCTGATAGATAGTGTTAGAAACAAGGGCTGTACCTGGAGCGTGCCAGAATTCAATCATTGGAACAGCCATGCCTGAAGCTGTACCTGCCCAAGTATCGAGCTGGAACTTCTCACCGTCAGCAAGAGCATTCTCAAGCTTCCAGTTGTCTTCGCCAACAGCCTCGTTTCCTGCAGCGTTAGGAACAGCGCGAGTCATGTCAGAACCTGGAGCAGTCTGAGCCTTAACGAATTCAGGAGTAATAGCTGCCTGAACTACAGCAATTGCTGCTGGGATATCAGCTACTGCAACTGCTTCGTAAGCTTCCTTAACATCAGCGATAGCTTCATCATAGGTTGCAATCACAGCTTCGAGAGCAGCGATAGCAGCCTTATATTCATCAGCTGTGTCATAAGCCTTGTCGTAAGTAGCGATTGTCTCCTGGATTTCTCTGTAGAGAGCTTCAGGAACATCGTCTTCTTCAACCATGTTTGCAGCAATAACAGCAGTTTCGAGGAGGTCAGAAGCAAGAACCTTAGCAGTTACGCCCTTCAGCTGAACAACATGCCAGTTAGTCATTGCCTTATCCTTGAACATACCGAGCTTAACTGTTCCGTCTGTTACTTCAACACCGTCAAGAACGGCTGTTGCAATACCAGTACTATTGAAGTTGTCTACAACGTGTGCAGGAATGTACTGCTTAACCTCACCTTCAGCTGTCTGAGCATACAGATAAACAGAAGTCAAATCGCCTTCCTCAACACCTGAATCGCATCCGCGACCTGGAGTATTGGCTGCAGCGCCATAGAGTTCTATACGATATGTACCATTGGTCAGACCACTCAGTGTGCGAGTGAATACATCGCCTATCAAACTACAATCATTATTGTAACGCTCACAAGCAGCAGTCGTACGTCCGTCATTGGTTGTCACCTGTGGAGCAGCCCAGCCTACATAGCCTGTTGCACCGTTCCAACCCTGCCAGTCAATTG
>CACYGK010000007.1 GCA_902774005.1 uncultured Bacteroidales bacterium | reverse complement strand
AACAGAAAAAATTAATTTTTAAGTTAATTTCCTTGGCACTTTCAGTTCAAAGATGTACTTTTGCATCGAAATAACTTAAAAGTTAAGTATGAAGCAGGAATATTCGATAGAATTAGTTGAAGAATATGACAACGTAAACTTCTACAGCATCCACCTCGTAGGAGAAGAACTAACTGAAGTGGAAGCTTTCTTTGAAAAGTTTCCTATCGGCTGTGAATATGACGAAGAAGTGGATGTTATCATCTCTTGGATGGATAAGATTGCCGAGCGCGGGGCACTTGAACGTTACTTCAGACCCGAAGGAAAATTTGGTGATGGCGTAGGAGTAATTCCTATTGATGTAGGCAACAAGGTTCGCCTTTATTGCCTCCGACTGTCAGACAAAATTCTAATCTTTGGGAATGGCGGTGTAAAAGATGCTGCCAGATGGGAAGAAAGTAAGGATCTAGCTCCATATGTAAAGCTATTGATAGACACAAGCCGTTTCATCGCTTCAAGGATAAAAGACGGCACGATTGTATTAGTTGATAAAGAAATTGTTGGAAACCTAAATTTTACGAGATATGAAGAGGAGTAGCATTTTAGAACAGCGGCGAAAGCTGGGATATGAAGAGGAGTAGCATTTTAGAACAGCGGCGAAAGCTGGTAAACCCAGAAGTGCGCCAATCTGTCGATTTATCATTCCAGATAGTTGACAGAATACATGAAATTCTCGTTCAGAAGAATCTCAAGCAGAAGGATCTCGCCTTGCTCTTAGGCAAGAAAGAGGCTGAAATCAGTAAGTGGATGCGTGGAACACATAATTTCACCATCGACACGCTTGTCTCGATTGAAGAAGCATTGAAAGCACCGATTGTTGAGGTGTGTCATCAAAAAGAATTGGCTGCATGCTAAGGAGAACTTATTTGCTACACTAAAAGCAGAACTATTTTGCATTGCAGTCTTTGTCGCACCACGTCTCTGACGTAATGCGATACGGCAATTGAGAAGGTTCAACTCACTCTTTCTAACAGGATTGGGAGTAGTACTACTTTTTGTTGTGTTTGTCTTATATTTGATTAAGAAATCAAAAATTAAGGTTCATCCGATATTTCTCAACCTATTCTATTAAACATTGATAATCAATAACTTACACAACTTTAAACAACACGCGTTGCAGTTGTTGCAGTTGTTGCAGTTCGCAACACCGTACTGCAAATTCCTACTTTTTACTATATCTATATATATTTATATATATAAGTATATAAGTATCAAGTAGTTACAAGATAACAGGAGTAAAATAAATGCCTATAAAGCGAAAATGTAGTATTGTCTTGAGAACTGCAACAACTGCAACAACTGCAACGCATCTGTCAACTTTCTCAGGACAATACTCTAGTCCATAGCCCTAAAGTTCCATGAATTCTTGGTTCCGTAAATCATGCGCCTGCCGCGTTCGCGTCTGTTCAGCGCCGCTTCGTGACGTGTTCAGCGCCATTATCACAACTCGAATGGCGAATTACTGCAACAAAGTCATGGTAGCAAAGTCTGAATAAAGTGGTGACGAAGGGGCGTTGAAATTCTAAGCGCTTAGAAATTAAATTCCAAGCGCTTGAAACTAAAATTCTAAGCGCTTGGAATTTCAGCGTGGCAGGCGCACCCCAAAAACGACGCAAAGTCGTAACATATAGAAACCTTAGACTTGGGATAAACGAAGCAGGACACAGGAAGGGAAGACCGTCTTTCGTCTTGCTATCAAAATGCTTGAAAAGTTTGCAAAAATCAGAAAAAAGTCAAAGAAAATGTGTGTTTTGTAAATTAAAGTAACTTTTTTCGTGCTTTTACTATATTTTTTACACAAATGTTTTGTTGGTTTATTCAGAATGATATAACTTTGCAGCGAAAATGATAGAAAAGTAATAACTAATTCATTATTTAATAACTTAAAACATCAACAAAAATGGATGCAAAAAAAGTATTGGAAGACCTTAAGCGTCGTTTCCCCAACGAACCTGAATATCATCAGGCAGTAGAAGAAGTGCTCGGTACTATCGAAGAGGAGTACAACAAGCACCCTGAATTTGACAAGGTAAATCTGATTGAACGTCTCTGTATTCCAGATCGCGTTTACCAGTTCCGCGTTACATGGATGGACGACAAGGGTAATATCCAGACTAACATGGGTTACCGTATCCAGCACAACAACGCTATCGGTCCGTACAAGGGCGGTATCCGTTTCCACAGCTCTGTAAACCTCGGTATTCTGAAGTTCCTCGCTTTCGAGCAGACTTTCAAGAACTCTCTGACTACTCTCCCAATGGGTGGTGGCAAGGGTGGTTCTGACTTCTCTCCACGTGGAAAGAGCAACGCTGAGGTAATGCGTTTCTGCCAGGCATTCATGCTCGAACTCACTCGTCACATCGGTCCAGACGTTGACGTACCAGCAGGCGATATAGGTGTTGGTGGTCGTGAAGTAGGCTACATGTTCGGTATGTACAAGAAGCTGACTCGCGAATACAGCGGTGTGCTCACAGGTAAGGGTCTCGAATTCGGTGGTTCACTCATCCGTCCTGAGGCTACAGGTTACGGAACTGTTTACTTCCTCCGTGCTATGCTCAAGACTAAGGGCGACACAATCGAGGGTAAGAAGGTTCTCATCTCAGGTGCTGGTAACGTTGCTCAGTACGCAGCAGAGAAGGTTCTCCAGCTCGGTGGTATCCCAATGACTATGTCTGACTCAAACGGTTACATCTACGATCCAGACGGTATCGATCGCGCTAAGCTCGACTACATCATGGAACTGAAGAACGTATATCGTGGACGTATCAAGGAATATGTTGACAAGTATCCTACAGCTAAGTATGTAGAAGGTGCTAAGCCTTGGTTCGAGAAGGGCGCTCAGATTGCTCTGCCATGTGCTACTCAGAACGAAATCAACGAAGAGGCAGCTAAGGCTCTCGTAGCAAATGGTGTAATCGCAGTAGCAGAAGGTGCTAACATGCCTACTACTCCAGCAGCAATCAAGGTGTTCCAGGATGCTAAACTGCTCTACTCTCCAGGTAAGGCTTCTAACGCAGGTGGTGTATCTGTATCAGGTCTCGAAATGAGCCAGAACTCAGAGCGTCTCTCTTGGACAGCTGAAGAAGTTGACGCTAAGCTCCTCTGGATCATGGAGAACATCCACGAGAACTGTGTTAAGTACGGTACTGAACCAGACGGATACGTTAACTACGTTAAGGGTGCAAACGTTGCCGGCTTCATCAAAGTGGCTAAGGCAATGATGGCACAGGGAATCGTATAAAGAATACCTTTTAGATAATAAATTTGGAAGAAGGTGCATTTTCGTGATGCATCTTCTTTTTTCTTTTGTAAAAAAACTCCCTCGCACGTACATCTTATACTAGAAAGACCTATCTTTGCACAAAATTATCATCTAAAATGCAACGAATTTTACTCTCATTAGCTGTATTTACCGTATCAACGTGGGCTTCAGCACAGAACTGGATGAATATGCACCAGACCTACGAGGGACTGGATCGCAACGTCACAATTGGTCTTTCGGATGGCGTATTGAGCGACTTCAGCCATCAGGACGAATCTGTCTTTATCAGCATACCAAAGGGGGATGGAGCCATAACATTTCCATTCTATATGAGCGACCTGGACAGCATCAGTTTCTCGCCCGACCTGCTCGACTCCGAGAAGGGACACAACAAGTACCGTCCCTTCACCATGAACATCTACACAGAAGGCGGAGAGTACATTGAGGACAAGGAAGTATGGCTGAACTGTGTCATAACCATCGATGGAAAGGGTGAATATTCCAACTATTGCGGTACGGGACGCATACGAGGACGTGGAAACTCCAGCTGGGACTGGTACGATAAGAAACCGTACAAGTTCAAACTCGACTCCAAATCGAAACTCCTCGGACTGGAGAAAGCGAAAGACTGGAACCTGCTTGCCAATTATCGCGACGTTACCGACCTCATGAATACCTTTGCATTCGAGACGGCACATTCCATGGGTATGCCCTACACCAACCACTCACGCTACGTGGAGGTATTCCTTAACAACGAATTCATCGGACTTTATCAGCTTACTGAGAAGATTGAGATAAATAAAAACCGTATAGACATCGATGAAACCGGAGGTTTGCTTATGTCATTCGACCAAGACGACGGACCTGATCTCTCCCCCGATGACGGAGACAACTTCTGGTCGCAGGTATTCTCACTACCTATGTGCATAAAGGAACCTGAAGGCTACACCCAGGAACAGATAGACTCGATAAAGGCAGAATTTGCAATACTCGAAAAGGCGATAAAATCGCGTGATTACGAGAAAGTAAACGAACTGATGGACATACAGTCGTTCATCGGTATCCTGCAAATACACGAATTTCTCTATAACGTAGAAATCGACGCACCACGAAGCATCTACATGTTCAAGGACAAAGACGGAAAGTACACCTTCGGACCCATCTGGGACTGGGACGCAGGTTACGACTTCGATTGGGGCGATATGTACACGGGACATACGTTCTTCACGGACTATCGCGAACTTATCTACGGAACCGACCCTGTGAACGGTACAAACGCAGCATACAGGATAAACAAGTTCTGGCTCTCCTTGTTCGGCAATGCCACTTTCGTGCAGCAATATAAGGAAGCATGGTTGAAGCATACAGATGCAGTAGTGGCTGAGGACTGGGCAGAGACCATGAAATATTCTGATGCCCTGACCGAGGAAGGAGCTTACGACAGAGACTCCGAACGCTGGCCACTTGCAACTTACACTTACGACTGGAGAACAGGCAAGTATATCACCAATACTTTTACCCCTGCCGAAGAAACCCAGAAAATGGAGCAATGGATAAGAAACCGCAAGAATTATATTGACGATGTGGTAGCAAACTATCCTCCAGGCGACGACGAGATAGTGCCTACAGAAATTGAAGTGGTGGGTACGATTGAAAAAACTCAGTCAGTATCGTTCTCCAAAGGTTATTCGCAAACTTCCCAAATCAGCATCAGTCAGCAAGAAGTGGCAGATCTGCTTGGAAACAACCCATCCAGTCTCGTACCCCTCAATGCCGACGGCTCAGAGGGCAACAACACAGCTGCAAAGACCTATGGAGCCTGGTTTGATGCCTCAGGCAATACCAATTCGTGGGGCAACGGACACGTATATATTGAGAGCAACAGCATGTACAATTGGGCCTTTGGATGCCATCCACAGAACTGCCAATGGGGCGATAAGCACATCGTAACCATGCAATACCGATCAGGCAACAAAGCCGTAAACGTAAAGGTTACATTCAATGTTAATTAAAAAAAAGTGCGAAGCCATCGGGGTTTCGCACTTTTTTTTTGCTATCTGATTATTACTTCTTCAGGAACTTAATCTGACAACGGTTATCGTTATCGCTTGTGACACGGGCAAGGTAAATACCAACCGACAGTCCGTCGATTCCTACGCTCTTCGAACCATATACGTCGGTAGACGTTTCATATACCTTCTGTCCTGCAGCATTCACGATTTCAATGCTTACTGTCATCGGAGAATCAGTAGTGATGCTTATGCCACCATTCTCGTACTTGACACGGAGTCCGCCGTCGGAAGTAATCTCCTTGACCTCAGATGGTGGAGTAGGTTCCGGACGGAACTGTTCGAAGGCAACGGCATAGGAATTAAGTTTGTTCGACTGACCTATAGTCGTGAGGTCCATGATGTAAGCCTGTTTGCCTCCGTCAGGATAGAGACCTACCGACTGGTCGCCGTTGTGCATCTTATATGAAAGCGTATCAGCCCATGACTCGTCGGCTGCTGTAAGCATAACCACCTCATCATCCTCGTTGCCGAGTTTGAAACCGGTATGTATCTGAGTGTCGGAAACAAGTTGGTCAGCCCAGATTACGAGATATCCGTGAGCCGGAATAACGGTCGAATAGGTAGCATCCACCTCCGATGCCGCAGGAATCTGGAACTTCAGAGGTTTCTTCAACTTGTCGGAGATATACATTCCAGCCACATCGATAGGCTTGTCGGTAGTGTTGTAAAGCTCAATCCAGTCGTTCTTCTTGCAGTACTCATTGATATATACCGAGTTCGCAGCACTCACCTCGTTAATCTTCACAGGAGTAGCCGAGTTGGCAATCAGTTCCTCCTCTGGCAGGGCATCCCACATAGCCGTCATCTCCACACCGTCGTTGTTCGTAAAGGTGTATTCAGGGTCTAAGGATACTATCTGAGGAATAGGATTGTCGGACTGCACACCGAAGGCAGCATTCCAGTAGATATCGGTCGAGTTGGATGCGTTGTTATGGAGTTCGACAGCTATGAGGTTGTTGCCAGTACGCAGGAGCGAAGCATCAATAAGCATTGTACCGCTATCCGGATTATTGTTGGCATAGGTCGAGGCAAACGTGCTGTAGCTGGTCGTTCCGCTCGGCATATTATAACGTCCGGCTTCCTTACCGTTTACATAAACCACGAATCCATCGTCGGCTACCCAGTCGAGTTGGTAAGTGCCGTTGGCATCCACACTGCTGAGGTTAAACGACTTGCGCAGATAATAAGTAGGCAGGTAGCCCTGAGTAACTGTAACAAGTTCTGGATGCTGACCGTTATAGTCATAACCTATAGGAGTGGCACCCGAATTCCAAGCTGCATCGGAATAAGTTATCGCTTCCCAGCTTATATCATCAAGACTGCCCTTGTCGTAGAACTTCCATTCTGAGCCTTTTTCGAAGATAGTCTGAACGCCACTGGTCTTCACCTGCGCCCATCCTGCAAACTTATAACCGGCAGGAGCTTCGGCACGGAGGGTTACAGGCAGGAAGAGTTCTCCGTTGAACTTACCCGTCGGCACTTCCTGGTCGTTCAGCATTATGCGTCCCTCTTCGATATTGCTTGAGAGCGAAGCTGAGAAACGGTCACCACTGTTAAGTTTGAAGTATGACTGAAGGTGGTTGATAAGACCTGTCTGACGACCTGACAAATTATAGTAAACATTGCTTGCCGTGCTCCAAGGATTGACATAATCACCCTGAGAGAGTTCGTTGGCACGATCCAAAACCACTTCGTAAGTCAATTCTGGAGTGAATACCGAACCGGCTACAAGACAGTAGGCATCGACAAACTTCTTGAAGAACTCCTCGTTCTGAATCATGTTCTTGAAGATAGTGACGAACTTTATCTCCTTCTTCAGACGTGTACCCTCTATGCTCTCGTTGGTAGCATAGTTGTAACCATGAAGGTTGTCGAAAGTGTAGTTCTGTTTGCTGAAGAAATCATTTAACGGTGCAGAAGTCGAGAGTGCTCCATCAAGGTCAAAGATGACGAAACGGAACTTGCCGTCCTCCAGACTGCGGAATCCCTTCACGTTGTTCTGTGGCCAGTCCCAGTTACCAATATAGAGTTCGATAGCCATGTAATTTATATAATTGTCGATATCAACGAGTTTGCATATCTGCTCGTATGTATCCTCATCGGCTGCATTCTTAGCCAGTTCGTACCACTGGAGGAAACTCTCTTCCGTACCGCGCATCTGCACATAACCGGAGTCTGGCGAAATCTCAAACTGATCCATGAGGTCGGAGTCTATTCCGTAGTTGCTGTAAGCATAGTCCTTATTGTTAGGTTCGCGCATATTGAGTACGGCATATTCCCATCCGTTGATATACACATGAACAGGTTTCCACGACTGGCACTCGGCATAAATACCGCTACGTTCTATTATGCCTTGGATAGCACCATCCTTGATACGGCAACCGGTGTCGTTTCCTCCGTTACGTATTTGGAGGGTCTTATGCTTCAGGAACGACTTATTCTCAAAGAACTGATAATCGAACGAGTTCTGCATGTCGTAGGTCTTCTTTGCCTTCAGTTTGAAAGCATGAGGATTGAACGCACGACTCCACCCTCCACACATCGATAAGTCACACTCCTGACTGACTACACATTCACCTTCGGTAGTAATATAGTCGAAGTGTACCGGACGGTCCCAGTCCATATTCCAGTTGCACGACTCTGCCTGTCCGTTGCCGGGACGTCCGTAACTGCTCTTGAGGAACACTCCATAATCACCCCATATATTATCCCAGTCGGTAACGAGCGAGATGATTGGGAACGGTTCATCGTTTTCTTGCTTTATATACGAACGTGTAACAACCTGGCTTGGTAGTTTGCCGTTCTGGAACAGACGGAAACGGTAACATCCTGAATAGTCCACGTAAATCTTTCCGTCTGTCGACTGCCATCCGTTCGTTAGTGTAGGAGCCGTACCGTCGGTAGTATAGAGCAGGGTTGTACCGGCAGGGATAGTCACCTGTATATTGAACGGCAAATCGAACAGTTTGGAAGGAGTGTCAACCACAGGAGCAGCCAGTTGTTCCGTAGCAAACTTACTGGTAGCATTGCTCTCACCCGGAGTCGGTTCGCCGGTATAGCCCCAATCGTCGCTGTCCAACGACTTGCGAGCCCATGACATACGACTGATAGCCTCAGGATAGTCCTGCTGAGCCAGTATCGTTTTTCCGTCCGACAGGATGATCGTACCACCCTTGGCATTCAGGTCATCGTTAATCTGACGGTAGCTTGCCTTCTTCCATACCTCGAAGTGGTCGAAGTTCAGAATGGCGTAACCGTTTGCCGGCACTACTCCGTAATCCTCTATCAGCTTATTCTTCGTCAGGTTGGCAGGATCGTCCGTGACATAGAGTCCGCCAAGCGTGAGAGTCACATCAGCTGCATTGTAGAGTTCCACCCACGGACCGAAATTATATGAAGGGTCGAGATACACATCCACGTTGTGGACCATAATCTCGTTTATCACCAGGTCGCCGGGCTTAATCTCGGCATTGATGACCATGACATGACATGTAGCACTCACACCCGAACAGTCACTTGCAGCAGCGGTAATCTCAGCAGTACCCATACCCACAGCCGTCACCAGTCCGTTACGGTCAACCGTAGCCACAGTCTCGTCCGACGAAGTCCAAACGAGCTTTCTGTATATAGCATCCTTAGGCAGTACGGTAGCATCAAGTTGCAGCGTTTCGCTCCTCACAAGTTTAGCATCTGTCTGCGACAGAGTGATGTCGGTCACGAGCTTCACCGGTCCGTAGTATTCCAGTTTCCAGTTGTCCAGACACGTCCAGTCTTCACCTATCGTCTGGTCTTTGTAAATGCCGATTTGGAGTCGTCCGTCCTCACCCACCTCACATTCGAGCGAGTTCTGGTAATATCCTGCATTGAACCACGCATCAGCTGCGTACATGTTGTTTGGAGCATAATAGAACGCTTCTTCCTCTGGAACATATACAGAGTAGGTACCACCGCCATAGTTCGTCTTCGACAGACCCGATGAGAGCGGTTTAATTGATCCGGAATACTGGCCCACCGACGACGAAGCTACGAGTTTGCCGTGCAGGGATTCTTCATACTCTCCGGTTTGATACAGCTGGTAATCGTTATTGGAAGTACCCATGCGGTAGAATGCATCCAGACTGAGACGGTACTTGCCCGGTACCAGTCCGTCAATCCACTGGTAAGTGAAATAATCCTTATTGTAGTGCTCTGCATTCTCCTTTGGATTTGCTGCGCTGAACGGAGTACCTTCCCAACCGGTAGTCAGGTCATTATTTTCGAAACGCGGATTGATGACAAAGTCATCCGTTACGTCAATCCATGCCACTTCTTCATCGGTCTTGCTATATACCGTTATCAGACAACTTGCTGACAGGTTCGACAGGTCAGTAGTCTTTGCCGTGATGACAGCCTTACCCGGACTCATACCCTTTATCTTTCCGGTAGTACCACTGACCGTAGCGACACTCTCGTCCGATGAAGTCCATACCAGTTTCTTGTTGGTAGCATTATCGGGCAGAATGGTCTTACCCATCATATACGACTTGTCCACCGTTATTGCGTAATACGACTTGTTCAACTTCAGCGACTCGACACGTACAGTCGCCTCGTCCTCATAGTATTCCAGTTTCCAGTTGTCCAGACATGTCCAGTCCGACCCCAGATTCGTATCCTTCTTAATTCCGATGATCAGAACACCGTCTTCACCCACTTCACACTCCAGCACGTTGTAATAGAAGCCGGCTGCAAACCATGCACCGGCAGCCTCCATATTGTTCGGGACATACAGTCCTTCGCCCACCACACTGGTTCCTCCGCCAAGCGACTTCGACTGCGCAGCACTCGACAAACATGCTATCGGAGTGTCCATATAACTTTCCACCGACGAACTGGCATAAAGTCTTGAGTACTGATAATTCTCATAATCACCACTGGAGAACAGATTATAGTCGTTCCCCGAATCACCCATACGGTAGAATGCAGTCAGACTGACACGGTACTTACCCGGCACCAGTCCCTCCACACGCTGATACGTGTTGTAGGTCTTCCAATAGTGTTCAGCATTCTCCCTGGCATTCGCCCCGCTCAGAGGCGTACCATCCCAGTAGCTGTAATCGTTTCCGTCATAACGGGGATTCTTGACATAACTGTCCGTTATGTCCACCCAATCGCCTGCCATAAGCATCGGCACCTGAAGCAGCATAAGTACAAGACATACCACCATCCTGTTCAGGGATATCGGAAGAGAGTAACTTGTTTTCATAGTCATTTTGCATTTTAATTAGCTGTTATCGGGTCAAATTTACGCATAAAGATTATATTACACACAAAAAAACACATAAATGTGTTTTACAGACCAGATTCACACTGCCAAACAGAATGAAATCGGAAGAAATGTAGTACTTATGCAACAAAAAAAGAATGCCCAGCGTGATGCTGAGCATTCCGAGTATTTATTCTAAATCTGTTTATTAGAAGTTGTAAGCGATACCAAGAGAGAGTGCATCGTTGCGTACGCCAAGACCGAATTCAGACTTGTTTGCAGTACCAGCGTTCTGAGCCTTTTCGTTACCGAATGCAACACCGAGAGTACCAATCTGAGCAACGAGCTCGATCTTCTCAGAAGCAGCGAACTTAACACCTGGTTTGAAACCTACATAGAATTTGCTACCACGGCTCTTGTTGTAGAAGTCCATACCTACACCACCATCTACGAAGAATGAAGCGATACCAGACTTAGCGAATACGTAACGACCAGCTACTTCGAAACCGAAAGAGTTCAGAGTCTGATCAGCAGCAGGACCCTGCTTTGATTTGCTAGAGAAATTGATGTCAGCATAGACACCCCACTTTTCGTTGAACATGTAACCAATTTCAGGAGCTACAGTGATTGTAGAAACTGTCTTAGCGTTCTTGTCAGCCTTTGTGAAATCAAAACCGAGATCACCACCGATCCATACCTGTGCGTTTGCACTGAGTGAAGCAACTGCTACGAGAGCAGCAAGAATAACCTTCTTCATAATCTAAATAAATTTTAAAAGTTAATAATTTAATTTGTTAATTAATTTTTTAACTAAACCAGGGCTTTTACACCCATTTGTTTTAATTTTCGATGCAAAGTTAAGGGGTTTCAAATATACCGACCAAATTTTTAACAAAAAAAAATCAATGTGTGCGTACATATTTGTGCTTTTTGACAAAAAAGGTCGCACAATATTCCATTAAGTGTCGTTTTGAAGTGTTTTTATTAATGTTTTTTTTGAGATTATTCCTCAGAATACCATTTCTATCATTAAACAGAGAGCACAATATATATAAATGTACGCGCGAAACAAATTACAGCCTTTCCCCGCAATGCTTACAGTAGTTCGCATTCAGATCTGTCTTCTGATTGCAGCGCGGACAGCGTCCGTTCACACCTTTCTTCTTGGTTTCGTCTATCATCGTCGCACTCACAATACCCGTCGGTACAGCGATAATCGTGTAACCCAGAATCATGACAAGTCCCGACAACAGGCGGCCTACCGTTGTCACCGGAGTGATGTCGCCATAGCCTACCGTGGTCAGAGTCACGATAGCCCAATAGATGCTCGAAGGGATATCCGTAAACTGTGTACCAGGCTGACCTCCCTCCACCATGAACATCAGTGTTCCGATTATGGTAACGAGCACAATTACAAACAGGAAATAGACCAGAATCTTGTTCATGCTGCGCCTTATGCTCTCCATCAGCATATTGCCCTCGTTGATAAACACAAACAGCTTCAGTACCCTGAAAATACGGATAAGACGGAACGTACGCAGAATAAACATATATTTAGCCGAAGGCAACAGGAACGACAGATAGAGCGGCAACGTAGCCAGCAGGTCGATGATTCCGAAGAAACTCAGCACATAATCCTTCTTCACAGGCGAACAATACACCCTCAGCACATACTCGATAGTGAAAAATGCCGTCAGCGTATACTCCATCACCGTCAGCACATCCTTATATATACCAGCCACACGCGGCATACTCTCTACAAAAGCCACAACCAGACTCAACACGATGGCAATCATCACAGCCAGGTCGAAAGCGCGCGACGGACGGTCGTCCGATTCGAAGATGATATGCCACAGACGCGGCTTATCCTTCAGCAGAGCAATCAGTTTCTTCATAGGAAAACACGTTAATAATTGCAAAAGTAGAAATAATCCGTCAGAAAGTCGTACATTTGCACCATAAAAATCACCTAAATCATGAAGAAAACCATTCTCCTCGCCCTCGCGGCACTCCTTTCACTTACTTGCGCAGCCAAAATGCGCTACACCGTCGAACTCGACACAGTAGGCCGTTACCTCAACGTGCATCTCCTCTACACAGCCTCCGAGCCAGGACAGCAACACGTCGAACTCCAGATGCCAGTCTGGGCACCCGGCTACTACGACATCATCAACTATCCCAAATACCTCACCGACTTCAGCGCCACACGCACCGACGGCACACCCCTGCCCTGGCAGAAATTCCGTCGCAGCACATGGATAGTCGATATGGGCGGAGCCGACACCATCGTCGTCACCTACCGCACCTACGCCAACAAAATGGACGTAGCCGACAGCCGCATCCGCCCCGAAGGAGCATTCATCGCCCCCAACGGCACCTTCATGTATGAAAACGGACACAAGCTGGAACCCGTCGAGGTCAGCTACAATGTGCCCGCAAACTGGAAACACGTCAGCAGCGGACTCCGTCCCGTAGCAGGTACCACGAGCAGCTTCATCGTCCCCGACTTCGACATACTCTACGACTCCCCACTCCTCATGGGCAACCACTTCGTCGATAAGTTCCAGCACAAAGGACATGAATACGAATTCGCCTTCGACCCGGGCGACGACTACGAAGGTTCCACCTTCAAGAAGGATTTCCTCGCCATGGTCGATGCCTGCACCGACATCATGAAAGAAGTGCCATACGACAACTACTGCCTCATCAACATGCAGGGCATAGGCGGCGGACTCGAACACCTCAACTCGCAAGCCGACTACAGCAGCGGTACCTTCACCGCCCCTGACCGTGCCGACTACATCCGCCTGCTCGACTTCATAGCCCACGAATACTTCCACCTCTACAACGTCAAGCGCATCCGACCCATCGAGCTCGGACCCTTCGACTACTCACAGGAAGCCTTCACACCCCTTCTCTGGTTCAGCGAAGGATTCACCAGCTACTACTCAGCCCTCCTCCTCCGTCGCGGCGGTATCATCTCAGCCGAAGAACTCCTCGGCATCTACTCCAACTACATCAGCGCCATCGAGACCCACGAAGGACAGCGCCACATGTCCCTGCGTCAGAGCAGCTACGACATCTGGCTCGACTTCATGGGCGACAACGCCAACTACCGCAAAGTAGCCATCTCCTACTACAACAAAGGAGCCTACATGGGACTCCTCTTCGATGCAAAGATACGCTGCGTGACCAACGGCGAACGCTCACTCGACGACTTCATGCGCCTGCTCTACCAGCGCTACTACCAGCAGCTTCAACGCGGATTCACCGAAGAAGAATTCTGGCAGGCACTCCACGAAGTCATGGGTACCACCACTGAGGCAGCCGATGCCACCATCCTGCTCCGCCGCATCTGCGACACCACCGACCCCATCGACTACGACGCCCTGCTCTCCCCCGTTGCTATCAGTCTTAACCACGACAACTGGGCACTCACTCTCGACCAGAAAGCACCAAAGAAGGCTATCAAACTGCGCAAGGCCCTCCTCGGAGAATAAAAACAACTTTTTGTTTGGCTATAAAGCAAAAAGTCATTACCTTTGCACCCGCTTTGCCCCGGTGGCGGAATTGGTAGACGCGTTGGTCTCAAACACCAATATCGCAAGATGTGCCGGTTCGAGCCCGGCCCGGGGTACACAGAAAGAGGATGAGTCACAAAGACCCATCCTCTTTTCCTTTCATGTTGTAATTTTGAATTTATCTTACGAGCATTTTCCGATTTCCTACGATATAGAATCCGGGAGCAAGTCCTTCTGTTGCCTGATTGATGTCAACAGCTTTGCGGACGGACTGTCCGGACATTGTCCATACGTCAACCACCTGTGGGATTTCGTCGTCAATAACTATGACGTCGGTAGTCTCTTCGCGTGAGTAGTCGTCGTTGTTGGTCAGGTACACATCCTTCACAATGATACTCTGATTACCGTTGCCCCAGAAGCATACAATCCGTATGTTCTTGGTGTCGAGAGGCTGTCCCTTCAGGTCGCCCTCAGTAGTGTATTTGATGTTTTCGAGGTCAACGACAATCTGCTTGCTTGTACTGAAGTCAGGAGTGCTGAAGCCAGGTGACCATACGTTTTCGCCTGTAAAGATGTTCAGGTGGCTTTTGGTACTTCTTGACTTGAGCTGGACTACGAGGTATTTGTAGCCGGACATGTCGGCTCCGTTGCTGTAAACCCATCCCATCTGTCCGTACTGCGACGGATTGAAGGTATGTGTACGCTCTGCGTAGGTACCATTTCCGTAGAGGTCGGTCTTGATGTACTGTGCAGCAAACGGGAACAATGTGGAAACGGCTGTGAACTGGGTAGTCAATGTGTTACCGAGCGGGTCGGTGTAGATAGCTCTGATGTTTGCCGTACCCTCCTTCAGACCCTGTATCTGTCCGCCGCGGATTGATACGACGTCGTTGTCGATTTCGTATCCTGCTTCTGCTGCTACGTTGGCAGTATGACCGTCGTGGTAGGTAGCTGTAAGGATGATATTGCCTACGTTTCCTATCATCACTTCTGCTTCAGACTTGGCTACTTCGATGCTTTCAACGGTGAGCATATCCTCGTCGTAGCCGGGGAAGTCGGCTGGATAGTATTTAGCCTCGTCGTAGTCCTTTTCTGTTGAGAACCAGTCGAAGTCGGCATAGCCACGCTCAGCGTTCTCCTGTGTTGCATAGCAGAATATGCCGAATCGGGCACCTACGAAGACAGAGAGGTTATATTTCAGCGTCGTCTGTTCGCCAAGCGGTGTGAATGTCTTGTTGTCGAGAGAGTAGTAGAACTTTGTCTGACTGGTTCCGTAGGTGATTTCTGCACGCAGATAGACAGTGTCGGCATCGATGACATCACCTGTGACAGATGCAGGTGTGAAACCTTCGTTTTCGGTCAGCTGATCCTGCCACCATACGAACTGCTTCTTGCCGTCCTTCATTTCTACGGCAATGGCTGCGTACGGGTCTTGCAGTATGCAGATACCGGCACGGTCGCCCTCCTTCAGATTGCTTATGTCGATGCTTACAGTACCTATGGAAGCCTGATTCGGTTTCTTATGGAAAGCAAATATACGCTGTGTCAGCATGTTACGTGCCTGAGTCAGACGGTCAGCCGGTTCGGAAGTCTTCATGCGCAACCATCCTGCACGCTCGAAGAGACTCCATGCTCCGTTGTCGGGGTTGTGGTTCCATTCCCACTGCATGCCGATAGGATAAGAACGGAAGTTGTCGTTCGTAGGCAGTGCCTTGACAGGATAGCTTGTAGCTGTCTTCGGTTTGGCGCAGGTGGTGTAAGGAACACCGTTGTTACCTATTACAGGCCACTCGTCCACCCATTTTACAGGTTGGAGGTTAGGCATGCGACCCATAGCACCAAGGTCTTCCTGCAGGATAGTCCACCACTCACCTTCCGGAGTGTCGATGAGGGCACCCTGATGAACGGTGTTGGGGGTGCCGTCGATATATTTCTCTATGAGCATCTTCTCTTCGTACGGACCGAAGATATTCTGTGAGCGGAATACGACCTGTCCCGACGGCCATCCACCGTATGTGGCATAGATATAGTAGTAGTCGCCTATCTTGTAGAGGTGACAGCCTTCGAGTCCGCTCTTGTCGCTGATGACATTCTGTTCGCGGATGTAGTTGAAATCTTCGTCGAGTTCGCATATCTGTATGTTTCCGATACCGCAGGCTACATATACCTTGCCGTTGTCGAAGAGCATACCCGGGTCGTAGTAGATGCGTGAGAGTTTCTTCTTTTCCCATCTGCCTTCAGGATTGGTCGCTGTGAGCAGGAAGCCGCCAGCATCGTTACCGTTGATGAGGACGTAGAACGTACCGTCGTGATACTTCATTGAGCATGCCCACATACCTTTTCCATAGGCGTTCTGTCCGTTCAGCAGGTTGTAGTTGTCGGTAGTTGCCAGCTGCTCCAACGGCTGTGCGCAGTATTCCCAGTTGACCAGGTCCTTCGACTTCAGGATGGTAGCACCGGGGAAGTGGTGTATGGTAGTGGTAATCATGTAGTAGGTGTCATCCACACGGATTACATCGGGATCGGGGAAGTCGGCAAAGATGACCGGGTTCTGGAACTTACCTGTACCCAAGTCGCTTACAGACGTGTTTGTAAAGTCGGCATGTGCCCAGTCAACATCATAGTACTCGGCATACCAGTCCATGCAGGCCTTGCCGCAGGCTTCTTCCAGACCTCCGAAAGCAGGAACCACCTGTCTGTTGCTAAGGTAGGTATCGATATCGAAAAGACAGGCTGTGCTCGACAGGGTCATGGAGATGTTCTTATAGTAATCGATATTAGCCTTGTAAGCCTTTCCCCACTTCGATGTAGAACCGGTAGCCCATGTGCCATAGTTAGGCAATACCCATTTGCCGTGCTCGTCGTAGTGACCCTCGGCATCAGGGTTTTCCGGACTCCAGTCGAACTCAGTGATGATGATAGGACTGGTTTCAACCACTGGCACCTGTGCACGGAAGTTGTTAATCTTGTTCTGGGTACCGGGATTGTCGTCGCTGCTACCATACCATCCGCAGTAGTCGTGAACGGCATAACCGATGTTGTAGCCCTCGATGGGGTAAGTGGCATAGCTTGTATAGTTGGACTGCCATCCTGTACCCGGAGCCCAGATGATACCGGTGAATCCGTTGGCACGAATCATGTCGACGATGGGCTGGAAGTAGTCGTGCAGAGCCTTAGGGTCGTCTGCGTTGTTGGCATTCTTCAGATTTACAGGTTCGTTAGCCAGCTCGATGCTTATCTGACCGGCATACTTCTGGATGTTGGTATTTGAAGATACCATGTCCCATACAGTCATAAGATACTGCTGATAGTAGTCGCCCACCTTGAGGTTTGGAGGACATACGCCGGGAGGGCGCACTACGACATACATACGGTGGTCCATAGCCTTCTTTATCAACGGCCAGTAGAGCGACGAAAGGTAGGTCTTCAGACGTGTGGGGTTGAACTTGCTGATATCAGCCTCGCTGGTTGCCTCTGCAGGCTGGTCGGCTGCACCCGGATATACGTAGCTTTCGCTCGGGTCGTTAGTCCATGCAGGGTCGAGATGAAGACGGAAGACGGTGCACTTTGCCTTCTCCATAGCTGTAAATATCTTCTCGAAATAGTCTTTACACTTTGTGACGCCAGTAGAATTATAGCCTGTGCCGGAGCCGTCCCATGGAGAGCCCCATCGCCAACCGTTGAAATACATATTAGGGGTGTCCATCACGCCGTGAAGAACCACGTGGTTTCCATGCTCATCAACGAGCCATTTGCCATCGACATGAAGCGTCGGCAACGGTTTTACGCCCTGAGCACAAATGGTGATGCAGCTGAGCAGCATCAGCCAAGTAAGAATACTCCTTTTCATTTCAGTTAGTTTAGTTTAGTAAATTTCCGGGCAAAAATACGTATTTTTATTTAATGTGTAAGCAGAACTTTCAAGAATTAAAGATTTTTTCGCCTCGTCAAGCATTAATGAGGAGATTTGCTACATACATTGTTTCACGAAGTTTACACTTCGCTAAGAAAACGAAAAGAGGATGTGCCTGAGTGGCACACCCTCCCGTGATTATTCAGTTATTGTCAGAAAATTACTTCTTGTTGTAAATCTTCTTAACTTCACCGTTAGAGAATACTACGATGTTAACACCTGGCTGGAGAGCCTGCTTGATTGAACCGTCTGCTGCGTAGATTGCAACTGGAACAGCTGCGTCAACTGCGCTTTCAGCGAGTTCAACATCTGTAGGTTCTTTCTCGCTTGCAACACCGAAGTAAGTGAGGCGGAAGTTATCAGCCTTGAACCAGCTTGGGCTTTCAACCTTAATAGTAACTTCAGCATCTTCTTCGACAGTGAATACGATAGTTTCTTCCTGACCTACTTCCTTTGCATTTGCCATTACGAATTCAGCAACGCCGTTTGCAGCAGAAACATAAATCTTGTTGTTCTGGTCAGAAGCGAGGAGAACCTGCAGTTCGTATGCACCAGCTGGCAGAGCGTTGAGTGTCTGAGATACCCAGAAGCCTTCTGCAGGTGCAGAACCGGACCATGTGTTGAAGAGGTAAGCACCGTCGCAACCTTCTGTTGTGTAAGTGCTGTTAGAGTTCTCAGCAGCCTTAGTATCAGCACCCTGGTAATACTGCCAGCCATTCAGATTGCCCTCTTCGAAGCTTGGGTTGACAATCAGAGATGTGCAGTCAACAGGATTCTCGTCTGTAGCCTCGTCCATACCCTTTGGCAACTTCAGAGCAGCAATTGCTTCGTTCATCTGTTCAACGAGAGCAAGGAGTTCGTCAGTATCCATGTTGTCGATTACGTCGTCGCCAGATGCTTCGTCGCTAAGCAGGTATTCAGCCTGTTCGATAGCAGCCTGGCTTGCAGTCTCTTCATAATCTGTAAGTGCAGTGTTAAGAGCATCGTATGCTTCGTCCTTAGCCTTGTATGCAGCAACGTGAGCCTCTGTATTACCAATTGCATCGTTCAGGTCGCTGAGAGCTTCGTACATAGCATTGCCGTCGCCGCTTTCAAGTGCGAGGTCAGCCTCATCGATAATATCAGATGCGTATCCAGAACCAACACTTGTCATGTAGTCGGCGTTCTCTTCAACATATTCGCTGTACTGTGCAAGTTTCTCAGCGAGGAACTCAGCAAGAATGTCCGCATTCTTAGCACGGTAAATGAGCTTGAAGTTGTCCCAAAGTGCCCAGCTACCAGATGTAGCCTGTTCAAGGTTGCGGATACCAAGACGAATTGTACCGTCGGTTACGAGACCGTAAACCTTCATAGTGTAGTTGATTTCATCGTTTGGAATGCTGAATGCATTAGATGCAGATGACATACCGTTAGGAACGAACTTAGGAGGATTAGAATTTGTAATCTGCCAGCTGTCGCCTGCAAGTGCATCGAACTGGAGCTCCATTACGTTACGTACAGGAGTTGCAAAGTTGTTGAAGTAAACGTAAGTGTAAACCTTAGCGTCGCCAACCATTTCCGGGTCGTTCTGATATGCATTCCAAGCTGTATCATTCCAACCTGGAGTACGGTAGAATGCCTGTACAGATACTTCGTAGAGACCATTCTCAACACCTTCGATTACCTGGTAAACGTCGAACTTCTGCTCGTATGACTCAGCGCAGTAGTTTGTAGAAGAACCTCCATGCCAGTTAGTCAGACCGCTTGTGCACAGACCGTTGTGAGTGTCGAGTGACCAACCCTTACCGTTAGCCTCTTCGAAACCTGGGTTAACGATAAGACCAGTGAGGTCGGTACCGTCAACAAGGTCAGCACGGATGGCTGCATCGTACATTTCCTTTACGAATGCAGTTTCTTCGATAACGTCTGCTGTAGGAAGCTTACCTACCTTTTCGCCTTCAACGCGGTTGAGGATGTAGTTAGATACTCCGTGTGGGAAGCCCCAGTACAATGATTCTGATTCGCTTTCTTCAGCATATGTCTCAAGGTAAGAAGTGAGCTTCAGAACTTCGTCCTGATCGCCGTGTTCACCACCTGCAAGCCATGCATATGCCTCGTCGCACTGAGCAACGTAGAGTTCATAAGCCTCTGTGCTAGCCTGTACAGTGTCAACTGCGAGACTGATCTTTTCGATTGCTTTTGAAATCTCTTCCTTAGTCTCAGCAGTAGTAGCAGTAGCCATTACGTCATCATAGAATGCTTTTTCAGGAGCTCCATAATATACGCCGTCGAAGTTTACATGAGTATTTTCTATAACCTTCTGTGCCCAGTACTGGTATGCGTCGATACCATTTCCGTAGTACCAGAGTTCGAAGTCGTCGAAGATAGACCAGTAGAGTTCTTTTGGATTGCTAACACCAATTCTCAAAACATCGCCTGCAGCCAATGGACCGAAAGCTTCGTTATGATAGCGGTTTGTACCATCATGGAAGTAGTCACAAGCAGCTTTCATTGAGTTAGGACAGAACAGAGTGTGCTGTATACCTTCATCATCAGTATACTGATACTGAGTTACTCCGTGGGTTCCGATTTGCTCGTCGATAGAACCACCCGGTGATACAAACATTACAGGAGTAAAGAACTGTCCAAGTGTTTCAGACTGCATGTAGATCTTTGTGTCTGAAGATGCACCGCTCTTCCAACGTTTGTAATCTGCCTCATGATTATCATTATAACGAGAATAACCGTTACAAGCAACCATATAGATACCTTCTGGAAGTCCTTCGATATCCTGATGTACATCGAATGTATGATGCCATACCTCAGCACAAGCGTCTGTATCACCACCTGCACCGAAACCAGCTGACCATCCGGTGAAGTCACCGACTGTGTCGAATGTGCGGTTAACAATCTTCGAAGATACGTCAGCAGGATTTTCTACAGAAGCATCAGCAATTCTGTATTCTATAACAAGATTGTCAAGAACAGTCTGCGCAGCAGCAAGTTCTTCGTTAGTCTTGTTTGTCTGCTGGTAAACAGCCTCAACTGCAGTAAGGTCGATACCTGGGCATTCAACCTTAGCAGCATCGATATTTGCCTTCAGAGACTTGTAAGCATTCAGGTTAGAGAGTGCAGAGTCGAGTTCAGCAACTGTAGCCTCTGTATTGTTGTAAATGTAGTAGAATGAGTTGTAGTCGTGATCTGGATCGATATCGTCAGCTGTAAGACCCTTAATCAGGTTAGTGTATGCCTTAATTTGAGTAAGAGCTTCTTCCAACTCTTCTGCTGTAGCATCTTCGTCAGCATAGACATTTTCGTATTTAGACCAGTCGTGAAGTGGGTCAAGAGTCTTAGCCTCAACGATAGCAGCACCGAGGTTTACAACCGGACCGAGTTCGTCAACTGCCTCCTTGAACTCATCGTAAGAGTCGCCATTTTCAAGAAGGTTATCATAATAAGACCAGTCCTTTTCGAGACCGAGAGCCTTACCGTCTGTAACGATCTTGTTGAGAGTCTGAGCAATGTAATAAAGGTTCAGAGCTTCACCAGCAACTTCGTATTCTGACTCAGAAACGAGTGCCCAAGTGGTGTTTGTAGCATCATCCTTAGAATAAATGACGTTTGTGTTGCCATTTGTGAACAGTTCCTGAAGACCAAACATACCCATGTCTACATAGTAGAGCTTGAAGGTGTTGTCACCAACGTTCTCCTTAACGAACCACTTGTTGTATGGACGGTTTGTACCACCATCTACCCATGGTCCGTCACCATCGGCTGTAAGATAACCGCTGGTAGTTTTGTTAGCGAAAGAGAAACAGTGTACTGTGCCTTCTGTTTCATCGACCTGGTCGTCTTCCTCGCCGATTTCCCACGCGTAACCGTTTACCTGAGCTTTTCCAAGAAGGAAATCCTCATAGGAAACATAGTTGTTTGATGCTCCTTGTCCGTTAAAGACAACACAAGCACGAGTGCCCCAATAGTTTCCACCTGTAACGAAGAGGTCTGCATCTACGTTGTAGAGGTAGAAGTTACTGCCTGATGACACTGCGGTCTGCCAATCAGTGAAACTCACCGTTGGCTTTGCAGGCAATGCCAAAGCACTCAAAGTTGTAAGCATAAAGCTTACCAAAAGAAGTAATGATTTCTTCATAACTTTGGTTGATTTTAAAAGATTAGTTAAACAATAATGGTTAGTTATTCTCTTTTCGACAACGAATGCCGAGTTGATTATATTATAAATAATGTATAATGTGTATTCGGCATGTAGCACGCTATGCGAAACTAAGCCAAACAATCATAATCGCAGCAAATGTGCAAAGAAAAAGTGTAACTCTCCAATTTTTTTAACAGAAAAATTACGCTTTAGGCTAAATTTTATCTCTCAGCAGTAATTTTATGCTGATTTTTCCACATGGATATACTATTTTACCTTGACAGATACCTTCAACGGATTGCGCACTATTTTAGCTTCACGACTGAGTGCCGCTTCCCAGTCGCGAAGTGAATGGACATTGGTCTCGTTGTTGCGACTCCAAGCCGAACCGAAGTAATAGGTATAGTCCTCGTAGGGCCATATACGTGAGAGGGCAAGAAGATGTCCGTTGGCTATGCCTGTCCTACCCTCTTCGTATATTATGTCGGTGACGGGCTGAGGATAGACGGTGCCGACGTATATCTTTCCCATCTGCTTCGCCAGTTCGGCACGATAGCGTTCATTATACACGCTTGCATCGCCAAGGTCTTCGTAACCGAGGTATGCAGCATCTTTATTCAGTACGAATGCGGTAGGATTGCTTTTGTGGATAACCACTCCCGAAGCCATTGTAGCTGAAACACCTGCCTTGAGGAGCATGTAGCGCACATCGACACGACAGAAGGAACTGCCTGCATCGATAGTGATTGTGCGGGTCTCGTATATCTTACGTCCCTTGAAATCGACATCGGGATAGGTGAAGCGGACGGAGAAGCGGAGAAGTCCGTCCTCCAGAATCTCGTACGACTTATAGCATTGAGGCATGCAGAGTGTCTTATCGTCGTTCATCAGGGCATTGGCTCCGGCTCCGAGTGTAGGACCTACGGTGTAGCAGTCCATACCCTGTCCGTGGTCGATATGATAGCTGAAGGCATTGTAGAGTTGGTCTGCCAGGTCTGTCTGTCCGCGGTCTCTCAGTTTCTTAGCGACGCTACGCATCTCCTGATCCTGTTCGGAGGCATACCAGTAGTCGAGCATCAGAGCCGAGGTACTCTTATTGAACACGTCGTATCCGACAGCTGCCCCATGTCCGTAGATGCGGTAAGCCACGCGGTCATTTTCCCATCCGAACTCATCCTGACGCTCGGTGAAGAGGCGTCCCATAACCTTGCACTCGGTCATCTTGGGTGTTCCCTTGACAGCATAGTAGGTAGAGGTCTTCCTGCCTCCGACACTTGCCTGGAACAGGACGGTGTTCTTGGATGTTACCTGAAGGGGAAGTTCGCGTCCGTCGGCATCGGTGATGATGAAGTCGTCCTCACCCATTACCATGCTGATGGTCTTCATCGGTACCTCGACCACCTCGAAGCTGCGTGCAAAACCGAGGGGGTTCTGGACAGTAATCTCCACTTTCTTTGCTGCGAATACGGATGACGCAGCAAGAAGAGACGTAGTAAAAAAGAATGTTTTCATTGTGTTTCAGTATTTTTTCATTTCTGTTTCGCTAAGTACTGGGGAATAGCCGATTTTGACGGTTTCACCGGCTTTATTCTTAAATGTAGTCTTCCGCTGCGAGCAATCGACAGGATTGCCGTCCTTATCCACACTGCCGTATTCGGCAAAGAGTCGGGGCAGGGTGCCGTGCATCTCGCGATAGCCGTCGGGAGAGGGAAGCAGCATCATACGTGTGTTCAGAAATACACATGTGGGCTGGTTGCGCCAGGGACGGGCAAGATGATAGCGCCCGTCCTGTTCAGGCGAACCCACGATGGTGCAGTTTTTGAAAATATATCCCAATTCATCGACGTTTGTAGCAGGTGCACAGATAACATCTCTCGAACCCTTCCTGCCTCGCGGTTCAAGGTAGAGAGTGCAGGAATTGAAACGCACGCTGCCTCCGCCACAGATGAAATCGACGGTGCCGTGTATGTCGCAACTGTCAAGTGTCGTGTCACCGCCCCCATTGGTATAATATGTGTCCTGGGTACTGAGCAGACGGACATTCTTCAGATAATTACCCTTGCAACGGCTTTCCCTCAGAGCTACAGAACGGTTGGCAAAAGCCATAGCCTCGTTCTGGAAATTGCAAAAAAGGGTTATATCCTTAATGATGGTGCTGTCGGCTCCATCGACGAAAAGTGTACTAGTAATACCGATGCCTTCGTAAACGGGACGGTTCTCGACTATGGTAGCATCCATATCTTCACCCATAATGGTAACACGAGGGGCAACCAGTTTGACTATAGGCGAAGGGAAGAAGATGGTGGAATCAGCACCATCGGCAGTTTTCACTCTCGTACTTATCAGTTCCTGAGTACCCTCACTGAAATGAGTACCCCGACGCACCAGTATGGTATATCGCCGCGAAAAATCGGCACGGGTATTCGCAGTCTGAATGGCTGATACGAAATTGCCATTGTCAGGCACGATGAAATCGGGTTTTTGAGCCAATATTTTACTTTCGTCCAATAAGCCCAATAAGCCCATAAATCCTATTACAAAGTATCTACGCATATTAAAGTCTGTCGGTTTCCTATTGTCAGTTTTCCGCCAAGTATGGTTGTAAATCCGTCGGGGTTTACTGCTCCGTTCTCGCATACGACCTTGTACCGTCCTTCGGGCAGGGTAAATTCTTTCTGTTGACTGTTCGGATTGATAATGACGTATATGGTTTTCCATTCGTCACCAACAGCCTCACCGTTCAGTCGGAACAGAATCAGGTTGTCTTCATTATCGATGAAATGGAGGTTTTTACGCACTTCTTCGGCACTACCCATACGGAAAGCCTTGTGCCTGCGACGCATGTGGATGAGTCCCTCGACATAATGGAAATAATCAGGATAGCGGTTAAGGTTCTCCCAATCAATCTGGTTTACCCTGTCGGGCGACTTATATGCATTGCGCACTCCCTTTTTGCTTCTGAGCACTTCCTCACCGGCAAAAAGGAACGGGATGCCCTGACTGAGCAGGACGGGGGTAAGAGCCAGTTTCGCCAGGCGTACGATGGTCTTTGCATCGGCATCGGGGAACGAAGCCACGAGCCGGTCGTAGAGACACATGTCATCGTGACAACTGACATACGAGACATGTTGCCAGGGTTCGATGGTCCAGGGTTCGTCGCAGTAGTTCACCTCCTGCATGTTGATGTCTGGATGCGGTATGGCTCCGACTATGCCGAACTTGATGCTTTCGGAGAAACCCTCGGCACCTGAAAGCCAGCCCGGCTGACTGTCGTTATCGAAGGGTCCGCGTATGGCATCCCTCATCTCGTTGCCGAAAGCACCGATGCCGGGCATATCCTTAACATGTTCCTTTGTGGCACGCAGACTCTCATCAAGGGCACACGGTCCCCCACTCCATCCCTCGCCATACATCGTGATGGAAGGGTCTAACCCGTCAAGTTTACAACGTATCTGACGCATAGTCTCCATGTCGTGAACACCCATGAGGTCGAAACGGAACCCGTCGATATGGTATTCGGCTGCCCAGTACCACACACTTTCAATCATGAACTGACGCATGAGGGGACGCTCACTTGCCGTCTCGTTGCCGCAGCCCGAACCGTTAGAATAGACAGTTTTCCCGTTCTCATCGGTATATTTCCTGAAATAATAGTCGGGATAGATACGCTGGAAATTGCTTTCGGGTATATTATAACAATGGTTATAGACCACATCCATGATGACACGTATGCCGGCACTGTGGAGAGCCATAACCATCTGTTTGAATTCGCGGATACGGGTGGCAGGGTTCCATGCATCGGTAGAATAGGAACCGTCGGGCACATTATAATTTATAGGGTCGTAGCCCCAGTTATATTCCGTCCATTCGGGATAGCGTTCGTCAACTGTGGCAAAATCAAACGAAGGCATTATCTGTACTGCACCTACTCCCAACGATTTCAGATAGTCGAGTGCCTTAGGTTCGGTCAGGGAGAGATATTTCCCTTTGTACACGTACCCGCTGTCGGGATGGGCTGAGAAGTCCCTGTAATGGAGTTCATAGACTACGAGGTCGGAAGGACTTTCAATCTGAGGATGAAGATCTGCATCCCACCCCTCAGGATTGGTTGACGACATATCGATGATGGCACAACGGCGTCCGTTTATCCCTACTGCCGTAGCAAACACGCCTGGAGTTTCACCAAGTCCGAACCATTTATTGTCGGGATAGACTTCAAAAGTATAGAACTTACCTGTGAAATCTCCTTCTTCTTCACGTTCCCAATAGTCATTAGCAATGCTGTTGAGCCAGAATTCCCTCTCTGGTTCAACAGCATCAACCGATGGATAGATGCGGACTTTCACTCCCTCCGCACTACTCGGAGCATTTATCCAAAATCTATAGTTTGTCAAATATTATGGTTGCTTACCGATGTATGCAAGAATACCTCCATCTACATAGAGCACGTGACCGTTGACTGCGTCGCTTGCCTTAGAAGCGAGGAAGACAGCAGGACCACCGAGTTCGCTCGGGTCGAGCCAACGTCCGGCAGGAGTCTTTGCACAGATAAATGAATCGAACGGGTGACGGCTTCCGTCGGGCTGACGCTCGCGCAGAGGAGCTGTCTGTGGAGTAGCGATGTAACCCGGACCGATACCGTTACACTGGATGTTGTAACCACCATACTCAGAGCAGATGTTACGGGTAAGCATCTTCAGACCACCCTTAGCGGCAGCGTAAGCACTTACTGTCTCGCGTCCGAGTTCTGACATCATTGAACAGATATTGATAATCTTTCCTTCCTTACGTTCCATCATCTCAGGCAGTACGGCTGCAGAACAGATGTATGGGGCAACGAGGTCGATATCGATTACCTGCTGGAACTCGGCACGTTTCATCTCATGCATAGGAATACGCTTGATGATGCCGGCATTGTTTACGAGGATGTCAATCTGACCTACTTCTGCATGTATCTTCTCCACAAGAGCCTTCACGCCTACCTCGTCAGTAACGTCACATACATAACCCTTTACATTTGTGATACCTGCTTCTTTGTAGTTGTCGAGTCCGCGCTGCAAGGCAGCCTCGTTGATATCATTGAATACGATGTTCTTAATTCCAGCCTTAACAAAAGCCTTGGCAATGTTAAAACCAATACCGTAAGACGCACCGGTAATCCATGCGTTCTTACCTTCAAGTGAGAAATTTGACAAGTCCATAATTATTACATTTATTATAGGTTTTTTGCTTTCTACGGGCAAATGTACAACAAATTAGTTTATGAACAAGAAGAAATCGACATTTTTTATTTCTTTACTATTGCATTCATCGGATTGCGCAGATTCTTTCCACCTGTATAGAACGCCTTTGCAGTACCGAATTTCAGTTTGAAGTCGATACGAAGCGGCAGGTGGTTATCGTCATCGGAGAAATAGAAACGCAGTATCTCTTTCTCTTTTTTCTTCTCTTCCCAATCGAGCATCGAGAACACCATGCAGCGATAGGTCACTCCGTCGTTTGCCTTGAAATTCTCTTTTCCACGATAAATCATCGTCTGCCGGAACACCTCATCACTCGATGTCATGTCGAAATAAAGACGGTCACCTTTCTTATACTTATTACCGTCGAACGAACGGGCAAAAGCCATCATACTCATCATGTCGTACATACAGTCGCTTTTCTCGATCGTATTCTTATAAACCACACCATGAGGATTGGTGTATTCGAGTCGTACGTTACATCTGCCCTCGGGATAGGAATACCAGGCTTTCTCCAGACGGTGGTCTTTACCTTCGAGCGAAGCCTTATAGAAATAAAGAGGTACCAGATCTTTCGTCACATATCCCTCGAGAGTGTCACGAAGTGTGAAATAGTTGTCAAACTTCTCATTAGTCCTGAACAGAAGGTCGCAACGGTATGCATCCTGTCCGTGGTAATATGCAGCACGGGTCTTGAACGTTGCCGAACCACACTTTATCCAGATGAAACTCCAATTGAAATACAATGTATATTCAAGTTCCTCGCCTGCCTGAAAAGCCTTGTTCTCAGCAGGGCACTGAGCCAGCATCCCACACGGATATATCATCAGCAGCAATATGCTAAAAAGAAAATTTCTCATAGTTTCAGTTGTTAAATCAATGCAAATGTACGTACCTTTGCAATATGAACAAAGAAAATGAGCGAATACTCCGCCGATATTATCAATATTTAAAGTTAGAAAAGAATTTTTCAGAAAATACAATCGAGGCATACGAACGTGACCTCGATAAGTTTCTGCATTTTCTTGATGACGAAGGTAAAGACATGCTGCACCCCGAACTCAGCGACTTTCATACCTTCGCCTCCATCATGCACGACATCGGTATTTCGTCCACTTCGCTCTCACGAATACTGTCAGGACTGCGCAGTTTCTACCACTTTCTCGTAATCTCCGATATCATCGATGCAAACCCTACCGAACTGTTGGAATTTCCTAAAAAACCCAAACATCTGCCCGACGTACTCACACTTGAAGAAGTTGACGCAATGGAAGCGTGCATCGACCTTAGCGAGCGGGAGGGGCACCGGAATAAGGCCATTATTGAGACTTTGTTTAGTTGCGGACTACGAGTGACTGAACTGTGTAATCTGAAAATGTCGAACCTGTATCTCGACGAAGGATTCATAAAGGTTGAAGGAAAGGGCAATAAACAAAGACTTGTACCCATCAGTCAGGTTGCCGTCAAAGAACTCAGACTGTGGTTTGACGACCGCTGTCATATCGACATAAAACCCGGACACGAAGACTATGTGTTCGTCAGTTTTACACGACGCCAGCAACTCACCCGCATAATGGTGTTCTATATCATTCGCGACCTGGTAGAAATGGCAGGTATACAGAAAACCGTTTCGCCC
The DNA here is from genome assembly GCA_902774005.1 of uncultured Bacteroidales bacterium. Taxonomy (GTDB): domain Bacteria; phylum Bacteroidota; class Bacteroidia; order Bacteroidales; family Bacteroidaceae; genus Minthosoma. Next base: position 15,069 of record CACYGK010000007.1, on the reverse strand, counting down.
CATACCCTACGACACAGTTTTGCAACATGTCTGCTCGAAGGCGGAGCCAACCTGCGTGCCATACAGGCTATGCTCGGACACGAGTCCATTTCAACAACGCAGATTTACATGCATATAGACACCTCTCATCTGCGCGAAGAGATACTTCTACATCATCCAAGAAACAAAAACCATTAACCCGATGCTATTACCTCACTATTACGACGGGCTTATCGAAGCAGGATGCGACGAAGCAGGCAGAGGATGTCTTGCAGGAAGCGTCTATGCCGCAGCGGTCATCCTGCCCAATGACTATCACAACGAATTATTGAACGACTCGAAACAACTGACAGCTCGTCAACGCTATACCCTGCGTGATGAGATAGAACGTGATGCCGTGAGTTGGGCTCTCGGAATAGTGACAGCAAAGGAAATTGACGAACTGAATATCCTACGTGCCAGTATACTGGCTATGCATAGGGCTATAGACAATCTGAAAGTGAGACCCGAAGCACTTATAATAGACGGAAACCGTTTTACAAAATATCACAATCTTCCACATACGACTATAGTAAAGGGTGACGGCAAATATCTTGCTATTGCAGCAGCTTCGATTCTTGCCAAGACCTATCGTGATGACTACATGAAGGAACTGCACGAGCAATACCCTTATTACGGATGGGATCATAACGCAGGTTATCCGACAAAGGAACACCGCGAAGGAATAGCACAGCACGGAACGACGCCATACCACCGTATGACGTTCTCCCTGTTACCACCTAAGCAGCTTTCACTTGATTTCTGATTCTGACCACAGCGGTCGGTAATGCCTGATAGTCCGCTCCGCTATCTTTGTTTCCTCCACAAGCACGGCATTCTTCAGTGTGGGAGCTTTCACCTTGCCCTCAATATCAAACGGGGCAATCTCCACAAAACAATCGTCCCACAACACATTATCTATATAATATTGGTGCAACGTGGCACCTCCCTCAACCAGAAGTGACGGTTCGACAATTTCCGGCACTCCCCCATGGGCTACATAGACTTTCGGATTCTCACCATACCAGCAACGTACGTCAAGACGCGGATGGTCAATGTTCCATGTCCTGTTACCCACCATGATAGCCTGATGCTCAGCACGTCGTTTGTGACATAAAGCCTGGGTATAATAATTGGAAATCTTTCCGTCGATAAATCCGTTTGCTGATTGTGCCCACTTCAACGTAGTGTAGGGACGTTTTTTTCTATGAAATGTGACGAAATGGGAATTCAGTTGCAGGCATTCCTCTTCAAGCACACCGACCGTCACCTCAATACCTGCATCACGCAACATCTGTATGCCTCGTCCCTGCACTTTGGCAAAAGGGTCCTGACACCCCACGACACAACGGCGTATTTTCTTGCGTATCAGCAGTTCGGCACATGGTGGGGTCTTACCCCAATGACTGCATGGTTCCAGACTCACATATATCGTACTCTCCGGCAACAGATATTCGTCTTCAGCCCGTACCGAGGCAAAAGCATTGACCTCGGCATGGGGACCGCCCGGACGGATGTGATATCCTTCGCCGATAATCCTTCCGTCGTGCACGATTACTGCCCCAACCATCGGATTGGGTTCGGTAGTCTGCCGGCCGTTCTTGGCAAGCTGAATACAACGTCGCATGTATAATTCGTCGTTCGGTGTCATATAGGTTATCATTTCTTTGCAAATGTAGTGCAAACCGGGCGATGTACAAAACAAATTGTTTCAAAGTTTCAAAGTTTCAAAGTTTCACCTGCATTTTTCCCTCCCGTGCGTGTTTAATAGATTATACTTCTTAATGATTAACGGTTTATTGATATAACTATTTATTCTATATAGTTTATTATATTATATAAAGGCGCTCATCATTTCACGAAACGGTGCTGAACAAAAACTGAAACGGCAGGCGCAAGAAACTGAAACGGCAGGCGCAAGAAACTGAAACGGCAGGCGCAAGAAACAAAAACGGCAGGCGCAAGAAACAAAAACGGCACTGAACAGAAATAAAATGGCCTGAAACTTTGAAACTTTGAAACTTTGAAACTAACGCATGCAGAATTTGTCTTTTATTATGCGTATCTTTGCAGCAAGAAAGAGAGACACAGGAATCATGATGACAAGAATAAATCTGCCGAGGGTGGATTCGACAAATAATTTCTGCAAGGACATGCTTTCGTTTGGCGACCAGATAGAGGGTATGACCCTCGTAGTGACTGACGAACAGACGGGAGGCAGAGGACAAGGAGAGAACCGGTGGGAGTCGGAGGCAGGGAAGAACCTGACGTTCTCTCTGCTGTGCCATCCGAGGTTCGTAAAGGCAAATGAGCAGTTCGTCCTTTCGCAATGTATGGCTTTGGCTATATGGAGGAGTCTGGATAAACTGGTGGAGGACGTAAGCATCAAATGGCCGAACGATATTTACATAGGCGACAGGAAGGTGAGCGGAACACTGATAGAGTGTGACCTGAGGGGTAAGGAGATTGAAAACTGCATAATCGGTGTAGGACTGAACGTGAACCAGAAGGAGTTCAGGAGCGATGCGCCTAATCCGGTTTCATTGGCGCAGATTACAGGAAAGAAGGAGGACAAGGAGGCGCTGCTCGATGATATAATGGGAGAGTTTCAGGCGCTGTATGAGAGAATAAGAGCAGGAGAAAGCGAGGCGCTGAGGAAGGAGTACAAACAACACTTGTACCGCAGGGAGGGAATGCACAGGTATGCTGACGTAAGGGGCGAATTCATGGCGGAAATAGCGGACATCGAACCCACAGGGCATCTGCTGCTAAGGTTTGAGAACGGCAATACGTGCCGATATGAATTGAAGGAGGTGAGATTTATTAACGATAACGTTAACCTTAACCATAACGATAACGTTAACGATAACAATGGTAACACAACATATACAGATTAAGGATTACAGTTATGAGCTGCCTGACGAGAAGATAGCCAAGTATCCGCTCAAGGAGAGGGACAGCAGCAAACTGCTCGTGTATGAAAAGGGCGAGGTGACGGAAGATGTGTTCACTTCCCTACCCGACTATATACCCGAGGGATGGCTCATGGTGTTTAACAATACGAAGGTGATACAGGCACGTCTGCACTTCCGCAAGGAGAGTGTGGCGGGACAGAACAGGGAAGGGGCGCTGATAGAGGTATTCTGTCTGGAACCGGCAGAGCCTGAAGAGTACCAGACGAACTTCCAGACGAAGGGACGGGTGCTGTGGTACTGCATCGTAGGGAATCTGAAGAAGTGGAAGACAGGCAGTCTGAAGAGGGAGATAAAGATTGGCGAGGAGAGTGTCTGTCTGGAATGTGAGAGGAAGGGCGAACACGGCACAAGTCACGTAGTGGAATTCAGATGGAACGGCAACTATACATGGGCTGAAATTCTCGATGCAATCGGGGAATTGCCTATTCCGCCATATCTAAACCGAAAGACGGAAGAATCGGACAAGACAACATACCAAACGGTGTATTCGAAGATTAAGGGGTCGGTAGCTGCTCCGACGGCAGGGCTCCACTTTACGCAGCGAGTACTGGAGGCACTGGACAGGAAGGGTGTGGAACGCGAGGAACTGACACTGCATGTAGGAGCCGGTACTTTCAAACCCGTAAAGAGCGATGAAATCGGCAATCATGATATGCATACCGAACACATTGCCGTAAAACGCACTACCATCGAACGACTGATAGCTCACGGAGGCGAGGCAGTGGCTGTGGGAACGACTTCGGTACGAACTCTCGAAAGCCTTTACTACATGGGAATAAAGGCGATGAACGGAGATGAGGATCTGCACGTGGAGCAATGGATGCCGTACGACACGACAATAGCACAACCCACCGTGGTGGAATCGCTGAAAGCACTGCTCTCATATATGCAGAAACGTGATATGGAAGTGCTGCATTCATCCACACAAATCATCATTGCACCGGGATACCAGTACCATATCGTGAAACGTATGGTTACCAATTTTCATCAACCCCAATCCACCCTGCTCCTTCTCGTGTCAGCCTTCGTAAAGGGTGACTGGCGGAAAATATATGATTATGCACTGAGTCACGACTTCCGTTTCCTGAGTTACGGCGACTCATCAATACTTATTCCATAATATGAAAGACAACAACGAAGAATTGTTCCCGATAGTCGATGAAGACGGTAACATCACAGGGGCTGCAACAAGAGGAGAATGCCACTCCGGTTCGAAACTCCTCCACCCCGTAGTCCATCTGCATGTATTCAACAGCAAAGGTGAACTGTACCTGCAGAAACGTCCCGAATGGAAAGATATACAACCCGGGAAATGGGATACAGCAGTAGGAGGACATGTTGACCTTGGAGAATGCATCGAAGATGCACTTAATCGTGAGGCAAATGAAGAGTTAGGCTTAAAAGATTTTAAAGCAGAGAAGATTACATCATATATTTTTGAGTCGGAACGGGAAAAAGAACTTATATTTGCATTCAAAACCGTATATGAATCCGAAATCACACCTTCAGACGAACTCGACGGAGGCAGATTCTGGACAATTGACGACATAAAACAAAACATCGGAAAGGGTGTGTTCACCCCTAACTTCGAGAACGAAATAAAACGAATAAACTTAATAACATCACTATGAAAAAATCATTAGTTATACTGTTGGCGACGCTTTCGCTCACAGCATCGGCACAGAACAAAAACGAGCAGGGGGATATATGGCTCGACATCAACGGTGTCAGAGACCTCACTGCCGACTCGATTGAGATAGCCAATCAGGCACGTCCCGTACCAGGCTCATCACGTAAAGGAAACAATCCCGTACTTTTCCTTGTGGGTAACTCCACCATGCGTACCGGAACCAGGGGCGACGGCAACAATGGACAATGGGGATGGGGATATTATGCTCACGAATACTACGACAACAACAAAATAACAGTAGAGAATCTGGCACTCGGAGGCACATCGCCACGTACCTTCTATACTGACCTCTGGGCACCTATCGCAGCAGCGATTCGTCCGGGAGATTATGTATTCCTCGAACTGGGACACAACGATAACGAACCAAAGAATCAGGTACGCGAACGTGCATCATACAAACCGGAAGGAGTACTGAGTATAGCCGAGGACTCTATCGTACGTATAAACAAACGTACAAACAAACTCGACACCATCTATACTTTCGGTGGTTATACACGCCGTTTCATCAACGAAGTACGTGCCAAGGGCGGTATTCCAGTACTCTTCACACTGACTCCACGCAATGCCTATGAGGCAGACGGCAAGACAATACAACGCAAACTGTCCGACTTCACACCTGCAATCTTTGCCATCGGTAAGGAGATGTGTGTACCGGTTATCGACCTGAACGACATCTCAGCAAAGAAACTGGAAAAGTACGGTCCGTGGAAGACAGACTACCATTTCTTCCTCGACAAGATTCACTCATCCGCATTCGGAGCTATGATGAATGCCCGCAGTGCAGCAGAAGGAGTTGCAGCATCAAACGACCCTCAACTCGTTCGTCTGAAATCATTCATGAACGACAGAGTTAATCCTAAACGCTGTGACCAGAAACGTGAGAAGGGCAAACCGATGGTATTCCTTTGTGGCGATTCCACCGGTAAAAATGCAGATAAAGACCCCGACGGCATGTGGGGATGGGGTTCACAGGGATATACTGTCTTCGACGCTAAGAAATGTGTATTCCAGAACCAGGCAAAGGCAGGACGCTCCACACGTACATATCTTGACGAGGAACGCTGGGAAGAGGTATATAACTCACTCGAACCGGGCGACTTCGTACTTATTCAGTTCGGACACAACGACATCGGTGGCATAGATAAGCAGAAGGAACGCGGTGTCATTGCCACAGCTGAAGATACCTGTCATGTATACCACATGGAATCAAACGGAAAATACAAGGTCATCTACTCGTTCGGATGGTATATCAGAAAGATGGTACGCGACGCACAGGAGAAAGGTGCAACACCAATCATCCTGAGTTTTACACCACGCAACGAATGGCACCAGGGTAAGGGTGAGGTGCGCGGTACATTCTATCCTGTTGACGAGAAAACCAACAAGCAGTACATAGAACGTCGTAACGACAACTACATCCCTGCATGGGACAAGCAGATTGCCGAAGAATGCGGAGTGGCATTCGTCGATGTACACAACATAACAGCTGATGCCCTCGACAAACTGGGCAAGGAGAAGGCTGCTGCTTACTTCAACCACGACCATACCCATACATCTCTGAAGGGAGCACAACTGAACGCACAGAGCGTAGCCAAGGGTCTGAAAGCCATCAAGCACCCTGCAGCAAAACTATTGAAATAACAAATACTAACATAAACTGTCAACTATGAATTTCCAAATCAAGAATCCCGAAAACGAGGGAGGAATGAACGAGCGCATCAAGCGACTCCGCAAACAGTGTTTCGACACACCGACCACTCTCAGTATCGAACGTGCGCTGATTGAAACAGCATTCTATAAAGAGAACTACGGCACTATGCCTGTAGCCGTACTCCGTGCCAAGAACTTCTATGAGATATGCAAGAAGAAAACAATCTATATTGGTGACGACGAACTGATAGTAGCAGAACGCGGACCGGTACCCAAGGCTGTTCCTACATTCCCCGAACTGACCTGTCACTCAGTCGAGGACCTTCACACTCTGAACAGTCGCGAACTGCAACGCTACCTTATCAGTCAGGAAGATATCGACACTTACGAGAAGGAAGTGATACCCTACTGGCAGGGAAAGACTCAGCGCGAACGTATCTTCAACCACGTATCGAAAGAATGGGAAGAGGCATACCATGCAGGAGTATTCACCGAATTCATGGAACAGCGTGCAGCAGGTCATACGGCTATGGACGGTAAGATGTACCACACCGGACTGCTCGACTTGAAAGCACGTATCGAAAAGAAAATCGCCGAACTCGATTACATCTACGACCCTGAAGCCACTGACAAGCAGCAGGAACTGGAAGCTATGGCTATATCATGCGATGCAGCCATCCTCTTTGCTGAACGACATGCCGAACTGGCAGAACAGATGGCAGCGAAAGAGTCAGACCCCAAGCGCAAGGCAGAACTGGAGAAGATTGTCAGCGTATGTCACTGGGTTCCGGCACATGCTCCACGCGACCTCTGGGAAGCCATTCAGATGTACTGGTTCGTACACCTCGGTACAGTTACCGAACTGAACGGATGGGACAGCATGAATCCGGGACATATAGATCAGCACCTCTATCCGTTCTACAAGAAAGGTATCGAGGAAGGCACACTTACCCGCGAACAGGCAAAGGAACTGATTTCATGTCTGTGGATTAAGTTCAACAACCAGCCTGCACCTCCGAAAGTAGGTGTGACGGCATTGGAATCGGGTACTTACAACGACTTCACCAATATCAATATCGGTGGAGTGGACCGTGACGGAAACAGTGCCACGAACGACATCTCATATATGATTCTGGAGATTCAGGAAGAACTCCACGAACTGCAACCCGGACTCTCCATCCATATCGCTGAGAATACACCCGACGACTTCCTCATGGCAGGACTCAAGGTCATTCGTCAGGGACACGGTTATCCATCGGTATTCAATCCCGACACATACGTAAAGGAAATGACACGTGCAGGCAAGTCAATCGAAGACGCACGCGAAGGCGGTTGTTCGGGATGTATCGAAGTGGGAGCCTTCGGCAAGGAGGCATACCTCCTCACAGGTTACCTCAACACACCGAAGATACTGGAGATAACACTGAACAACGGTTACGACCCGATAGCAAAGAAACAGCTCGGACTCAAGACCGGCGACCCACGTACCTTCACTTCGTTCCAGCAGTTGTACGACGCATGGCACAAGCAGATGATTTACTTCGTAAACCTGAAACTGTCAGTTAACAACTACATCGAACGTATGTTCTCGCTCTATGCTCCTGCCACCTTCCTCAGTCTGTATATCGACGACTGTATCGAGAAAGGCAAGGACTACTACAGCGGTGGTGCCCGATACAACACTACATATATACAATGTACAGGACTGGGAACCATCACCGACTGCTTCACAACGATAAAGAAACATGTCTTTGAAGAGCATCGCTACACCATGGATCAGATACTCGATGCATGTGCCAGGAACTTCGAAGGCGAAGAACAGATGCGCCAGTACATCCGCAACCACACACCGTTCTTCGGCAACGATGACGAATATGCCGACACCATTGCCGTGAAGGTTTACGACGACCTTGTAGATGCTATCGAGGGACGTCCCAACACACGTGGCGGAAAGACCCACCTGAACATGCTCAGTACTACCTGCCACAACTACTTCGGTTCGGTATGCGGTGCCACTCCTAACGGACGATTTGCACACTTCGCCATCAGCGACGGTACCTCTCCGGCACATGGTAGCGACAGCCACGGACCTACAGCTGTTGTCAAGTCACTCGGCAAACTGGATCAGACAAAGAGTGGCGGCACACTGCTCAACGTACGCTTCACCCCAGCCCTCTTCCGTCGCGACGAAGACATAAAGAAATGTGCCAGTCTCATCCGTACATATTTCAAGTTCGGCGGACACCATATCCAGTTCAATATCGTCGATACGGAAACACTTCGCGACGCACAGAAACACCCCGACCTCTATAAAGACCTTCTGGTCAGAGTGGCAGGTTATTCCGACTACTTCAACGACATGACTGAACAACTCCAGAACGAAATCATTGCACGTACCGAAAATAGCGCAGTATGATAATCTTCGACATCAAACGATACGCCATCAACGACGGTCCAGGCATTCGGACTACCATCTTCTTCAAAGGCTGTCCGCTACGCTGTGTGTGGTGCCACAATCCTGAGTCGTGGACTACCGAACCCCAGATACTGTTCAATAAGAACAAATGCATACACTGTCCGCGATGCGTAGGCAATAATGCCGATGAATGTCCGACGACGGCACGTGAGATTTGTGGTCGAGACTGGACTCTCGATGCACTCATCAAGGAAATCGAGAAAGAACGTGACATCATGCAGGACAGCGGTGGCGGTGTAACCCTTTGTGGTGGCGAACCACTCATGCATCCCGATGATGCCCTCCAACTGCTCAAGGAACTCGGACGTCGCGGACTGCACCGCTGCGTTGACACCACACTCTATGCACCGGCAGAGGTTGTCAGGGAGATAGCAGCCAACTGCGAACTCCTGCTCGTGGACCTCAAACTGATGGACAGCGAGCTGCACAGACAATATACCGGAGTGGGCAACGAACAGATACTCGACAACATCCGTCTGCTCTGCGAACTGGATGCCGACTTCTTCATACGCATACCACTGATTGAAGGTGTAAACACCGATGAAAACAATATCCGTCAGACCGTGGATTTTCTCTCCTCACTCAGTTGGAAGCGCCGCACAGTCAACCTCCTGCCCTACCACGACGTGGGTAAGGACAAGCATATCCGCATGGGTAGCAAGTATAACCCCAAAGGATACCCACTTGCAGCACCGAGTGAAGAGACACAGCAACGCTGTGCCGCAGCCTTCACCGCAGCAGGCTTCACCGCCATTATCGGAGGATAAAACCCTTAACGCCCAATAACCCCAATAAACCTATAAAACAAAAAACAACTATGAAACGCGAAGCATTTAAAATGTTCCTGAAACCAGGATACGCAGAAGAGTACAAGCGCCGTCATGCCAACCTCTTCCCCGAACTGCGCCGTCTGCTCACTGAGAGCGGAGTACGCAACTACAGCATCTACCTCGACGAAGAAACCAACATCCTGTTTGCATACCAGGAACTCGAAGGAGAAGGCGGAAGCCAGGACCTCGGTGAGACCGAAGCATGCAAGAAGTGGTGGGCATACATGGCAGACATCATGGAGACCAACCCTGACAACTCTCCTGTCAGCATTCCACTACCTGAGATGTTCCACATGGACTAAATAAAAAAGCCCCCCTTGCGAGGGCTTTTTTTATTTCTTGATAGCCTCTGCTACATATCCGGCTATCTGTGCAGCACCCTTATCCGTAGGATGGATGCCGTCCGACTGCATCTGCTTTCCGTCCTCATTCTTGAACAGACTGTGCAAGTCGAGATACTGCAGTTTCTTTTTCTTCGCGTATTTCTCCAACTGCGGAACAACCTCAGTCGCAATCACCGAGTCGGTAATAGTCCAGATATCACGGAATGCAGGTATCGGTGAAGCGATGATGATACGCGGTTTCGTTGGCAGTGCATCGAGCGAATCAACCATCTGCTGCAGACTCTTAATATAATCGTCCTTACCGGTCTTCCAGTTGTCTGTCTTCGAATCGTTCGTACCCAGTTTGATGACTACCACGTTCGGTTGCCATGCCAGGCAGTCCTTCCAAGCCTGTTCATTCTGATATGGCAGGTCACCGCTGTTCGACATCGTTCGTCCGCTCACTCCGAAATTCTTCACGGCATAGCCGTCACCCAGTCTGCGTCCCAGTACCGACGGATAAGAGAAAACTCCCGACATATCAATGCCCATGCCGTCGGTGATACTGTTACCCACACAAGCCACACGGATGGCAGACTTCTTCGGCATGTTCAAGTCTGCCAGCCACTGACGCAGCTCAGACTTCATCAGGTTGTGATAACGCCATGTGTCTCTGAAACCGAAACCATGACCTCCAGTAGGATAGCAGAACATCGAACAGTCATTTCCTGCACGGCGCATAGCACTGTAGTAAGCCGCACCGTTCGTTGCAGGTGGTACGACGCGGTCGTCGTTCGTCATAATGATGACAGCAGGAGGAGTCAGATTACGGCGTACAGCCTGGTCACTGCTCCATTCACGCACCATCTTCTCATCACTGCGCTGGTCACCTAGAAAACCCACACACGAACCCTTATGAGTGATACGTTCGTTCATCGAAATGACAGGATAGAACAGAATAGAGAAGTTCGGACGTGCATCCATCGGAGCATGTGTCGATACGGCAGAAGCCAGATGACCTCCGGCTGAGAAACCCTGTATTCCCACGTTATTCGGATTGATGTTCCACACCTCGCAACTGTCCCTCACCGTGCGGATAGCCCTGTATGCATCGCCCAGCGGAATATTCCTGTCACCACCGGGCATACGGTACTTCAGTACTACATACGCAATACCCTGTTCATTGTAGAACTCAGCCCAGTCATGTCCTTCGTGCTGCATAGCCAGATGACTGTAACCACCGCCCGGACAGTCCACGATGGCACGTCCGTTAGCCTGTGCTGCCATCTCTGCCGACGGCAGATATACGGTTATTTCCGACTGTCCGTCATCCGAATTCGGAAGGGTAAACTTACGTACGGTATTCTGTGCCGACACACTCGCAATAGCGAGGGTGAAAAGCGTAAAGGTAAAAGTTAGAAATTTCATAACATTATACATTTATAGGGAAATAATCTGCTTTCGGATTACCGATATACAGTCCGCACACCGAAGCCTGCGGATACATCGCACCGTTCTCCGTCAGACTGATACCAATGCGTTGGAAGTCAATCGCTTCGGCGAGTCTGAAAATACTGCGCTGGTCAGGCAGTGACGAATAACCGATGGCTGGACGTATACCCTTCCATCCCGTCTGACGGTGCAGGTACTCACTCGTAGCCTCCACCAGACGGTCACCTATCGTCTGCATCAGCAGACTGTCATAATCACTGCCTCCCTGTGTCTGTTTTAGATGTTCCAGACGGTCGATAAACGCCCTGCTCACCGTAGCAGCGAACATACCCACATAATCATCACCGTCGGCTGCTACATAGTCACACAGACTCCTGTGCTCACCCCACTGCTGTCGCGGAGTAGGTATATCGACATACGAGAGTCGGTGTACCAGCTTATTCGTGCAGCAGGGACAGTCACTCTTCGTTATTCTGATGGCATCCTCCACCCTGCGTGCCGGATAGAAAGCCTGAATGGCACGCATACCGTAAATCGGATTATCCTTTATCTCATTCAGGAAACGCTCTGCATCCTCACGCAGTTCCTTTGCCTGTGGCGTATCCTCCTTCACCTTCCAGGGCAGATAGAACATCTTCCAGTTGAAATACGGCAACACATCGTTTATCGATACCGGAGTGACAACCCTCTGTCCCAGGAACAGCGGCACCGGTCTCTCCGATTTCTCTGAAAATTCCGATTTCACCATACATTCCGTCCTCTCCGTACGCTCCGTCTTCTTCTTAAACCCGCTCCTCAGTCTTTCCTGTTCCCGTCTGTTCTCCTCTATAGTCGCTTGCCTTTGGCGTTCGTCTATCAGTTTCATCGACAGCACAGCATTCTCCGAAGCATCGTGTACATGGAACACACTTCCGTCGTAGAGCGGAGCAATCTTCACCGCCGTATGTACGTCCGACGTAGTGGCACCGCCCACCACGATAGGAATCCGCATTCCTGCCTCCTGCATCGCCTCAGCCACGTGACACATCTCTTCGAGTGAAGGGGTAATCAGTCCCGACAGACATACCATATCCACATTCTCCCTTATGGCAGTTTCGATTATCGTCTCCTTCGGCACCATCACACCGAGGTCTATCACCTCGAAATTATTACATTGCATCACCACCACGACTATATTCTTACCTATATCGTGCACATCGCCCTTCACCGTCGCAATAAGTATCTTACCAGCCTTTGCCACCTGACTTTCAGCACCCTCAATCATATACGGATGCAGGATATCCACAGCCTGCTTCATCGTACGTGCCGTCTTCACCACCTGTGGCAGGAACATCTGTCCCGCACCGAACAACTCACCCACCCTGTTCATGCCGTCCATCAGCGGTCCCGATATGATATATATTGCCTTGTCGCCACGCCCTATCAGTTCCTTGATATCAGCCTCCAGTGTCGTACTGCCACCGTCAATCAAAGCCTGTCTCAGTCGCTCCTCTGCACTTAAACAGTTTTCACTCACCTTAGACATGGGGAGCTGGAGGGGGTCTTTCTTTTCCGCATACCCCTTTGCCAGTTCTATGAGTCGCTCGCTGGCTCCTGCATCACTGTTCATCACCACATCGGCTATACCGCATTTCAGTTCGTCGGGGATAGAATCATAGTCCATCCTCGTAGCCGGATTCATGATAGCCATACCCATACCCTTCTCCGTAGCATAGTGAAGGAATACCGAATGCATAGCCTCACGTATATAGTTATTTCCGCGGAACGCAAAACTCAGGTTCGATAATCCTCCCGACACCCTTGCTCCGGGCAGGTTCTCCCTTATCCACTGCGTTGCACGGATAAAATCCTTTGCGTAGTTGGCATGCTCATCCATACCCGTAGCAATAGTGAGCACGTTCGGGTCGAAAATGATGTCCGTCGCGTCAAACCCCACCTTCTCCGTAAGCAGTCCGTACGCACGCTTACAAATCGCGATACGACGTTCATAGTCGGTAGCCTGTCCTTCCTCGTCAAAACACATCACAATCACGGCTGCACCCAACTGTCTGATACGGCGAGCCTGCCTTACGAACACCTCCTCACCCATCTTCAGACTGATACTGTTCACGATGCACTTACCCTGACAGCACTTCAGTCCCTCCTCAATCACCTCGAACCGGCTCGAGTCAATCATCAACGGCACACGACTTATGGCAGGATCGCTCATCAGCAGATTCACGAACGTGCGCATCTCAGCCTTCGCATCCAGCAGACCGTCATCCATATTTATGTCGATAGCCTGTGCTCCGTCCTCCACCTGCTTCCGCGCTATCGCCAGTGCCTCGTCATACTTCTTCTCGTTTATCAGTCTGAGAAACTTACGCGAACCAGCCACATTACAACGCTCACCCACCATGATAAAATCCGACGGGGCAAAGCGGAACGCCTCAAGACCGGCTAACATTATAGACAAGGGCGCCGTCAATCTTTTTCGACATATCGACCTGTCGACCTCTCGACCTGTCGACACGGCGCCCTTGTCTATCAGCCTCCTCATCTCCATGATATGCTCCGGAGTCGTTCCGCAGCAACCACCTACGATATTCACCAGACCCTCACGGAGCATCTGTTCAATCTGGCGACCCATAATCTCGGGAGTGTCGTCATACTCGCCGAACTGATTCGGCAGTCCCGCATTGGGGTGGCACGACACATAGCACGGAGCCACCTCTGCCATACGGCGCAGATACGGAATCATACCGCTCGCACCCATTCCGCAGTTCAGTCCCACGCTGAGCGGTCGTGCATGCATCACCGAAGTGACGAACGCCTCCACCGTCTGTCCGCTGAGCAGTCGTCCGCTCGAATCGCTTGCCGTCATACTGAGCAGCAGTTCCACGTCGCTGCCCATGCGCTCCTTCACCTGCATGAAAGCTGAAATCGCAGCCTTTGCATTCAGAGTATCGAAAATAGTCTCAATCAGAATTCCGTCAACCCCCTCCTCCATCAGAGCCTCAATCTGTTCGATGTAATTATCCTCCATTTCATCGAACGTAATGGCACGTGCCTCAGGACGGCTCACATCCTCACTCATCGACAGCATCTTATTCGTCGGACCCACATCGCCCAGCACAAATCGCGGTTGTTCTGGAGTGAGAGCCGTCATCCTGTCAGCCTCCTCACGGGCAATCCTTGCTCCCGCACGGTTTATCTCCCTGATCTTATCATCTAGATGATACTCCCTCTGCGAAATACGCTGCGCACAGAAAGTATTTGTTGTGATGATATCAGCACCCGCCTCCAGATACCTGCGGTGCAGATTCCTCACCGCCTCCGGATTCGTCAGACACAATGCATCGTTATTGCCCGACATCAGCACCGAACCGGTAGCTCCGTCAAGCAACAAAACCCTATTTGATATGCTATCGCGTAATCTCATTGAAACTCCTAACTCCTAACTGAACTCATAATTTCCTCAATCTGTGCCGATGCATTCATCGTATAGAAATGCAGACACGGCACACCGTGCTCCTTCAGTTCGCGGCACTGCCTTACGCACCACTCCGTACCCACCTTCTTCACATCCTCGTTCGTCTTGCAAAGTTCCAGTTTTTCCACCAATTCATCGGGGAAATCCACACGGAATGTCCGTGGCAGCATAGTGATATGATTC
>CACYGK010000006.1 GCA_902774005.1 uncultured Bacteroidales bacterium | reverse complement strand
TTGTAGAGGTCGGTCAGCGGGTCGCACACTATTACTGCGTTCACTCCAGCTGCGTCGGCACTACGGAGTATGGCACCCAGATTGCCGGGTTTCTCTACACTCTCCACAACGACGATGAGCGGATTTTCGGGTAATGCCAAGTCTTCTAATTGGAGATTTTTCTCCTTTACTACGGCTACGACACCCTCTGTGCTGCCTCGGTATGCAATCTTTTCATATACTTGTTTGGAAACCTCTATTATGGTTGCACCGTTTATGCTCCCTTCCATCAGGGGGAGGGCAGACGTGGGGCTGTAGTATATTTCTTTGATTTCGAATCCGCTTTCTATGCAATGATCTATTTCCCTTCTGCCTTCCACTACGAACAGACCCTGACGACACCGTTCCGACGCTTTCTGCTGCAAAGCCACCAAAGATTTAATCCTCGGGTTTTGTGTGCTCGTTATCTGTAAGGCTTCCATACGTGTGGGGCGAGATGTTTTAGAATGGGAAAAGTAGTGTCGTTATGAATATGTCGGCAATCAGTATAATGAATGTCATAGGTATGCCCACTACGGCAAAGTCCTTGAACTTATATCCGCCCGGCATATATACCAGCATGTGGGTTGGTGAACCGATTGGAGTGGCAAAACTGCTGCTGACGGCTACCATCAGGGCTATGCAGAATGTCATCGGGTTCAGATGGAGTGTTGTGGCAGTAGTCATGGCGATAGGGTAGAAGATGGCTGCTGTTGCCGTGTTGGATATGAATGCAGTAACTATCATAGCCGCAAAGCACACCACGGTGAGTACAACGTAAGGATTTGTGCCGCAGCTGTGCAGCAGTCCCTCGGCTATGGAATGTGCCAGACCTGAGTTCTCAATGGCTTTACCGATGCAAACGCTACCTGCAAAGATTATAAGGATGTCCCAGTCTATCGCTTTCAATGCCTGTTCTGCCTTGCAGCAGCGGAATATTACCATTGCAAATGCTGCCAGCAGACATGCATTCACCATCGGCATGATATTAAAGGCAGAGAGAAGCATCATAGCTAACATAATCAGGGCTGATGTGAGGGTTTTCATACTGCTCACGTTTTCGTCTGCCGACTCCAATATACCTTCCATGTGCTTGGCTTCTAGTCCGAATCTATGACAGGTTTCACGTATTGCCTTTACCTTTCCTGTTACTATCATACGGTCGGAACCCATGATGAATTCTCCATCTTTTACAGGGGTTGTCATCTCGCTGTCGTAGCCTTTGATTGCCAGCAGGTCGATGTCGAAAGGTTTTCCGTTGTTGTATTTCTGGTAGATATCGTCCAAAGTCATTCCTACATACGGACTGTCTGCCGGAACAGTCAGTTCGGTGGTGTAGTCGTCAATATCGGCTTCGTCCATCGGCGACTTATGGTTGGGCAGCAGTTTTCCCATTGCTACCATGCTGACTACTCCTACTACTAGGCAGAACAGTCCGACAAGTGTCGGTTCGAATATGTTCATGTGGACTCCGCTGCTTTCTGCATACATCTGTGAAATGATAAGGTTGGGAGGAGTACCGATAAGTGTACAGATTCCACCCATTCCAGCTGCGTAGCTTAACGGTATGAGAAGTTTGGAGGGGGCGATGCCCAGTTTCTTCGCCCAAATCTTCACTACGTTGATGAACAGGGCCACGACTGTCGTGTTGCTCAGCATTGACGATAGTAAGGCAACCGGCATCATCAGGCGCACTATGGCACCCGACAACGTCTTGGGTGTTCCCATCAGGTGTTTTACCATCCAGTTCAATACTCCGCCATAGGACAGTCCGGCTACGATTGCAAACAGGATGGCAACTACTACGACCGACTCCGAACTGAAGCCTTCGAATGTGTCTTCGAAGTCCAGAACTCCGAATACCAGCAGGGCTGTCATGGTTGCAAGGAAGGCAGTTTCGGTTCTTATGTTCGTATAAATCAAAGCTGCGAACATAGCCACTACAACTACGATGGTAAACCATGCGTTTCCTGATAATCCCCAAAATGTAATATGCTCTAACATAGGTCTAACAGTTATACATCTTTCCAACTACTTTGTTTGCCAACCACGTGGGCAGCAGGCGGTTGCCCAGGCATTCGAGGTCGGACACTATATCACTTGTGTAGAACAAACTCGGACAGCGTTTTGTACAAGCCTTGACTACTTTCTTTGCCACCTTCTCCGATGTCATTCCGTTGTTTTCCTCCTGTTCCATCTGCTCTATGGCTCCCTTCATATTGGGATAGACATCGCTGCCGGCAAGGTCTGTACGGCGTGCGGCTCCGAATCCTGTATTTACATTGCCTGGCAGAACACAGCTGACAGTAATGTCGTATGCTTTCAGTTCGTTTTTCAGTCCGAAGGCAAAGGCATTGAGTGCCGCCTTCGTAGCTGAATACATAGCCTGGAACGGAATACTGAACACGGCTGCCATACTGCTTACGAACACGAGTCTGCCGCGTTCCTTGCCCTGTTTTGCCTGACTGCGCATAAGTGGAAGGGCTGCCTGTACGACACGGATAGGACCATATACGTTGACGTCGAACTGACGTTGCATCTCTTCTTCTTTCGTAAATTCGATAGAACCAGCCACACCCATGCCTGCACAAAGTACGAGTACGTCGATGCGTCCTTCCTTGTCGGCTATCTGCTTGATGGCAGACTCGATGGTGTCACGATTCGTGACGTCGCATGCGATATGGGTCACACCGTCCTGCGGCTTGTCACTACGGCTCAGGTCGTACACCTTCCAACCCTTGTCAGCCATTATTCGTGCTGTGGCGCGTCCGATACCCGACGAAGCTCCTGTTATAACTGCTACTCCCATCGTTTATTTCTGGTTTTGGTTGAACATTTCGATTCTTTCCTTGAAAAGCGGTTCCAGTTCCCTGCTGAAGAACGAAGTGCAGATTCTGACACCCTGTTCCAGACTACCCATAGTGTCGAGTGGGAAGACGGCGATGCCATAGTACATCAGTTCGCGAGTCAGTTCGAGGTCGTTCATGCCCGGGTACTGAACCGTGAAGTAGAATCCGTCGGCAAGTGGAGCGCCGAGGTCGTTGTCATAGACGAGGTAGAAGCCGTTGGCGAGCAGGACATCTTTCATGAACTTCGCACGCCTGCCGTATTCGCGGACATCGGCAAGGAAGTTGTATTTCCCGTCGCAAGCAGCCTCCATAAGTGCTGCCATAGCGTGCTGCACGCTGTGGGTCGTACCACTCGAAAGGGTGTACATCAGACGGTTGCAGAAGAAGTTTCCGAATTCGCCCACACCGAAGTTCTTTTCGAGTGCAGGATATACCCTGTGGTAGAGTTTGTTGCTGATGCAAGCCACACCGATACGCTGTCCGGCGTATGAGAATGCTTTCGAACCCGATACGGCCAGGATGTAATTGTCTGTATAATGTGCTATCGTAGCCTGGAAAGGAGCCTCGAACGGGTGACTGAGGTCGCGACGGAAGTCCATAGCGAAGTAGGCAAGGTCCTCCAGCACGATGCAGTCGTACTTGTCTACGAGTTTTGCAATACCTTGCAGTTCCTCGTCCTTGAAGCATACCCACGACGGGTTGTTGGGATTCGAATATACGATACCACAGATGTTGTTCTGCGAAAGGATTTCGTCCAGTTTCTTTACGAGTGCCTCACCACGATAGCCGTGGATGTCGAGACCTATGTGTTTCAGTCCGATGACGTCGCATTGGGTAGTCTGTACGGGGAATCCGGGATGGATGAACAGAACGGTGTCCTTCTCGGGCATAGCGTGGTGCCAGGCCGTGAATGTGGCGAAGGTGCCCTGCATCGAACCTGTTGTCGGGATGCAGCAGAGCGGATCGACATCTACATCTATAAATGCCTTTGCGAAGCGCGATGCAGCCTGCTTGATGCGAGGCATACCGCCGTTGGGAGGGTATATCGTAGCACAACCCTCAGACAGCGCTTTCTTCTCGGCTTCGATGGCTATGTCCGACGGCTTCAAACCCGGCACACCCATCTCAAGGTGGATAACTGTCTGTCCTGTCTTCTCTTCCAATACCTTCGACAACGACTGGATATCGCGAATCGTTGCCTGTGAAAAGTCACCTAAAGCCATCTCGTTGATGGCATTTGTCACCGTCTCGTAATCTAATGGAGTATTTTTCATAATTTGTGTTCTTACAAAATTTCCTTGCAAAGGTACAATTTAAAAATGAAAAGCGTACCTTTGCAGCGTCAAAAAATCAATATATGAACGGAATATATACTGTGGTGCTGCTTATCGGCAGTAACATATTCATGACTCTCGCATGGTACGGTCACCTGAAACTGCAACAGATGCACGTCAGCGACAGTTGGCCTCTCATCGCTGTAATCATCTTTTCGTGGGCAATTGCTTTCTTTGAGTATTCGCTTCAGGTACCTGCCAACAAGATTGGTTTCATCGGCAATGGCGGACCCTTCACCCTCGTTCAGCTTAAGGTAATCCAAGAGGTGATTTCCCTTACTGTCTTTACGGCTATTGCAGGTATGATGTTCCAAGGCGAACAACTCCATTGGAACCATTTCGCAGCTTTTCTCTGTCTTATCGCTGCCGTCTGGCTCGTGTTTCTCAAGTAAGAAAATATGACGCTTCTGCGTCGTTGAAATTCCAAGCGCTTAGAAATAAAATTCCAAGCGCTTGAAACTTAAATTCTAAGCGCTTGGAATTTCAGCACGGCAGGGACGCCGTTTTTTTGTTGTATAGAACCCGACTTATTTCCAGTCTGTAAGGATAGTTCTCTTGTCGAGAACGTGCTTTGCCTTACCGGTCGAACGTTCGATGTTGCCCGGTTCCTTGATATGGATGTTTGGCTTGATGCCCACCATACTTACGATGCGGTCGTAGAGCGGTTTGATGAACGGCATCTGCTTGGCAGGGTTCGGCGAGAAGTATTCGGTACGCAGTTCGACGTCGAGGTCGAATGTGTCTTCGTTGTTCTTGCGGTCCACCGTGATGAAATACTGTGGGGTGAAGACAGGGAACTCTGTCAGGATAGTCTCTATCTGAGACGGGAATACGTTCACACCACGGATGATGAGCATATCGTCGCTTCGACCCAGAATCTTTCCGAGGCGTACTGTCGTACGACCACATTCGCATGGCTCGTAGATGAGGTGGGTAAGGTCGCGTGTACGGTAGCGGAGTATTGGCATAGCCTCCTTGCAGAGTGAAGTGAATACCAACTCACCCTCTTCGCCTGGTGCTACGGGTTCGAGTGTCTCAGGATTGATGATTTCCGGATAGAACATATCCTCAGCCACGTGTGTACCGTTCTGGAAGAGACATTCGCCGCCTACACCCGGACCACACATCTCTGTCAGTCCGTAGATGTCAATTGCCTTTATGTGCAGTTTCTTTTCCAATTCGCGGCGGATACCCCAAGTCCAAGGTTCGGCTCCGAAGAATCCGACTCTCAGTTTCAGGTCTTCAGCCTTGATGTCGGGACTCTGTTCAATCACCTCCGCCAAGTGCAGGGCGTAGGAAGGAGTACAGCAGAGAGCAGTAGTGCCGAAGTCCTTCATCAGCATGATTTGCTTCTTTGAGTTTCCTGCCGAAATAGGCAACTGAACGGCTCCGCGTGCCAGTGCGCCGTCGTGAGCTCCGAGTCCGCCGGTGAAGAGTCCGTAGCCGTATGCAACCTGAACGATATCGCCCGGACCTACGTCGCCTACAGCAAATACTCGTGCCACGCACTCAGCCCACATCTTCAGGTCGTTCTCGGTATAAGTGCCGACAACGGGTTTGCCTGTAGTACCTGAAGAGGCGTGGATACGGCGTATCTCACTCTGTGGAACAGCCTGCAGACCGAACGGATACTCGTCGCGCAGGTCATGCTTCGTAGTGAAAGGCAGTTTGTAGATGTCATCGATGCCACGAATATCCTCGGGTTTTACACCCATGTGGTCCATCTTCTTCTTGTAGAAAGGAACCTTCTCATAACATCTCTTTACAGTCTTGACAAGGCGTTCAGACTGCAATTTTCGCATGGATTCTCTGTCCATGCACTCCATTGCGGGATTGTGAATCATAGTAGTTATTAATGTATTTATGGGGTTTCTATTTCTTGCTTGCTTCCACACCCATGTCGAATGCCTTCAGATTGGCTTCTACCACAGCCTCACCCTTGCGTGCGAAGATGACGGAGATGGCTTTGCGCAACTGTTCGACGCTGAGAATCTCGATGAATGGGGCAGCCATACCCAGCAGAACCATGTTGGCACCACGTGCGTTGCCTGCGTCTTTGGCTACATTCTCAATGTCGAGCTGAACAACAGATGGCATACTTGAGAGTTCTGCCATAAGTGCGGTTTCATCGGGATAATCGGGTATGTTTACGAATGGTTTATTGCTTGTGACGATAGTACCGTTTTTAGCAAGATAAGGCAGATAACGCAGCGATTCCATCGGTTCCATAGAGATGACAACGTCGGCTCCACCGAGTGAGATGAGGTCGGAGTAGATGGGTTCGGTAGAGAGACGCAGGTTCGACTGTACGTCGCCACCGCGCTGACTCATTCCGTGTACTTCTGCCTGTTTCAGGTTGATGCCAGCCTCTGTGGCTGCTTCGCCTATGATGGTAGCGATGGAGAGGATGCCTTGTCCGCCCACACCGCAGAGTATGATGTCTTTTTTCATTTGTTTGCCTCCTTTGCTTTCTTTGCTTCACGGGCGTGACGTGCTGCTGTCTGGATGCACTCACGACGTGGAATGATGACGCTTACTCCGTTATATTCAATCTCTTCCTTCAGGATGCGAGTGATTTCAGGCATGTTCTTCGGAAGTGGAACGACCACGCGAACGTGTTCGGGTTCTACACCAAGACCGAGACAGATAGCCTCGAACTTGTTCGTTCCGGCGGAATCCTGACCACCGGTCATACCTGTGGTGAGGTTGTCGGAGATGACAACGGTGATGTTCGACTTGTCATTGACGGCATCGAGCAGACCGGTCATACCGCTATGAGTGAATGTAGAGTCACCGATGATGGCAACGGCTGGGAAGAGGCCTGCGTCGGCAGCACCCTTTGCCATAGTGATGCTGGCACCCATATCGACACAAGATGAAAGACTCTTGAATGGGGGCAGGGCTCCGAGTGTGTAACAACCAATGTCACCAAATACGCGATAGTCGGGATATTCAGCAAGTACGGCGTTGAGGGCAGCATAGACATCGCGGTGTCCGCATCCCTGACAGAGCTGTGGAGGACGTCCTGCAAGGTTCTTAGCCGGTTCGTAAACCGCTCCGCATGGTTTGCCGAGAGCTTTTGCCACGCAGTCGGGAGTGAGTTCGCCTGTACGTGGAAGGTCGCCTGTGAGGCGTCCCTTAACCGGATAGCCGGCTCCGAGCAGAGCCTTCAGACCTTCCTCTACGACGGGCTGTCCGTCCTCGACTACAAGGATTTCATCGTTCTCAGCAGCCAAAGCCTTTATCTTTGCCTCAGGCAGAGGATACTGACTGATCTTCAGAATATTTGCATCATTGCCTACAGCTTCCTTAACGTAGTTGTAACCAATACCGCATGCCACGATGCCAAGACGCTTCTGTCCGCCTTTCTCTACCTTATTATAACGTGAGTTCTCGCTTGCCTCAATAAACTTAGGTTGTTTGTTGAGCAAATCGACATATTTCTTTCGTGCGATACCTGGGAGGAGTACCCACTGGTCGGTTGACGGGTTGAGTTTGTTCTCGGCACCCTGATTGCCGATTTCAACGGCAGCACGGCTATGTGCCAGACGTGTGACGATACGCAGGACTACAGGTACTTTCAATGCTTCGGAAAAGTCGAAGGCGCTGCTTACCATATCGTATGCTTCCTGCTGGTTGCTCGGTTCGAATACGGGAACGAGGGCAAACTTACCATAGAAACGGCTGTCCTGCTCGTTCTGACTGCTATGCATCGAAGGGTCGTCGGCTGCAAGGACGATGAGTCCGCCGTTGACACCAGTAATGGCGCTGTTCACAAAGGCATCGGCACATACGTTCATGCCCACATGTTTCATACACACCAAAGCACGTTTTCCTGCGTAAGACATACCCAACGCAGCCTCCATCGCAGTCTTCTCGTTCGTGCACCAACGGCTGTGTACACCACGCTCGCGGGCTGTGGCGTCAGCCTGAATAAACTCCGTGATTTCGGTCGACGGAGTACCTGGATAAGCATACACACCGCTCAGTCCAGCATGAATGGCGCCCAAAGCTATTGCTTCGTCGCCTAATAACAGTTTTTTCATCTTATATCGATTCTATTTCAACAAAATCGGCGCGAAATTACGAATTTTATTTCTAATACCAGCAACGCGATGCAGTTTTTCTTGTTTTTGTTGTTCGGATAACGAATAAAATTCGTACTTTTGCACGCAAAATACAAAAAGGTATAAAGATGAAGAATAAGTTACGTAGTTCTGTCTGTACAGAAGGACGCAGAATGGCAGGTGCCAGAGCACTGTGGGTTGCCAATGGTATGAAGCGTGAGCAATTCGGTAAACCAATCATTGCCATCGTAAACTCTTTCACGCAGTTCGTGCCGGGTCACACCCATCTGCATGAAGCAGGACAGATAGTAAAAGCTGAGATAGAACGTTTGGGCTGTTATGCAGCTGAATTCAATACTATAGCCATCGACGACGGCATAGCAATGGGACACGACGGTATGCTCTACAGTTTGCCTTCGCGCGACATCATTGCCGACTCAGTTGAATATATGTGTAATGCCCACAAGGCTGACGCGATGGTTTGTATCTCCAACTGCGACAAGATTACTCCGGGTATGCTGATGGCTGCAATGCGACTCAACATACCTGCTGTGTTTGTAAGCGGTGGTCCGATGGAGGCAGGAGTGTATAAGGGTGAAAACCTCGACCTCATTGCAGCTATGATTAAGGGTGCCGACCCGACGGTGAGCGACGAGGAACTGGCAGAGGTTGAGAACCGTGCATGTCCGGGTTGCGGATGCTGCTCAGGAATGTTTACAGCCAACTCGATGAATAACCTGACTGAAGCTATCGGACTCAGCCTGCCAGGTAACGGAACCATACTTGCTACTCACGTGAACCGTATCGAACTGATGAAGGCTGCTGCCCGTCAGATTGTGAAGAACGCTATGGCATACTACGAAGACGGTGACGAGAGCGTACTGCCACGCAGCATCGCTACACGTAAGGCATTCCTCAATGCCATGACCCTCGACATCGCAATGGGTGCTTCGACAAATACTGTACTTCACCTCCTTGCTGTTGCTCAGGAAGCAGGTGTTGACTTCTCGATGAAGGATATCGATGCCCTGTCACGTAAAACTCCGTTCCTCTGCAAACTGGCACCAAACAGTCAGAAGTACAGCGTACAGGAGTGTGGACGTGCCGGTGGTATGCTCAACCTGCTCGGCGAACTGGCTAAGGGCGGACTTATCGATACAAGCGTGAAGCGTGTGAACGGAGCTACTCTCGCAGAAGACATTGAGAAATACAGCATACTCAAAGCAAATATCGACCCGGAGGCTAAGCGCATCTATTCAAGTGCTCCTGCCGGCAAGTTCTGCAACCAGCTTGGTGTGCAGAATACAAACTACGAGACTCTCGATACAGACCGTGAGAAGGGATGTATCCGTGATATTGAGCATGCATACACTAAGGACGGCGGTATGGCAATCCTCTTTGGAAACATTGCTCAGGACGGCTGCGTAGTGAAGACTGCCGGAGTTGACGAAAGCATATGGAAGTTTGCAGGTCCAGCCGTTGTGTTCGACAGTCAGGAAGATGCATGCGAGGGTATTCTCGGAGGAAAAGTGAAGAAGGGCGATGTAGTCGTCATCACTCACGAAGGTCCGAAGGGTGGTCCTGGTATGCAGGAGATGCTCTATCCTACATCTTATATAAAGAGTATGCACATGGGTAAGGAATGTGCGCTTATCACCGACGGACGATTCTCCGGTGGAACATCAGGACTCTCTATCGGTCACGTCTCTCCGGAGGCTGCCAGTGGTGGTAATATCGGAAAGATTGTTGATGGCGACATCATCGAGATTGACATTCCGAACCGTAGTATAAATGTACGTCTCTCGGACGAAGAACTTGCAGCGCGTCCTCAGCAGCCGCTGAAGCGCAACCGTGTAGTGTCAAAGGCTCTGCGTGCATACGCTCAGAGTGTGTCGAGTGCTGATAAGGGTGGTGTAAGAATTATTGACTGATATGGAAAAGATAACAGGTGCAGAAGCGTTGATGCGTGCTCTCGAGAATGAGGGTGTTGACATATTGTTCGGATATCCGGGCGGAAGCATCATGCCAACATATGATGCGTTGTACGACCATAAGAAGACATTGAATCATATACTGGTGCGCCACGAACAGGGTGCTGTCCACGCTGCTCAGGGATATGCCCGTGTGAGCGGAAAGGTGGGATGTGCCATCGTGACCAGCGGACCGGGTGCTACGAACACCGTTACAGGTATAGCTGACGCTATGATCGACTCCACTCCGATGGTGGTCATAGCAGGTCAGGTAGGTGTGGCAATGCTTGGTACCGATGCCTTTCAGGAGGTTGACGTAGTAGGCATTACATCGCCAATCACAAAGTGGAGCTATCAGATTCGTCGTGCTGAAGACGTGGCATGGGCAGTGGCTCGTGCATTCTATATCGCAAAGAGCGGACGTCCCGGACCTGTAGTGCTCGACTTTGCAAAGAATGCACAGACTTCGCTTGTAGAGTATGAACCTGTGAAGGCTGACTTCATCCGTTCTTACGAACCCGATCCCGACCTCAACGAAGATGAGATTCGTCAGGCTGCGCGCATGATCAACGAGAGTGTGAAGCCGTTCGTACTCGTAGGTCAGGGTGTGGAACTGGGTAATGCCCGTGAAGAACTGAAAGAATTCCTCGAAAAAGCAGACATGCCTTGTGGTACAACTTTCCTCGGACTGAGTGCTATTGAGAGTGACCACCGTCTGAACAAGGGTATCCTTGGCATGCATGGTAATCTTGGACCTAACGTGATGACTAACAAGTGCGACCTGCTCATTGCTGTGGGGATGCGATTCGACGACCGTGTGACGGGAAATCTTGCAACATACGCAAAACAGGCAAAAATCATACACTTCGACATAGACCGTAGTGAGTTCAATAAGAACGTAAAGGTGAACCTCTCCGTTCACGGAAACTGTAAGAAGTCGCTTGCAGCAGTAACCAAACTGCTCGACAAGGCTACTCATACTGCATGGATAGAGGGATTCAAGCCATACGAGGAGAAAGAATATCAGAAGGTCATTGATAAGGCACTCAATCCTACGGAAGGACCACTGCTTATGGGTGAGGTTGTACGTAAGGTCAGCGAAGCTACGAAGAATGCCGGCATCATGGTAACAGACGTGGGTCAGAACCAACTCTTTGCATGCCGTTACTTCAAGTTTACACAACCTCGTTCCGTAGTTACTTCGGGTGGTCTCGGCACAATGGGATTCGGTATTCCTGCAGCCATCGGTGCTACGTTTGGTGCTCCCGACCGTACAGTTTGCCTTTTCGTTGGTGACGGAGGTCTGCAGATGACCCTTCAGGAATTCGGAACTATCATGGAACAGGGCGCTCCTGTGAAAATCATACTGCTCAACAATAACTACCTCGGCAATGTGCGCCAATGGCAGGAGATGTTCTTCAGTCATCGCTACTCATTCACACCGATGCTCAACCCCGACTACGAACTCATCGCAAAGGGTTACAACATTCCAGCCAAGACAGTAGTGGAACGCAAAGACCTCGACGCAGCCATCGCAGAGATGCTCTCTACTCCAGGTCCGTACTTGCTGCAGTGTGCTATTAAGGAGGAGGACAACGTGATGCCGATGGTACCGCCAGGTGCCAATATCGACGAGATGATTCTGGAATACAAACCATAACCCCAATGACATCTACAGATCAACAGAAGGGTGGGGCATTATGCGGAGTATGTACAGAATGCGGCAAATGTGACCGCCTTCTCAACGGACGAAGCAACGAAGCAATAAAGAAAGAAGAGAAAATGGAACAAGACAACAGCGTAAGACTTTACACATTTATAATATATAGTGAGAACGTACCCGGACTCTTAAGTCAGATTACGGCAGTATTCACACGCCGTCAGGTAAACATCGAGTCGCTCAACGTATGTGCGTCGAGTACTCCCGGAGCCCACAAATACACCATCACAGCCAACTGCGACCGCACTATGGCATTGATGCTCACCAAGCAGATAGAGAAAAAGATAGATGTGCTTCAGGCAAACTTCTTCACCGACGATGAGATTTTCATCAACGAAACCTGTCTGCTCAAGATAAGCACACCTGTGATGCTTGAAAACAAGAACGTATGCCGCATGGTACGCCTCCACAACGCACACATCGTTGAGGTGAACAGCATATATGCCACAGTCGAGAAGACAGGCATCACATCCGACATCCTCTCACTCTACAATTCGCTCAAGTCCATCGGTTGTGTCCTCCAGTTCGTCCGTTCAGGTCGTATCTGTATCACCAAGGACTTCACCGAACACCTCGACGAATACCTTGCAGACCGTGAGAAGAAAAGGAATGGGAAATAACGTAATACCGCGTAATAACGATATAATTTTTTAAACAACAAAAACTATGGCAAAAATGAATTTTGGCGGTGTTATCGAAGAAGTGATAACACGCGAAGAGTTTCCACTTGAGAAAGCTCGTGAAGTATTGAAGAACGAAACAATCGCTGTAATCGGTTACGGCGTCCAGGGTCCTGGTCAGTCTTGCAACCTCCGCGACAACGGATTCAACGTAATCGTTGGTCAGCGTCAGGGTAAGACATTCGAGAAGGCAAAGGCTGACGGATGGGTACCAGGCGAAACTCTCTTCTCTATCGAAGAGGCAGCAGAGAAGGGTACTATCATCATGTGTCTGCTCTCTGACGCAGCAGTTATGTCAGTATGGCCAACCCTCCAGAAGTACCTCACTCCTGGTAAGGCTCTCTACTTCTCTCACGGCTTCGCTATCACATGGAACGATCGTACAGGTTGTGTTCCATCAAAGGACATCGACGTTATCATGGTTGCTCCAAAGGGTAGTGGTACATCACTTCGTACTATGTTCCTCGAGGGTCGTGGTCTGAACTCTTCATACGCAGTATATAACGACGCTACAGGCCGTGCTCTCGAGCGTACACTCGCACTCGGTATCGGTATCGGTTCAGGTTACATGTTCGAGACTACATTCCAGCGTGAAGCTACTTCTGACCTCACAGGTGAGCGTGGTTCACTCATGGGTGCTATCCAGGGACTTCTCCTTGCTCAGTACGAAGTACTCCGCGAGAACGGTCACACTCCATCTGAGGCATTCAACGAGACAGTTGAAGAGCTCACTCAGTCACTCATGCCACTCTTCGCTCAGAAGGGTATGGACTGGATGTACGCTAACTGTTCTACTACTGCTCAGCGTGGTGCTCTCGACTGGTTCCCACGTTTCCACGATGCTATCAAGCCAGTTGTTGAACAGCTCTATGCATCTGTTAAGAGTGGTCACGAGGCTCAGATTTCAATCGACGCTAACTCTAAGCCAGACTACCGCGTAGGTCTCGAGAAAGAACTTGCAGCTCTCCACAACTCTGAGATGTGGCGTACAGCTGAGGTGGTTCGTCAGCTCCGTCCTGAAAACAACTAATCACACATTATAAAGTTCCAGAAAGTCCTCGCGACTTTTCTGGAACTTATTGTTTAACCCTTAAAATATTAAACTACAATGAAAAAGTATCTTGCAGAATTAGTTGGTACATTCGTACTTACATTCCTTGGTTGTGGTGCAGCCGTTTCACTTGGATGTGCAGAAGAAAACACAGCTGCTGTTGTTGGTACAGCCGTTGCATTCGGTCTTGCAGTAGTAGCTATGGCATACGCTATAGGCGGTGTGTCTGGTTGCCACATCAACCCCGCTATCACACTCGGTGTACTGCTTTCAAAGCGTATGAGTGTTAAGGATGCTTGCATGTACTGGGTATTCCAGATTATCGGTGGTATCCTTGCAGGTGCTCTCCTTGCTTACATCTACGGAGCAGAATCAGGTCTTGGTGCTAACGGCATTGCCGGTTGCGGTGGTGACGTATGCCTTGCAATCGTTGTTGAGGCTGTCCTCACAGCTCTCTTCGTACTCGTAGTTCTCGGTACTACTGACGGAAAAGTAGGTGCTGGCAACTTCGCAGGTCTGGCTATCGGTCTGTCACTCATCCTCATCCACCTCGTAGGCATCCACTTCACAGGTACATCTGTTAACCCTGCCCGTTCACTCGGTCCTGCACTCTTTGCTTGTGGCGACGCTCTTGCAAATGTATGGATTTTCTTCGTAGGTCCGTTGGTAGGCGCTATCATCGCAGCTTGCATCTGGAAGGTCGTAGGTGAAGAATGAAAGACTTTCATTTTTAAATTCTGAATACAAAAAGGCTTGATACCTTCGTGGTGTCAAGCCTTTTGTTTTAATCTTCCGAATCAGTCGGTTTTCTTACCCCCCCCTGAATATTCCTTCGGACTTTTGCCCGTAAATTGCTTGAAGTTTCGATAGAACGAGGCAATACTCGTGAATCCTGACTTCTCTGCTACTTCTGCCAGCGGCATGTCGGCATGCTGTTGCATCAGTCGGATGGCATGCTCGATGCGCAGACGGTTTACGTACTCGTTGAACGAGATGCCCATCTCCTTATTTATAGCATTGTACACGTAGTTGCGGTTCGACTGCACATATCTCACGAGGTCGTGAAGCTTTAGATTAGGTTGCAGATAGAGCTTTTCGGTTATCATTACCTGCTCAATGCGTTCGCGAAGTTCCGATGAATTCGTTGATTTCTCGATGAAATCGTCCGCTTCAAGTTCGTCCGACTTGATGTCGTCAATTGTGAAGGTCTGGAAATAGCTGATGTATCCGATGAAGAATAGTAATAGCGTGAAAATTACAGATGGAAAGGCAAGGAGCGGTAGTGAGTCTTCAAATCTGTATCGTCCGAGTGCATTGACGATGAATGACATAACTGATGTGACGAGGAAAAGTATCAGCAGATAGTGCATTGCAGCTGGAACGACCTTGTTCTCCGTGTCAGCATAGATGCTGTTCACCTGCTGGTTGAACTTTTTAATCTTCCTGTAGCCGAAATAGAGAATCGGAATGAGCTGCAGTCCGAAAGTCACCTTGCACGCATTATGGATACGTGCCTGTATGTTTCCTGCTTCCGACGGCATGTTCGATATGTTATTGTATAGATATTGTTCCACGAACATAGCCGTGTCGTCTGGCGACATAATCATATATTGCACACCCACAGCTGCACATCCAATCATGGTGGGTAGCAGTATGATGAACTGTTCTCCTTTTGTGAAATGCCGTTGTGTAAACGAACTGACATACAGGTACCATAGAGGATATACTGCCAGGTTGCATGTGGAATACAGCCAGTCGCTCATGGGCAGCCACTCCAGACTGCGGCTGAAGAATACGGCATGTCCCAGATAGAGTACCGTAGCTGCCACGAAGAACACAAAAAGGTAAATTCTGTGTCTTCTCAGTCCGTTTCTTATGAGGTCTGTTGCTATGAGCAGACTCCAGAAGAAGCAGACGAACAGCGGCATTGTGATTGTGAGTGATTTTATCATATTCTATGCTTTTTGTCGATGAATTCGTGGTTTTAGCTCTGCTTTTTGCTCTATATTGCAAATTTCAGAACGATTTCAGTCCTTTAGGAGACTCTACGTATTATAAAAATGTATCCTTGGCAAAAGTACGCATTTTTCGCCTATTTATCCAAGTCTCCTAGCCCTCTGACAAAACTTTCTGCAAATATGAGAATGATTTCTGCAAAAATGCTCTGTCTGTTAACGTTTGTTTACATACTTTTGCGGTGTCATTTATTAAAAATATCGAATAGCAACAACTTAAATCAAAAAACGACTATGAAGAAAATCCTCAGTTTTGTGGCAGTTGCATTCTGCTTCTGCGCACTTACAACAACACTCGTTTCGTGTGGTGATGACAAGAATGATGACCCTACTCCTCCAGCTCCTGCTCCAGCTCCTGCTCCATCTCCTGCTCCATCTCCTGCCCCAGCAGCAGTTACTAAGGCTGACCTTATTGGTTCGTGGAAAGTATATCTCAACGGTGCACCTGTCAAATTTTCATTTACTGATACTCAATTGAAGATTAACGATACTGATGTAGATGATAATGGCGCTTACACGTTTGAGAATGAAAGACTTTTTTATCGTTTCAACGGCGAAGATGTAAGTTTCAACGTGGAAATGATTCACAATAAGACTGTGATTCTTGCAATATCTATCATTCCTGCTAGCCAGTCTTATTCTGGAGAGGAAGAGCGCCAGACTTCGTTCGGATACAGGGAAGGTGCTACAATTCCTGTTACTGCTTCCGACATTCAGGGCAAATGGTATTGGCAGTCTGAGCACGGATTTGTAGGCGCTCGCGCAGTCCTCATCCTTGACGGTGATAAATTCGACTTGATTATCACTCCTTGGGGTGAACGCCACATAGGTACATTTACTTATCAGAACGGTTATATCCACCTTACTCCAGAAGAGAGCTTTACAAGTCGTTACGATGATTCTGATCACATCAATATTGAGAATCCGGAGGCAACACCATGGAAGCATCCTGGAGAACCGGGAGTCTATGGTGATCCTATATACTTCAGTAACCCAGGTGACGACGTGATTCCTTTCATTCCTAATGGCATAAAGGCATATGGCGAACTTGCAAATCTCCAAGTTGAATACACAAAGAAATAACCCAACCTTTAATACTTTAATATTAACTTTTAAATTCAAAACACTATGAAGAAACTGAATTTTTGGCTTCTTGCAAGCCTTTTCGTAGGTTCACTCGCATTTACTGCATGTAGCAGTAGTGACGATGACGGTCCAGCTCCACAACCTGGTCCTTCACCTGCACCTGCTCCAACACCAGTGAACCCATCAGACATGACAATGGCTAAGTTGTCAGGTTTCGTATATGAAGGTACTTATCCAATTTCTGGCGTTAAGGTTACCAGCGGAACTGCATCAACTACCACTAACGAGAACGGTGCGTTCACCCTTCCACAGGTAAACGTAAACAGCAAAAATCGTGTAGTCGTAAAGTTCGAGAAAAACGGCTATATTGATGTTGTTCGTTCAGAAATCTTTAAGGAGGGCGATGTATGGGATGTAAAGATGAAGTACCAGTCGAGTTCTTATTTTACTCCTACAGCTTCAACGACCATCCAGCCAGATCCTTACAGCAATCCAAACATGAAGGTTGAAATTCCTGCTAACTCACTCCAGACTACTGATGGATCTCCTATCACAGGTCAGGTAAGTGCTGCGACAACTTATCTGGATCCGAATGACGAAGGTTTTGAATCTCAGATGCCTGGTGGCGACCTTATCGCTATCCGTACAGACGGCAGCGATGCTCAGCTCGTCAGCTACGGTATGGTAAGTGTCACCCTTACTGATGATGCAGGTAAGTCTGTTAATCTGAAGTCTGGTCAGACTGCAACCATCACATTCCCGGCTCCGGCAGGTCTTGAAGCTCACGACCAGATTCCACTCTGGTACTTCGACGAAGAGCAGGGCTTATGGGTAGAGGAAGGTATGGCAACCAAGCAGGCTGACGGTACATACGTAGGTACTGTTTCTCACTTCTCTTGGCATAACCTCGACTATCCTGAGACTCGTGCAAATCTTAGTGTTAGTGTAAAGGACGAAACTGGTGCTCCAGTTGCTTTCCAGCGCGTAGTTTATGGTCAGAGTAGCGCAACTACTAATAAAGATGGTTACTTGTCTGTTTACGTTCCTACAAATACTGCATTCAAGGTAAGTGTAAAGTCTGCCGACTATGCAAACTACACTCCGGAAGTATCGCAGGATGTTGCTAAAATCACAACTGCGGGTTCAACAGTTCAGGTTAACCTCGTTCTGCCTAAGCTGGCTCACCTCAACGGTACAATCACAAGCAATGGTCAGGGTGTTCAGGCAAGTGTAAACGTATCTTATAACGGTGGCGAAACAAAGGCTGTCATGAGTGCTGTTGACGGTAAGTACTACATCAATCTGCCAGCAAGTCATGTAGGTGCTGCAACACTCAACATCATGGCTGCTGACGGTACTATCTATCGCAAGAACATTACCCTCACAGGTGCTGATATGACTGAAAACTACGAAATCAGTCCTGCTTATATTCCTGCAGGCTCTGTTACGTTCACAAGCACTGACGGCTCAGTTGTAGTAACAAAGACAATCTCCGATCTCCCGGCATTTACTTTTGGCGGTATTCTGACTCTTGGCGGCGATATGATTAACTACCAAAATTATAGTTCAAAAGATGGATACTTAAGCTTCAGCAAGAATTCGTCTCGTGCTTCCTTCAGTTTGTATACCTATGGTGATGTTCACGAATCGCTTTACACTAAAGACGATAACTTCAACCTCGATTACACAGTTAACGGTACAACGGCTACTGTGACAATCAGTGGTAAGGCTGTGTATAGCAATCACTCTACTACCTATGAAGGTACAGTCACAGGTTCGTTCCCATACACAGTTCTGGCTCAGTTCAATACAGGTGCTAATCCTCCTTCATGGGTACCGACTGTATCAGGTTCTACTCCTAACTGGTCTTACAACTTTGCTAACAGTCCGAAACTCGGCGACGGATGGATTCTCTTCTACAACAACGGAGAAGACGTAAATAAGTACTACGAACTTGTTAATGCTGCTAAGGCAACATTCGGCGAACCATACGAATCAATGGATGATCCGGAAGATCCAGACGAGTACTACAAGACATATATCTTCATTAAGGACGGTCGCGGTCTGCAACTCGGCTTCTGCAAGAGTCCTTATGATGGTTGGGAGCCTTATCTTGACAATATCCTCGGTGGTCATCACGGATGGAGCGAAGTTTCAATCACAATCCGTGCATTCAGCAATATCACCGTTCCATACGATGATGTATTCAGCGGACACTACAGATAAAGGAATTAATCTCTTCGTATAGTTCTGTTCGTACAGGCTATACACTCAAGTCCTGGAAGCTGACCGCTTCCGGGACTTTTCGTTTCAGTTTGTTCGTTTGTTACAATGTTCGCACAACTTTCAACCATGTTGTAGCTTCTTTGATAGAGTACACCACTGCCATGAAGTGACAAAGCAGAGACGCTGAGACTTCGTCGCACTGCCATGCCACACCCTCCCTATATATAGTATATATTATATACAGTAAGAATATAATGATATGTAACCATAATATATCAGTAAGTTAATCTATCTAGCGCGAGGATTTTGCTGAAAAAGTGCGCGAACAAACGAACAAACGAACATTGATACATTCGTGTTGACAATAAAAAAATAAATTCGCACTTTTTCAATAGTGTTCCCCGCTGATTATCTGCAAGTTACGTGTTCAAAACCCAAATATTCTTAGCGAGTATCCTAAAAACTATTGCATAGTCTTGGAATAGTAAGTATCTTTGCAGAGTAAAACAAATAGCCCACCATGACCCCACAGGAAGAAATACTCAAACTACGAAAGGAACTGGAACAGCACAATTATAACTACTACGTGCTCAGCCAACCGACTATCTCGGACTACGACTTCGACCAGATGATGCATCGTCTGCAGGACCTCGAACTCTTCTATCCGCAGTATGCCGACCCGAACTCGCCCACTCAGAGGGTAGGCAGCGACCTGACGCAGACATTCCGGACTGTAAAGCACAAGTATCCGATGCTCTCACTCGCCAATACTTACAACGAGGCTGACGTACGCGACTTCTACGAGAGGGTGAGGACGGGACTCGAAGGTGAACCGTTCGAGATTTGTGCCGAGATGAAATACGACGGTCTGAGCATTTCGCTCACATACATCGACGGACAACTCACTCAGGCTGTGACACGAGGTGACGGAGTGCAAGGCGATGATGTGACGACTAACGTCAGAATGATACGTTCCATACCTCTACGTCTGAAGGAAGGCAGCGGCTATCCTCACGAGTTTGAGATCAGAGGTGAAATTCTGATGCCTTGGGCTTCGTTCGAAGCACTGAACGAGCAGAGAGCAAAGGCGGGTGAAGACCTTTTCGCCAATCCGCGTAATGCAGCCAGCGGAACACTCAAGTCGCAGAAGTCGCGCGTAGTAGCTGAACGCGGACTCGATGCCTACCTCTATTATCTGCTGGGTGACGAGATACCTGCTGACGGCGGGCACTATGAGAACTTGCAGATGGCTGCGGAGTGGGGATTCAAAATCAGTCAGGGCATGAAGAAGTGCAAGACGGTGGAAGAGGTGCTTGAGTTTATCGAGTATTGGGACACGGAACGCAAGAACCTGCCCGTTGCTACCGACGGAATAGTACTGAAAGTCAATTCTCTGCGTCAGCAGCGCCATCTGGGTTATACTGCCAAGTCGCCACGATGGGCTATAGCTTACAAATTCAAGGCTGAAAGGGAATGTACAAGACTGAACGAGGTGACTTATCAGGTAGGACGTACGGGTGCCATCACTCCTGTAGCCAACATGAATCCTGTACAACTGGCAGGAACGGTAGTCAAGAGGGCTTCGCTCCACAATGCCGACATCATACGCCAACTCGACCTCCATATCGGTGACATGGTTTATGTGGAAAAGGGTGGTGAGATAATTCCGAAGGTGGTGGGAGTGGATGTTTCGCAGCGCACCCCCGACATGCAGCCCGTACAGTTCATTACCCATTGTCCGGAGTGTGGAACTCCGCTCATCCGTGTAGAAGGCGAGGCAGCCCACTACTGTCCGAACGACTCTACCTGTCCGCCGCAGATTAAGGGAAGGATTGAACATTTCATCTCGCGAAAGGCTATGAACATCGACTCGCTGGGTCCTGAGACGGTGGATGACTACTGGCAGCGCGGACTGATACACGACGTAGCAGACCTCTATACCTTGCGTGTGGCTGACATCTGCGGACCTAACCGCAACCGAATCAAATCGGCACAGAAAGTGGTTGATAGCATCGAGGCTTCGAAGCAGGTACCGTTCGAACGTGTAGTCTTTGCTCTCGGCATACGTTTCGTGGGCGAAACAACAGCCAAACTCCTCGCGCGTTCATTTAAGAATATAGATGCGCTGAAGGATGCAACACTCGAACAGTTGCTCGACGTAGACGGGGTGGGACAGGTGATAGCCGAAAGCATTATACGATACTTCCACGATGAGAAGTGCCTCGACGTACTCCAGCGCCTGCGCGATGCAGGACTCCAGATGTCACTCTCGGAGGAGTCGCTCGCAGGACATACGGACAAGCTGGCTGGTCAGTCAATTGTTATCTCAGGTGTGTTTGCAAAGCACTCTCGCGACGAGTACAAGGCTCTCATCGAACAGCATGGAGGAAAGAATGTAGGCAGCATTTCTAAAAATACGTCATTCGTCCTTGCCGGCGAGAATATGGGACCTGCAAAATTGGAGAAGGCTCAGAAACTTGGAGTACGCATCGTAAACGAGGAAGAATTTCTTGAAATGATAGAATAAAAAACAATGAAAAGTCTTACCTTTGCACCCGAAATTGAAAAAGCATAAATGGCACACAATATTTTCAAAGGACTTGGTGTAGCTCTCGTCACCCCATTCACGGCGACTGGAGAGGTTGATTACACATCGCTGCGCCGACTCCTTGACTATCAACTCGCAAACGGTACCGACTTCCTCTGCGTATTGGGTACCACAGCCGAAACCCCTACACTCACAGACGAGGAGAAACAGAACATCATCAATCTTGTGCGCGACAAGGTGCAGGGCAGAATACCAATCCTGCTCGGCATGGGCGGCAACAATACGGCTGCCATCGTACGTCAGGTTTGTTCTGCTGACCTTCGAGGCATCGACGGCATTCTGAGCGTCTGTCCATACTACAACAAACCGTCGCAAGAGGGACTCTATCAGCATTTCCGTGCCATTGCTACACACAGCCCTGTGCCTGTAGTACTTTATAATGTACCTGGCAGAACGGGTGTCAATATGACTGCCGAAACAACTCTGCGACTGGCTCGCGACTGCGAGAACATAGTAGCCGTAAAGGAGGCAAGCGGCAATTTCGGTCAGATTGACGATATCATCAAGAACAAACCAAAGGATTTCGATGTCATCTCTGGTGACGACGGCATCACTTTTCCGCTCATAACACTTGGAGCAGCCGGCGTTATTTCCGTAATAGGAAATGCCCTGCCGAAGGAGTTCAGTCGAATGGTTCGTCTGGCTCTTGCAGGCGACTATGCCAACGCTCTTACTATTCACCATAAGTTTGCCGAACTTTTCAAACTTCTCTTTGTTGATGGAAATCCAGCCGGAGTGAAGGCTATGCTCAGCAGCATGGGACTGGTGGAGAACGAACTCCGTCTGCCTCTTGTTCCTTCACGTCTTTCTACTATGGAGCGCATCAGTAGCATAGTAAAGGAGCTGAATATTAAGTGTTAGCAATCTGAGAATAGAATCTGAATTTCGTACAAATAAGATAAGGAGTCGATATGAAACTCATAGCCGACAGCGGTTCTACAAAGACAGCCTGGTGTCTGATAGACGACGAGGGTAACAAGCAGTTCTGCAACACTCAGGGCATTAACCCGTTTCAGCAGTCGGAGAACGATATCTGCCGTGTGATGAAGTTTGAGTTGCTGCCTTACATCATTCAGATTCTGCAGCAGAAAGGTTCTCAGCAGAAGGGTATTCTGACTCGTGGTATCTCGACGGGCGATTCGCTTGAGATTTATTTTTACGGAGCCGGATGCACACCTGAAGCTGCTCCGAAAGTGGAAACGGCTATGCGTCAGCTTTTCAGGGATGCTGTTATAGAGGTACAGAGCGATATGTTGGGTGCTGCCCGAGGTCTTTGTGGCAACCAACCCGGCATCGTGGCTATTTTGGGTACTGGTTCCAACTCATGTTATTATAACGGAACAAAGATTCAGAAGAATGTGTCGCCACTTGGTTTCATCCTGGGTGACGAAGGTAGTGGAGCATATATCGGCAAACGTCTTGTGGGCGATGTGCTGAAACGTCAGCTTCCCGATGAAATATGTGAACGTTTCTTCGAGGAGACTCACGAAACGGCTGCAAGCATTATTCAGAAGACATATCGCGAGGCATTTCCTAACCGTTTCCTCGCAAGTTTTTCACCTTTCTGTGCCCTGCATCGTGATGATCCTGCTATCCGCACTCTGCTGCTCGATTGTTTCCGCCAGTTCTTCGTCCGCAACATTGCTTCGTATGAAGGTTCTACCGTTCATATTGTGGGTTCTGTAGGCTATATCTTCCAAGAGGAGATTAAAGAAGTGGCAGAAATGCTCGGCTATACCATTGGAAATGTTCTAAAAGAGCCATTGAAAGGTCTAATTGACTACCATTTGTTATAATTTTCTTTAATTATTTGGAAAATAGATTAAAACGATTTTACTTTGCAGTTTCAATGCAAGGTAAGAAAGGCTAATTTACCACAAACATAAAAGTTTCACCCCGAGGAATTTTGTAAATTCTGAGGCTAAATTGTATTTTTCATTATGAGTAAAGCAGACAATCATCTTGTGATAATGGCTGGCGGCGTTGGCAGTCGTTTTTGGCCAATGAGCACACCGGAGTGCCCAAAGCAGTTTATCGATGTCTTTGGTACAGGACGTACGTTCATTCAGATGACTGTTGACAGGTTCAAGGGTTTGGTATTGCCTGAGAATATATGGGTGGTAACCAGTGTGAAATACAAGGACATCGTGAAGCAGCAGTTGCCCGAAGTGCCTGAGTCGAATATTCTGCTTGAGCCATGTCGTCGCAATACAGCACCTTGTATCGCATACGTCAGCTGGCGTATCAAGGCAAAGAATCCGAAGGCTAACATAGTAGTTGCTCCGAGCGATCATCTAGTTACTGACGTGGTGGAGTTCCAGCGTGTCATCAATACCGCTCTGCAGTTTGTATCGGAGACTGACAGCATCGTCACTCTCGGCATGAAGCCCACACGTCCTGAAACCGGATACGGATATATCCAGGCTAACAGTCATGAACCGTCATTGCGTAACAAGGAGATTTTCCGTGTTGATTCGTTTAAGGAGAAACCCGACCTTGCAACTGCAAAGCGTTATATTCAGGATAAGGAGTATTTCTGGAATTCCGGAATCTTCGTTTGGAATGTACGTACCATCATCAATGCGCTGAGGGTATATCTGCCAGATGTTAATGATATATTCGAGGCTCTGCTGCCTATCTACGGTACTGCCACGGAACAGGAAATCATCGACAAGGAGTTTCCGAAGTGTGAGAATATCTCCATTGACTATGCTGTGTTGGAGAAGGCAGACGAGATATTCGTGATGCCTGCAAGTTTCGGATGGAGCGATGTTGGTACATGGGGGTCGCTCCACACCATAGCCAAGGCTGATGACGATAAGAACAACACGATAGGACAGGATATCCGTCTCTACGAGACTAAGAACTGTGTGATACACACCACTCAGGAGAAGAGAGTTGTAATCCAGGGTCTCGACGGCTATATCGTGGCAGAGAAAGATAACACCCTGCTCATCTGTAAGTTGTCGGAAGAACAGCGCATCAAAGAATTCTCAGCTGAATAAGTTTCGTTATTTCGCAATAATATAAAATAAATCTCCCCTTGAGCATTGCCCAAGGGGAGATTCTTATTTAGTAATTAAGTTTTCTTTATTCAGCAACTGCTGGAACAATTGAAACAGTAGAGCGGTTGAGGCGACCCTTCTTGAATACAACTGTACCATCTACGAGTGCGTAGAGAGTGTCGTCTTTACCAATACCAACGTTCTTGCCTGGGTTGTGCTTTGTACCACGCTGACGAACGATGATGTTGCCAGCCTTAGCAAATTGACCACCGAAAAGCTTGAGTCCGAGTCGTTTTGAGTGTGATTCACGGCCGTTCTTAGAACTACCCACACCTTTTTTATGTGCCATGTTGAATTGTAGTTTTTAGATTGTTAATGAATTTCTGTTGTCTCCTTTTCTCTTTCTCCATTCATGAATTAAGCGACAACCTGCTTAATCAGAATCTCTGTGAATTGCTCGCGATGTCCGTTAAACTTACGGTAACCCTTACGGCGACGCTTGTGGAATACCAATACTTTGTCACCCTTCACGAGTGGGCAAACAACTTCAGCAACAACCTTTGCGCCCTTTACTGTAGGAGCACCTACTGAGATTTTGCCATTGTCAACAAGGAGAACTTTCTCAAATTCAACAGCCTGACCAGCTTCTACATCCTTAATGTGGTGTACGAACAGCTTTTTGCCTTCTTCAGCCTTGAACTGTTGACCCTGAATTTCTACGATTACGTACATTTTTTATTATTATTTAGGGTTGGGACCGCAGGGCGAAGCTACTCTCTTAGCTTACTTGTTCGAGCCACTACGGCATAAATCGGCTGCAAAGGTACGATTAAGTGAGCGGAAAAACAAAAGAATGAAGCAGAAAATTTATTTACATGCATTTTTTATTTATAAAAATAGCGCACAACCTGTCGGCTATGCGCTATCGTTATAGAATGTAGTTAAGTTATTTTACTTCACTTCTTCGAAGTCTGCATCCTGAACATTGTCACCGTTGTTCTGGCTTGACGAACCTGACTGCTGCTGACCGCCCTGGAATCCTGCACCAGCTCCAGCTCCTGCACCTGGCTGAGCACCGCCTGCTGCGTACATCTTCTGACTTGCTGCCTGCATCTTTGCGTTGAGGTCGTTGATGGCTGCATCGATCTGTGCCACGTCGCCGCTTTCCTTTGCCTTCTTAAGTGCCTCGACAGCTGCTTCGATACCTGGTTTGTCGTCAGCTGGAACCTTGTCGCCATTCTCCTTGAGGAAGTTCTCTGTCTGGAATGCCATTGAGTCAGCCTGGTTAATCTTGTCGATACGTTCACGCTCCTTGTTGTCTGCTTCTGCATTTGCTTCTGCTTCTGCCTTCATGCGGTCGATTTCCTCTTTTGACAGACCTGAAGAAGCCTCGATACGTATTTCCTGTTCCTTGCCTGTAGCCTTATCCTTTGCTGATACTTTGAGGATACCGTTGGCGTCGATGTCGAACGATACTTCAATCTGTGGAACTCCACGACGTGCTGGTGCAATACCTGTGAGGTTGAAGTTACCGATTGACTTGTTCTGAGCTGCCATCGGACGTTCACCCTGAAGCACGTGGATAGTCACTTCTGTCTGGTTGTCGGCTGCAGTTGAGAATGTCTCAGTCTTCTTGCAAGGAATGGTTGTGTTAGCTTCAATCATCTTTGTCATGACACCACCAAGAGTTTCGATACCCATTGACAGTGGAGTTACGTCGAGAAGTACGATATCGCCCACACCTTCTTCCTTGTTGAGGATTGCTCCCTGGATTGAAGCTCCTACAGCTACTACCTCGTCCGGGTTAACACCC
Organism: uncultured Bacteroidales bacterium; assembly: GCA_902774005.1. Lineage (GTDB taxonomy): Bacteria > Bacteroidota > Bacteroidia > Bacteroidales > Bacteroidaceae > Minthosoma. The sequence goes on along the minus strand of CACYGK010000006.1, from coordinate 20,820 downwards.
TTTGAAGGTACTTTGCCGAAGTAATCCTGTACGAGCTGCTGAACAGCTGGGATACGGCTTGAACCACCTACGAGGATTACCTCATCGATTTCGCTTGTAGAGATGCCTGCATCGCGGATGGCTGCCTTACATGGTTCGAGACATGCCTGGATGAGGTTGTGTGCAAGACTTTCGAACTTAGCACGTGTCAGAGTGGTTACGAGGTGCTTTGGCACACCACCTACGGCTGTGATGTATGGCAGGTTGATTTCAGTAGAAGAACCGCTTGAGAGTTCAATCTTAGCTTTTTCAGCTGCCTCCTTCAGACGCTGCATTGCCATCGGGTCCTGTGTGAGGTCGATACCTTCCTGAGCCTTGAAGTCGCTTGCCAGCCAGTCGATGATTACCTGGTCGAAGTCGTCACCTCCGAGGTGTGTGTTACCGTTTGTAGAAAGTACTTCGAACACACCGCCACCGAATTCGAGGATTGAGATATCGAATGTACCACCACCAAGGTCGAACACTGCAATCTTCATATCCTTGTTAGCCTTGTCGATACCGTATGCAAGTGCTGCTGCGGTTGGCTCGTTGACGATACGCTTAACGTCGAGTCCGGCAATCTGTCCAGCTTCCTTTGTAGCCTGACGCTGTGAGTCGGAGAAGTATGCAGGAACGGTGATGACTGCTTCCTTAACTTCCTGTCCGAGGTAGTCTTCAGCTGTCTTCTTCATCTTCTGAAGAATCATTGCAGAGATTTCCTGTGGAGTATAGAGTTTACCTTCGATGTCAACACGTGGAGTGTTGTTGTCGCCACGTTTTACGGTATAAGGTACGCGTGCTATCTCCTGCTGCACCTGGTCGTAAGTCTCACCCATGAAACGTTTGATTGAGAATACTGTGTTCTTTGGGTTTGTGATAGCCTGACGCTTTGCTGGATCACCTACTTTGCGCTCACCATCCTTTACGAAACCAACAACAGAAGGGGTGGTGCGCTTGCCTTCGCTGTTTGTGATAACTACAGGCTCGTTGCCTTCAAATACACTGACACATGAGTTTGTTGTGCCAAGGTCAATACCAATAATCTTTCCCATAATATTTAATTGTTTTTGTGTTAATACTCTAATTTGTCTGTAGCCGATATGTGATTTTTACGGCACGACAGCCGATTAGACAATAATCGTGCCATGTGCGGGTCGACTGACACTCGCACTGACACGATATGACATTTTGACGCAAGGCGCCACAAAAACAAATGGAGGAATGGTGGATTACAGCTTGTCGCCGTACATCAAATCGCCTGCATCGCCTAATCCCGGTACTATGTATTTCTGGTCGTTGAGGATTGGGTCTATAGCTCCGCAGAAGAGTGTTATATCATCGCTTGCAAAGACTTTCTGCAGACGTTCAACACCATACTTACTTGCTATGACACAAGCCAGAAACAGTTTGGACGGTGAACCTTTAGTCTTCAGAGCCTGGTATGCCAGTTCCATGCTATCACCGGTAGCCAGCATTGGGTCCACGATTATAAGTGTCTTGCCGTCGAGAGCAGGTGAAGCAATATACTCAATCTTCACACCCACCTTCGTACATTCCTTGTCGAGGTAATATCTGTATGCTGACACGAAGGCGTTACCTGCTTTGTCAAAAATATTGAGGAACCCTGTATGGAACGGAAGTCCGGCTCTGAATACGGTACCCAGGACGATATTATCCTTCAATACTCTCACGTCAGTAGAAGTGAGCGGAGTTTCGATTGTCTGTCTTTTGTAGTCGAGCATCTTGCTGATATCGTATGCCATTAGCATACCGATACGTTCGATGTTATGTCGAAACCTCATTCTGTCGTTTTGCACGGTCGTGTCACGCAGTTCTGCCATGAACTGGCTTACCACGCTGTCCCTTTCCGAATAGTTTATGACTTTCATGGTTGTTAAATTTTATGCGAAGATAGTTCAAAAACATTAGATTTTGCAAGCAATTCTGCACTTTTAATCAGTAACCATACAAATTATTTGTTGGTTGATGGTTCTTAATAGCATAAAATGTTGTATTTTCGCACCAAATAAATTGAAATGATGAAGAAACTATTTACAATATTTCTGCTCCTCTTTATATTAAATAATGTGTGGGCGCAGGTTGAAGTTACCCGTGACGACTCTCTGCTCGTTGTCAAACTGTTGGAAAAAGCCAAAACAGAGAGAGCTGGGGAGAATCGTATGATTTATTTTGGAAAGCAGTTTCTCGGACTGCCTTATGTGGCCCATACGCTTGAGAATGGTGACAGCGAACATCTTATTGTGAACCTTCACGGACTTGATTGCACTACTTTCGTTGAAACGGTGACAGCTCTGTCGCTTTGCGATGCACATGATCAGCGTACTTTCTCGGACTACTGTCGTTGGCTTTCCACAATACGATATCGCTCAGGAAAGATGACGGACTATACCAGCCGACTGCATTATTTTACATGGTGGGGTGAGGATAACGAACAACTAGGTATCGTTAAGTCGGTGTATGACCCGGATGTGTTTGTCGATACTCAGACAATTGACATCTACTATATGACGAAATTTCCGAAGTATTACAAACAACTGACAAACCATCCGCTATTCATCAGTAAGATACGTGAGTATGAAAAAGCCTCAAAAGGCAAGAAATATAAGTTTATTCCGAAACGCCTTCTAAATCTGCCTCAGTCTTCAGCTCTTGGTGTGGTTCACGATGGTGACATAGTATCTATGCTTACCTCAAAACCCGGACTCGACACCCAACATATCGGTATAGCTTTTTGGCACGACGGACGTCTGCATCTCATGCATGCATCCAGTCTCTACAAGAAAGTGGTAATGGACACGATGACGTTCTATGACTACGAGCAGAAACAGCCCTACCATACGGGCATACGTGTATATCGGGGCTTGAAATTCTAACATCGAAAATACTATCAGTATAATATAATGAAGAAACTGTTTTTTTTCCTACTGTCGCTCATCCTCTTCGTCAGTTGTAATGGTCAGCGACGTGAGGGGGCAAGTACGGAAATCGTACTTGAAACCACTCTTGGCGACATACATATCGCTTTGTTTGATGATACTCCCAGACATCGTGACAATATCATACAGAATATTCGCAATGGTGAATACGACGGTGTCACGTTCCATCGTGTCATACGAAACTTTATGATACAGACAGGTGACCCTGCCACCCGTCCTGGTGCCGAACCAGTTGACACGACTTTACAACCTGAACGCATACCTGCTGAGATAGTATATCCGAAGTATTTCCATCAGCGAGGTTTTGTGGGTGCAGCACGCGATGGTGATGACGAGAATCCTCAGCGTATGTCCGACAAATTTCAGTTCTATATTATTACCGGAAAGATTTGTTCCGATGCAGATTTGGACGGTTATGAGATGGCAAGGGAGGAAAGAGAGGCTCAGTTTTTGTTTGATCACCTTTGTGACAAGAATAAAGCTGAGATAGATGCTCTCCGTGCCGCCCGTCAGCCTCGGAAATTGAGTGACCGTCTGGAATCATTACTTGATGAGGCTCGTATGACAGTATCCGAAAATCCACCTTTGACATATACAAAGTCTCAGCGTAGCACTTATCGTAGTAAAGGTGGTGCTCCTTGGCTCGATGGCGAATATACAGTATTCGGCGAGGTGGTTGAGGGAATGGCTGTCGTGGAGAAAATCCAGAAAATAAAGACTGATGCGAATGATGTGCCGAAGGTTGAGATAAGAATTATAAAAGCATATATACGATAATTGAGTTATGAGAAAAAGATTTTTATTTGTGTTTTTAGCACAGTTATTTGTCATTGGAATGCAGGCACAGGTATCCTTTGGCAAAGCAGAGAGAATAAATAATGACTGGTATTTCATGCGTATCGACACATTATGGAATGCGCGTGAATATCTGCTTACAGGCGAACGTTTGCCAGGGTCGCGTCCAGACATGAAGGATGCTGATTTTGACGATAGCAGATGGCGTCAAGTTACATTACCCCATGATTGGGGAGTAGAACAACCTATGTCGCCTGACAAAGGATCGTGTCAGGGTTATCTGCCAGGTGGAATAGGATGGTATAGAAAGCATTTCAGAGCTACTGATGCCCCCAAACAATATGTGTATTTCGAAGGAGTATATAACAACTCAGAAGTATATCTTAACGGACATCTGCTGGGCAAGCGCCCAAGTGGATTTGCATCGTTCATGTACGATATTACATCATATCTGAACAAGACAGGTGAAAACGTATTGGCTGTAAGAGTGAACCATAGTGAGGAGAACGATTCACGCTGGTACACAGGTTCCGGTATTTATCGCAATGTGTGGCTCATCAGTGCTCCGGAGGTTCACTTGTCTCAGTGGGGAACGGCATACAGACTGAAGAAAATCAATAAAAAGAAAGCCGAGCTGGAAGTGGATGTTGAGACTGCTGATTGCAGAACAGAGAAGAGTCCATTGCAGTTGAAGGCCACTGTAGAACTAAAAGATGCAGAAGGCAAGATTGTTGCAAAGACTGAGCGGAAAATCGGAACTCAGGAAAAGGTGACTGTAAAACTCCAAGTGCCTAATCCTCAGCGATGGACTCTCGATAATCCATATCTTTATTCGCTTACTACACGTTTGTCAAATGGGGATGTGTCTGAAGTGCGTGTAGGATTGAGAACCTTGCAGTTCTCTGCTGACAAGGGTTTCGCACTTAATGGTGAATGGATGAAGGTGAAAGGAGTATGTGTACATGACGATGCAGGTGTGTTGGGAACTGCTGTGCCCAAGGAGGTATGGCGTCGCCGCATAGCTGAACTGAAAGCGTTAGGAACCAATGCTCTGCGTCTAAGTCACAATCCTCATGCTCCTGAACTCTATGATTTGTGCGACGAGATGGGAATGTTGATTATGGATGAGGCTTCAGATGAGTGGGAGTTCCCTAAGCGTAAGTGGCTTAAAGGATGGAACCAGGGTGCTCCAGGATTTCAGGGTACATACAGCTATTTTGAGGAATGGATAGATCGCGATGTGGCAGATATGGTACGTCGCGACCGTTGTCATCCTTCTGTATTCATGTGGTCCATAGGCAACGAGGTGGATTATCCAAACGACCCTTATTCTCACCCTGTGCTCAATGGCAGTGGTACAGAATTCACTCAACCTGTGTATGGAGGCTATAAACCTGAGCAGCCGAATGCAGAACGCATAGGTATTATAGCTCAGAGATTGGCGAAGATTGTACGTGATATTGATACTTCTCGTCCTACTACTGGAGCTCTGGCAGGTGTGGTTATGTCGAACGAGACAGCATATCCCGAGGCTATTGATGTTGTAGGTTACAACTATACAGAAAGCCGTTATGGCATAGACCATGAGAAATACCCTAAACGTATATTATATGGTTCGGAAAACCGACACGACTTGGCTGCATGGAAAGCAGTAAGTGAGAATGAGCACATCTTCGGACAGTTCCTCTGGACAGGTATTGATTATCTTGGTGAGAGTGGAGTATGGCCTGCAAGAGGCTCGTCAGCAGGTTTGCTCGATTTGGCAGGACAGCGTAAGCCTAACGGTTGGTATCGTGCCTCGTTGTGGAGCGATAAGCCTGTGTGCTATATAGGTACATATCCACTAGGACCGCAGCGCTATGGTTCGCGTCAGAATAATCAGCGCTTTGTTTCACCTTACGCCAACGATACTTGGAATTACGAAGACGAACAGAAGGTTCGTGTCGTGTGTTACTCCAACGCTAAGTCCCTGCAGCTCATACTTAATGGAAATAACATAGGAGGTGAACCGACAACTGATGCTGCAACAGGAATACGTTATTGGGATATAGAGTATGCACCAGGAACTCTTTCTTGTGTGGCAGATAATGGCAGTTCCTATGAAGTGAAGACAACAAAGACTCCTTATACCTTGAAGATAAGTACCGATTCCTTGACTCATATTTTTGTGGAAGTGGTTGATGAAGACGGTAATCTTGTAAAGAATGCAGATAACGAGATACTGCTCAATGTACGTGGAGCACGACTTCTGGGTATGGAGAATGGAAACATGGCAGACATCACAGTAACTGGTCGTCAGCGTCCTAACCGTCTTCGTGTTTATGGTGGAAGACTTGTGGCATATTTCGTACCTCAGGCTGACAGTGAGCATATTATTATACGTGCTTCGTCGCCTTTGTTACCTAATCCTACAGCCGTGATGTCGTTTAGCCGATAGAATGTAATACAAATATAAAGATAATTGACATGATACAAACAAAGTTATTACGCACCGTGCTTGTTGCATCCCTCTTGCTGAGTGGCATTCAGCATGCGGATGCAGATCGCAAGGAAACTCTTTTGCGAGACGGTTGGCGATTTACCAGAGCTGATAAGATGTCGGGTGATGAAGCTGCCCAACCAAAATATAACGATTCAAAGTGGCAGGAGGTGAGTATTCCTCACGACTGGGCAATAGCTGGTCCGTTTGATAAGGAAATAGACAAGCAGGTTGTTGCCATCGAACAGAATGGGGAGAAGGAAGCAACAGAGAAGACAGGACGAAGTGGTTCGCTGCCTTGGATTGGAAGTGGGTGGTATCGTACTCATTTCAAGGTGGACAAAGACTGTGTACGTGCCATACTGAATTTTGACGGTGCTATGGCTGAACCTGTTGTATATGTCAACGGTAAGAAGGCAGGTGAATGGAAGTACGGGTATAATGCTTTCAATATTGATATCACCCCATATGTAAACAAAGACGGGAAAGATAATACCTTGGCTGTTCACCTGCAGAATGTGGAGGAGAGTAGCCGATGGTATCCAGGTGCCGGACTTTATCGTCCAGTTACCTTGATTCAGACAGGTCGTAGTGCAATAGCTGAATGGAGCATCACAGCCAATACCATAAGTGTCAGTCCCGACGACGGAATAGCAGTTGAACAGTTCGGAGCTCAAGCAATAGGTTTTGGAGGACAATTCCTTGGTTTCGAATTTACTGTTCGTATTGGAAACAAGGACATATCACGTCTTGTACGTCTCGACCGTGAGGGTAGGGCAACAACTACGGGAACATATTTCGGAGTTGAGATGTGGTCGCCTGAAAATCCGAAATTGTACGACCTTACAGTCGAACTCTGTGTAGTTAATAATGATGGTACCAAGGGTGCGGTTCTCGACCGACAGAAAAAGAGAATAGGTTTTCGTACAGTGGAATGTAATCGCGAAGTAGGTTTTGCACTTAATGGTCAGAGTCGGAAGATAAAAGGTGTTTGTTTACATCATGATTTGGGTATGATTGGAGCGGCTGTAAATAAAGCCGCTATCGTCCGTCAAATTGAACTCCTAAAGACTATGGGTTGTGATGCCATTCGTACAGCTCATAATATGCCGTCACAGATTCAGATGGATGTGTGCGACTCACTCGGTATGATGGTGATGGCTGAAAGTTTTGATATGTGGGTATATGCAAAGTGTAAAAACGGCTATGCCCGATTCTTCAAGGAATGGAGCGATCGTGACATCGAGAATCTGGTACGTGCCAATCGTCTGCATCCTTCCATTATCATGTGGAGTGTCGGTAATGAAATACCCGAACAGGGTATGAAGGAAGGACCGAAGATGTTGCGCCATTTGCAGGAGACAGTTCGTCTGTATGATAAGACACGTCCTATTACCAACGGCATGGACCGTATAGATAATGCCCTCAATACAGGATTTGCACAGATTGCTGAAGTACCTGGAATGAACTATCGTGTACACAAGTATGAGATGGCTTATGAAAAATTGGGACAGGGTTATTTGCTTGGTAGCGAAACAGCATCTACCGTCTCCTCACGTGGTGTTTACAAGTTCCCGCTTACTGAAGAGAAAGGTGTGACATATCCTGATGGTCAATGTTCAAGTTACGACCTTACTGCTTGTTCATGGAGCAACCTGCCCGACGACGATTGGCAGCTGCAGGATGACAAACATTGGGTAATAGGAGAATTCGTATGGACGGGTTTCGACTATCTTGGCGAACCGACACCATACGACAACTATTGGCCAAGTCGTTCGTCTTATTTCGGCATTTTTGACCTTGCCGGACTGCCCAAGGACCGCTATTGGCTATACCGCTCACATTGGAATCAGGAAGAGACTACAATACATCTCTTACCGCATTGGAACTGGGAGGATAGAGAAGGGGAGGTGACACCTGTCTATTGCTACACGAATCATCCTACGGCTGAACTCTTCGTCAATGGTGTGAGTCAGGGTAAGAAGACAAAAGACCCCAAGTCTCGTCTCGACCGTTACCGTCTCCGTTGGAACGATGTGATTTACAAACCCGGAGAACTGAAAGTAGTGGTGTATGATAAGGATGGAAATGAGGCTGGTACTGAGACTGTGAAAACTGCCGGTAAACCGAGTCGTATCAGAATTACAGCCGATAAGGCATTATATAAAGCTGAGGAATATCCTATTCTGAAAGCCGATGGTAACGATATGGCTTTCCTTACTGTAGATGTAACGGATAAGCATGGAAATCTGTGTCCTGATGCCGATAATGAGATTCATGTAGAGGTTACTGGAAGTGCCTTATTTAAGGGAATATGTAATGGAGATGCAACCAGTCTTGAACCGTTCACATCTCCATTTATGAAGGTCTTCCACGGACAACTTGTGTTCGCTATACAAACAGTAAAACAGCAGGGTTTCATTACCATCAAAGTGAGTGGTAAGGGATTGAAACCTGCTGTTTTAGAGATTTTCGCAGAATAAAAAACTACGAGGCTTACTTAGAATATAAAGCTACGATAGTCTCGTACTTCTCCTGCTTACCGGAAGTTTGCTTAGGCTCACCGATCTTCTTTCCGTATTCGTAAGCCTGCTCGAGAGTGAGTTTGCCGTTCTCGAATTCTTTACCCATGCCGCTGTCGAAGCTTGCATAGCGTGCCTTCTTCATTGCTGGCAGTTCGCTGTTTTCGAGGATGTCAGCAGCGTTGAGCAAAGCGCGAGCCATAGCGTCCATACCACTGATGTGAGCGATGAAGAGATCCTCAAGATCAGTTGAGTTACGACGAATCTTAGCATCGAAGTTTGTTCCGCCATTGCCAAGACCACCATTGCGGATAATCTCCAGCATAGCCTGTGTCAGTTCGTAGTTGTTGATTGGGAACTGGTCAGTATCCCATCCGTTCTGAGCATCACCGCGGTTAGCATCGATTGAACCCAGCATACCTGCATCAACGGCGCAAGCGAGTTCGTGTTCGAAAGTGTGACCAGCCAGAGTAGCGTGGTTTACTTCGATATTAACCTTGAAGTCCTTATCCAGATTGTGTGCCTTCAAGAAACCAACAACAGTCTCTGTGTCAACATCATACTGATGCTTTGATGGCTCCATTGGCTTTGGTTCGATAAGGAATGTACCCTTGAATCCCTTAGAACGTGCATAGTCGCGAGCCATAGTCAGCATTGTAGCCATGTGCTCCTTCTCGCGCTTCTGGTCTGTATTCAGCAGACTCATGTAACCTTCACGTCCACCCCAGAATACATAGTTCTGACCACCAAGTTTGATAGTTGCATCGATAGCGTTCTTAATCTGAACGATAGCACGTGCAACAACATCGAAGTCTGGGTTAGTGCTGGCACCGTTAGCATAGCGCTTGTTGCTGAATACGTTAGCTGTACCCCAAAGCAGCTTGATGTTTGGGAACTGCTTCATCTTCTCCAGAGCATAGTCAGTGATAGCCTTCATGCGAGCTTCATACTCTTCGATAGTATCAGCCTCCTCAACGAGGTCAATATCGTGGAAGCAGAAATATTCGATACCGAGCTTGTCCATAATCTCGAAACCTGCATCCATCTTGTCCTTAGCACGCTGAACTGCATCAGCAGCTTTGTCCCACTCGTAGAAACGAGTCTGTCCACCGAACTGGTCTGCACTTGCGCCGCCGAGTGTATGCCACCAAGCCATAGCGAACTTCAGCCAATCCTTCATTTTCTTGCCCATTACTACACGTTCTGGCTCATAGTAATGAAATGCCATCACGTTCTTGCTGTCTTTTCCCTCGAAGGGAATCTTACCTGTAAAATTGAAGTACTCTTTCATAATTTAAATAATAAAAGTTTTATAGAATGAAAAGTTTATATGATGTTATTAAGTGTTTCCTTCCAGCGGTTATATGCTGTCAGATAGTTTTCTTTTTGAGCGGTATCAGGTTCGATAACTGCCAGTTTCTCCAATGATGCGAAAGCTTCGTCACAGTTCTTGTATATTCCTGCACCGATTCCTGCACCTTTGGCTGCACCCACACTGCCGTCAGTGTCGTACAATTCAATAGTAGCTCCACAAACACTTGACAATGTATTACGGAACAACGGACTCAGGAACATATTTGCTTTTCCTGCATGGATATTTCGGATATTCATACCCATCTCCTTCATGATTTCGATTCCGTAGCAGAAGGAGAAGGCAATGCCTTCCTGAGCAGCTCTTACCATATGTGCCTTATTATGTTTGTTGAAGTTCAGACCATTGAACGAGCAGCCTGTCTCTTTGTTTACAAGTACACGTTCTGCACCGTTTCCGAACGGAATAACCGTCAGTCCTTCGCTTCCTACAGGTACGGTCTCTGCAAGGTCGTTCATCTCTGCATAACCCAGTTCAGGAGTTATATTCCTGTGAGTCCATGCATTCAGGATGCCCGTACCGTTGATGCAGAGCAATACTCCAAGACGTGTCAAGTCGTCTGTGTGATTGACATGAGCAAAAGTATTGACACGCGACTGAGGATCATAGTTTACTTCGCCAAGCACTCCATATACTACACCTGAAGTACCTGCAGTAGCAGCTATCTCGCCCGGATTCATTACGTTCAACGACAGGGCATTGTTCGGCTGGTCACCACCACGGTAAGAGATAGGAGTTCCTACCTTCAATCCTAGTTCCTCGGCAGCTTCCTTGCATACTTCGCTCTCTATACCGAACGAAGGCACGATATCCGACAATATTGACTTGTCAAAGCCGTAGTAATCAAGCAGAGTCTGCGATACACGGTTCTCCTTGAAGTCCCAGAACATACCTTCGCTCAGACCACTCACCGTAGTACCTACCTGTCCTGACAGACGCATTGCCAGATAGTCGCCCGGCAACATTATCTTATATATCTTCTCGAACAACTCAGGCTCGTTCTCTTTTATCCAAGCCAACTTTGTAGCTGTGAAATTGCCTGGGGAATTCAGCAGGTGCGACAGACACCACTGCTCACCTAAGTCCTTGAATCCCTTTTCGCCATAGGGTACGCCACGTGAGTCGCACCAAATGATAGCTGGACGGAGCACTTGCTGGTTCTTGTCCACACATACCAGTCCGTGCATCTGATAGGAAATGCCGACGGCTGCAATCTCGTCACCTTTCACGTTAGCTTCCGACATAACTGCCTGCAATGACATTTTTGCATACTCCCACCAGGTCTGTGGATTCTGTTCTGCCCAACCAGCCTTTACGGCTATAATCTCTGCCTCATGTTTGGGATAGAATGCCGCTGCAACGCACTTACCGCTGTCGGCATTTACAAGCGATGCCTTGACAGATGAACTGCCGACATCGAATCCCAAAAGATATCTGTTTGCCATGTTTTTTTGTTTTTTGTCTTTTGTGTTGGTATTATATTTTGCTTACAAATTTCCAAATTATATTTGTGACTGCCAACTTTTTCTTCGATTATTTTGTACTTTATTGATAAATGCGTACCTTCGCGCCGCAAACAATGAGGCATTATGACATATACAGCTATTATATCCCTGCTGGCGCTACGACTTACACGGTTGTGGTGAGAAAGGTATGTAAAAGTATGTGTATGGGATAAAATCATAACGAACTATAACCTTTCTCACAGTGCCGTGAGGAGGGTTTTGTTTTTATCCGATGTGCTCGACGCTGTGAGATCAATTTATAAAACAAACATATTATGGCAGACAGATTATTTATTTTTGACACTACACTGCGCGACGGAGAACAAGTGCCGGGATGTCAGTTGAACACAGTGGAGAAGATTCAGGTTGCAAAGCAACTGGAGACTCTGGGTGTTGACGTTATCGAAGCAGGTTTCCCTATCAGCAGCCCCGGCGACTTCAACAGTGTAGTTGAGATTTCCAAGGCTGTTACCTGGCCAACTATTTGTGCACTTACACGTGCCGTAGAGAAGGATATCGATGTAGCTGCTGACGCACTCAAATTTGCGAAGCACAAGCGTATCCACACCGGTATAGGTACCAGTCCTTATCATATTAAGTATAAGTTCAACTCCACTCCTGAGGAGATAATCGAACGTGCCGTAGCAGCTGTGAAGTATGCGCGACGATATGTCGATGACGTAGAGTTCTATGCTGAGGATGCCGGACGTACCGACAACGAATACCTCGCTCGTGTCATCGATGCTGTCACCAAGGCTGGTGCTACCGTATGTAATATTCCTGACACTACCGGTTTCCGTGTGCCCAACGAATATCACGAGAAGATAAAGTATCTCTACGAACATGTAGATGCCTTTGCAGCAGGCAAATCCATTCTGTCAACCCATTGTCATAACGACCTTGGTATGGCAACAGCCAATACCGTAGCCGGTGTACTTGGTGGAGCACGTCAGGTTGAGGTTACCATCAACGGTATCGGCGAACGTGCCGGAAATACATCGCTCGAAGAGGTGGCAATGATTTTCAAGACTCACCCCGACCTCGGCATCGAGACTAATATCAATACTACTAAGATTTATCCGACGAGCCGTATGGTTTCGTCGTTGATGAATATGCCTGTTCAGCCTAATAAGGCAATCGTGGGTCGCAACGCCTTTGCTCACTCTTCCGGCATACATCAGGACGGAGTGTTGAAGAACGCTTCCACTTATGAGATTATGGACCCGAAGGATGTCGGAATCGATGACAATGCAATCGTACTGACTGCCCGCAGCGGTCGTGCTGCACTGAAACACCGTCTACATGTTAACGGAGTAGATGTAGATGGCGAACGTCTTGACAAGATTTACGAGGAGTTCCTCAAACTGGCAGACAAGAAGAAGGAAGTCACCGACGACGATGTACTCGTTCTTGCAGGTTCCGACCGCAGTACTTCCCACAATGTCAAACTCGATTACCTTCAGGTTACTACAGGTAAAGGTGTACGCAGCGTAGCAAGCATCGGACTTCAGGTTGCCAACGAACATTTCGAGGCAGCTGCTTCGGGTAATGGTCCTGTCGATGCAGCCATCAATGCTCTTAAGAATATCATTAAGCGTAAGATGGTGCTGAAGGAGTTCACTATCCAGGCTATCTCTAAGGGTAGCGACGACCTCGGAAAGGTACACATGCAGGTAGAGCACGACGGACATGTATATTATGGTTTCGGTGCCAATACCGACATAGTTACAGCTTCTGTCGAAGCCTACATCGATTGTATAAACAAGTTCAGATAAAAAATATGGGAAAGACATTATTTGATAAGATTTGGGATGCCCACGTGGTTCAGAACGTGGAAGACGGCCCTACACAATTATATATAGACCGTCTGTACGCACACGAAGTGACCAGTCCGCAGGCATTTGACACATTGAGAGACAAAGGTGTGAAGGTATTCCGTCCCGACCACGTCGTAGCTATGCCCGACCACAACACACCATCCGACCAGCAAGAAGTAATCAACGACCCTGTAGGTCGCAAGCAGGTTGAAACGCTTGCAAACAACTGTAAGGAATTTGGTATCAAACACTTTGCAATGGGTACGAAGGACAATGGTATCATCCATGTTGTAGGTCCGGAGAAAGCACTCTCCCTGCCTGGTATGACCATCGTTTGTGGTGACTCCCACACCAGTACCCACGGAGCCGTAGGTGCCATCGCAATGGGTATCGGTACAAGCGAAGTGGCACAGGTACTCGCATCACAGTGTATCCTGCAGTCAAAACCCAAGACAATGCGTATCAACGTCGAAGGCACGCTGCCTAAGGGTACTACAGCCAAGGACGTAGCTCTTTATATCATGGCTCAGATGACTACCAGCGGTGCTACAGGCTATGCAGTTGAATATGCCGGAAGTGCTATCAAGAACATGTCGATGGAAGGTCGTCTCACACTCTCTAACCTCTCAATCGAGATGGGTAGTCGTGCCGGACTGATTGCTCCCGATGATACAACATTTGCATACCTTAAGGGTCGCGAATACGCACCCAAAGGTGCCGACTGGGATAAGGCAGTAGCGGAGTGGCGCAAACTCTATTCCGATTCTGATGCAGTATTTGATAAGGAAGTGACATACCGTGCTGAAGATATCGCTCCACGCATCACCTACGGAACCAATCCGGGTGCTGGTATCGCCATTGACGAATGCATTCCTACACTCGAAAGCATTCCTGAAGAAGACAAGGCTCAGTTCCTCGGCATGCTTGATTATATGCAGTTCAAACCTGGACAGAAACTGGAAGGTACTCCAGTCGATTATTGTTTCCTTGGTGCCTGCACCAACGGACGTATCGAGGACTTCCGTGCTTTTGCCAGCATCGTGAAGGGAAAGAAGAAGGCTGCCAGCGTCGTTGCATGGCTCGTTCCAGGTTCATGGCTCGTTCGTCAGCAGATTATCGACGAAGGAATTGATAAGATTCTTGAGGATGCAGGCTTCGAACTCCGTCTGCCGTCATGCTCCAGCTGTCTGGCTATGAATCCTGATAAGGTACCTGCCGGCAAACTGTCCATTTCTACGAGCAACCGTAACTTCGTAGGTCGTCAGGGACCGGGTGCCCGCACCATTCTTGCATCTCCACTTGTAGTTGCAGCTTCAGCTATTACAGGTGTTATTACTGACCCTCGTAAACTTTAAACGACTATGGCAAAAGAGAAATTCGACATCATACAGTCAACTTGTATTCCTATCGAGATTGACAACTGTAATACCGATCTGATTATTCCGGCACGCTATCTTGCAAGTACTACTCGCGACCCTAAGTTCTTTGGCGATGCCTTCATGCACGACCTCCGTTTCGATGCTAACGGCAAGCCGGTTGCAGACTTTGTGATGAACCTCCCGCAGTACAGCGAGGCTCCACGTAAGGGTGTTCACGAAATCATCGTCGGTGGTCAGAACTGGGGTAGTGGTTCGAGTCGCGAACATGCAGCATGGGCAATTGCCGGCTACGGCATCCGTGTCGTCATATCCAGTTCGTTTGCCGACATCCATCGCAACAACCTCCTCAACTGCTTCGTACTCCCTGTCATCGTGAGTCGTGAATTCCAGCAGGAACTCTTTGCAAGCATCGCTGATGACAGCAGGACTGAGGTGAAGGTCGATGTACCTAATCAGACTGTTACTAATATGGCAACAGGTCATTCAGAGCACTTCGACATCAACTCTTATAAGAAGTACTGTCTCATGAATGCATACGACGACATCGATTTCCTGCTCAGTAATACTGAAAAAATCGAAGCCTTTGAACAAAAGCGTTAAACAAAACTGTTAATTCTAAAAGATTTTCCATAGATTGTCGTTGGGGACTGGTGCCTCGACGACAATTTCTTTTTTGCTTATCGGATGCACAAACTCCATACGGCGTGAATGCAGACAGATACTTCCGTCCGCATTGCTGCGCTTTGCTCCGTACTTTAAGTCACCCTTAATCGGATATCCCATCTTTGCCAACTGACAGCGTATCTGATGGTGGCGTCCGGTTTTTAGTACTACCTCCACCAGACAATAACGGTCACTTTTTCCGATGACTTTATAGTCGAGTTCTGCTCTCTTTGAGTTTGGCACTTCATGGTCGTAAGCATACGACTTATTCTGTTTTTCATTTCTTACCAACCAATGAACTATTGTACCTTCAGGTTGGGGTGGGGTATTGGCAACGATAGCCCAATACGTCTTGTGGATATTGCCCTCGGCAAACATCTTATTCAGTCGTGGCAGAGCCTTGCTTGTGCGAGCAAAGAGTACCAGACCGCTCACCGGACGGTCCAGCCTATGAACAACACCAAGGAAGACGTTGCCCGGTTTGGCATACGCTTCCTTGATGTATTGTTTTACCGTTTCCGAGAGTGGTGTGTCACCGGTCTTGTCACCCTGTACTATCTCTCCACTTTCCTTCGAAACGATGATGATATGATTGTCTTCGTAAACGACTGTCATTGACTAAACAGTAAACCGTAAACGGTAAACAGTAAACTAATTTACATATTCATTCCGCCGTCGATCTGTATCACCTGTCCGCTTACGTAGCTTGACATGTCAGATGCGAGGAACAGACATACGTTTGCGATATCCTCTACCTGACCACCGCGACGCAATGGAATCTTCTTCATCCAGTCGTTGCGAATTTCCTCAGGCAGCTGCGCAGTCATTGCAGTCTCGATAAATCCGGGAGCTACTGCATTTGCTCGTACACCCTTCGGACCCAATTCCTGAGCAATTGACTTAGCCAGACCAATCATACCTGCCTTTGAAGCAGAGTAGTTACATTGACCTGCATTTCCGTGTACACCTACAACCGATGACATGTTGATGATTGAACCACCACGCTGACGGAGCATGATAGGAGATACTGCATGAATGAAGTTGAAAGCCGACTTCAGGTTCACGTTCAGTACTGCGTCCCACTGCTGTTCACTCATACGGAGCATCAGTCCGTCCTTTGTGATACCGGCATTGTTTACCAGTACGTCGATGCTGCCGAAGTCAGCATGTATCTGCTTCACTACAGCTTCAGTCTCTGCGAAGTCTGCAGCGTTGCCTGCATAAGCACGGCAAGTCACACCTAAAGCTTCGATTTCCTTGCGGGTAGCTTCGAGTCCTGCTGCCATGTCGTCGTTAAGTACGAGGTCTGTGAATGCAATATTTGCACCTTCCTGTGCAAACTTGATGGCAACGGCCTTTCCGATGCCACGTGCAGCTCCAGTTATGAGAGCTGTCTTACCTGTTAAAAGTCCCATAATAAAATATGTGTTTATTTTTTCAGTTGTTTCATTATCATGTTTCTGACGTAAGGATATAACTCCTCTTCGTTTTGTGCTGCATATCGTCCGTAGATGAACGGAACCTCACATCCCTTCAGACAGAAATGGAAAATCTCAGCCATCAGTCGCACGTTTCTGATCTCAAACTTCCCCTGGTCGTTTCCTTCGTTCATGATACGGCGAATCAGGTTGATTTCGTTCTTGTCGAAGTTCTTGCGCACAGCTTCCACCTTCCACACGTCGCGGAAGAACTCGGCACGCAGGTTTCCGTTTCTATACACAGCTTCTTTTATAACACCCAGATGTGTAAAAACTAATTGTACGAGTTTTTCTTCCGGCGCAATAGGTTTGTTTGCAACTTCTTCCATGCGCTCCGACAAACGCTCCAATTCAGTCTGGATTACAGCATAGTACACCTCTTCCTTGCTCTTGAAGTAAGTGTACAGTGTGCGTCGTCCTTTGCTCGACAACGCAGCAATGTCGTTCATCGTAGTGCTTTCAAATCCTTGTTTTGCAAACAATTGTCTTGCAACATCTACAAGTAATTTTCTTGTTTTTGACACCGCCATAATATACTTTATTGAGAAATTTGGTGCAAAGATAGTAAAAGTTATGCATTAAGACAAGAAAATCAATGCACAACTTTTATATTAAATTTACAACCTCTTGAAAATCAGATTTGTTCTGGTTGCGCAATATTATTATTTATTTTCTATCCAAATAACTCCCGAAGTGCCTCTTCCACTTTCCTTACGGGACGTATCTGGATCTTGAATTTCGACGTGTCTATGCCCTGCATATTGGCATTGGGTACGATGATAGTTCTGAACCCCAGTTTCTCTGCTTCTGCTATGCGTTGCATGATTCTGCTTACAGGACGAATCTCACCTGAGAGTCCTACCTCTCCAGTCATACATACATCGCGATCTATTCCAGTATCTACATTACTCGACAAAACGGCTGCAATCACACTAAGGTCTATGGCTGTATCCGTAACTCTTATACCTCCTGCTATGTTCAGGAACACATCCTTCTGCATCAGTTTGAATCCTACACGTTTTTCCAGTACAGCTAACAACATATTCAGTCGTCGCAGGTCAAAACCCGTAGCCGAACGTTGCGGATTACCGTATGCTGCACTGCTTACCAGAGCCTGTGTCTCGATGAGCAGTGGTCTCACACCCTCTATCGCACTTGCGATGGCTACTCCCGACAGTCCTTCGCTGTTGCTCACATCGCTCAGCAGTAGTTCCGACGGATTAGTCACTGGACGCAGTCCGTCCTGCCTCATTTCATATATTCCCAGTTCAGCAGTTGAACCGAAGCGATTCTTTATGGCTCTTACTATGCGGTACATGTAATGCTGGTCGCCTTCAAACTGCAACACGGTGTCTACCATGTGTTCCAGAATCTTAGGACCTGCAATCGTACCCTCCTTTGTGATATGTCCGATGATGATGACAGGGATATTCGTCTCCTTTGCAAACTTCAGCAGCAATGCTGCACATTCGCGTATCTGACTGATGCTACCCGGAGCTGCCTCGATGTCCTGCGTTGCCATAGTCTGAATGGAGTCGATGACTACGATGTCCGGATTGCATGTCTCTATATGCTTGAACACATTCTCAATCATCGCCTCACATACCACCAGCACACCGCTCTCCTCCTTCGTTATACGGTCAGCCCTCAGTTTTATCTGACGTGCACTTTCCTCACCGCTTACGTACAGCACAGTCTTGTCCTTCAGTCCCAGAGCTGTCTGTAGCACCAGTGTTGACTTACCGATTCCCGGTTCGCCACCCAGCAGTACGAGTGAACCTGGCACCAGTCCGCCACCCAACACACGGTTCAGTTCATCGTCGTGCATATTGATGCGCGGTTCCTCCGTTGTCTTTATTGTACGCATCTGTATCGGACTAGTCTTCGGTTCGTCAGCAGTATTGAACTGCAACCGTTTGTCGTACGTCTTCTTGCCTCCTACTCTCTGTTCCACGAACGTGTTCCACTCGCCGCACGACGGACACTTGCCAATCCATTTTGGACTGTCATATCCGCACGCAGTACATACATATTGTATTTTATCCTTAGCCATTATCTAACTATCGTAAACTGTTTGTTCAATTCAAAATCCTTTGTTTCCTTACCGCTTGTCAACGTGTATGTGCCTCCAGCCTTGAATGCAGGACACGACACCAGACTCGCACTCCTTTGGAAGTCGAACGGAGCCTTGAAATTGATAAGAGTCTTTCCTGCCTTGTCCGTCACCTTCACCTGCTCTCCCTCGCTGAAATTCAGACCGATGAAAAGCACAGTAGCCTGTTTTGCAGTCTCTTCAGTCGGTACCGACGGCATCTCACCCATGCCTGCACCAATAGAAAACAACGTACCTCCCGACACCTCTATCGGTGCGAAGTCGCAGTCCAGTCCTTCCTCAGGTGCCCCACGTTTACTCCATGCCATAACAGTTCCACCTGCAACCACAATAGACGATTCCTTTTCCTTCTCTGATTCCATAAATCCGTCGTTCTCAAACGGTGGCATCATTCCTCCTAAGTTTGAATCTATAGCATCATTCGTTAAACTTATCACAGTTGCGTTTCCCCCCGTAAACATAATTTTTCCACCTGAATTCATTCCGTCATCCACTGCGTTTACGGTTACGTTTCCACCGCTTATCGTCACACCTTTCTTTCCTTCGATACCCTCAGCACCAGCACTGTTTGTTTCCACACTGACTGTTCCCGAACCAATGGTTATCGTACCCGCAGACTTTATGCCCTTGCATGTTGCGATGTATTTCTGCTTGCCTCCGGGCATACCACCAGGCATATCTCCCATCGGAGGCATTCCTTGTACACTATCCCTTGGTGGAAACATTCTTCCACCCATTGGTGGTCCCATCATCTTTGTGGTGTCCACACCAAGATTATCCCCTTTTGTAACGACGCTGAGAGTTAGTTCGTCTATCTTCAGGTCATCCTTACAGTTTATGCCTTTGCAGCCGTTGCCCAGAGCTTCCACTTGCAGAGTTCCCTTACCCGTCAGCGTCAGCTTATCCTTTGCCCAAATCGCAGCCTGTTTGTTCTTCGCAGTGTCGTTACATGCAGCTATTACGATTCGGTTATGACTACCCTTGACACATTCCATCGTGACCATCTTCTTATTCTTCAGATGTATCGGTGCACCCTCCTGACAAGTCAAATCCACTCCGTCAAGCAGAATCCGAGCCTTTACATACGTATTCAGTTTCAGTTGTCCGTCACTTGTCTTTCCCTTCAGCACATAAGTCAGCGTACTCAGCTTTTTCTCATAGTCGCGCAGATCCTTTATGCTCACTCTATTTCCCTTCACAGCAATCTTTACATCCTCCACCTGATCACCTCCGACCGTAGCCGCACTTCCTTCATTATACGTAATTGTGATAGTCTCAGCCATGCATACCTGCAAGGCTGTCACCATACACATCATAAAAAAAAGAAACCTTCTTATCGCATTCATATTTTGGATTTTTTGCATGGATTTTTTGCAAAGATACGGTTAAGCGAATACAATGCAAAATAAAACAGACAAATATAATCTCTTTTTTCGCTCAGTTTCACAGTTTCACAGTTTCACAGTTTCAATAACTTTTCTCCTAAGGAACGATTTTTCCGCTACGATGCCTCAAACGTTTGGATACGATGCTTTGAACGTCTGGGTTCAGTGCTTCTATCTAACGTTATAGTATATATATAGAAAAGATATAGAATAAGGTACCTTATTCTATGAGATTCTAAATCTATATATTGCGCGAGACGAGTGAAAAAACGCTTGAAACTGTGAAACTGTGAAACTGCGAAACTGGCTTCGTGTATAAAATGGTCTCAATCCTGCG
>CACYGK010000005.1 GCA_902774005.1 uncultured Bacteroidales bacterium | reverse complement strand
GGAAATCATCTGGTGCCGGTGATGGAAAGTGATATTGCGCTGACGAAGGAGGTGCTGACTATCTGTCTGCAGGATGACGGGTATGCGAAGGTGGATGTGCAGTATACGCTGACGAACAGGGGCGGAGAGAAGGTAGTGATTATGGGTTTTGAGGCTTGCGCTCCTTATAACGATGATGCGGACTTCAATCCGAAGGGGGTGCATCCGTATATAAGTGATTTCACGGTGGAGATGAACGGCGAAAAGCTTGACTACATGAATGCGGTGGTGAAATCGGAATATGATAAGGACTGCGATTTCTGGCCGCTCGACCTGAAGAGGTGGAAGTCGTATGGTGAGGTGAAGATGCGTGACGGGGAGGATCTGCCTGACAACAGTATGCTGTACGACAGGGAGAGGGACAGTTTGATTGATTTTGCCTATGCTTATTATTTCAAGGCACATTTCGAACCGGGAAAGAACAAGGTGCACCATACGTACCGCTACAAGATGAGTTATGGTGTGGGTCGCACTTTCGAAGTGCCCTACTGGCTTCTGCCGGCTAAACGGTGGTCGAACAGGCAGATTGACGATTTCACGCTGCGGATAAAGACTCCGGGTACTGCAAAACATTTCTACGTGTGCGATTCGGTATTTGCGCAGTCGCCATTCGTAATTACCAAGAGTGTGGGCAAGATGAAGAAGGTGAAGAACTGGAACGAACAGTTTACGGAGATTGTCCTGAGAAACGGTACGGTGGAGTGGCATGCCAGGAATTTCAGACCTGTAAGTAATTTCACTATCGAGTCGGCTGAAAGACTCAACTACGATAATTTCATCCTCGGCACATTCTACGACCGCAGCGATATGTATAATCCAGGTGGTTATGTTCTGGAGTCGGACAAGTCGGAGGAGACTCTTCGCATATTGAAGAATCTGCCTTATGCGAGTCGCGGCTATGTGTTCAAGGACCAGAAGTTGCAGAAGTACTTCAGTCAGTTCTGGTGGTATATGCCCGACCCTGCGTGGAAACCGGATACTTCGGACTTCACCCCTCGCGAATGGAAGTTGATTAACAAGGGGGAATAAAATATATTATGTATATGGAAAAAGATTGCCGCCGTACCCGATGAGAGTATGGCGGCAATGGTGCTTGTCTCTTTTTTCTGGAATTACTTACGCAGATTGAGAGCCTTAACGATAGCACGGTAGCGCTCGATGTCCTTACGCTTGAGGTACTCAAGGAGTGAACGACGCTGACCTACGAGGTGAACCAAAGAACGGTTTGTGCAGTAGTCCTTGTGGTTGTTCTTCATGTGCTCTGTAAGGTGCTGGATACGATAGGTAAGCAGGGCGATCTGTCCCTCGCATGAACCTGTGTTTTTAGCAGAACCTGCGTACTGTTCGAAGATTTCTGCCTTCTTAGCTGAATCTAAATACATAATAATGAATTAGTTATAGTGTTAATACTATCTGCAACAAATCGTCAATTCTTTCAGCCCGAATCTGCAATTCGTCGCAAATCGGCTGCAAAGGTAGTGCAAATCAAGCGAAATACAAAATAAATCCGTTTATTTTTATTTCCGAGATGCAGCCTACCTTGCACGAGCGAAGCGAAGTGAACGGTACGACTTTATTTACATTCTGCTTTGTTGGTATTGCAAAATGTGTGGGTTAACACCCGTGTTTTTGCACATTTTATATATTCGCTGTGCAGTTTTAATACATTTTTAGATAATATTCTTGTATTATAATGAGAGAAATACTTACCTTTGCATCGAATTAAGTGTGAGATAGTATAAAACAAGAGATAAACATTATTTATTTAATAACTAAAAAAATTTAGATTATGTCTGAAATTGAAGCAAGAGTAAAATCTATCATCGTAGATAAGCTGAACGTAGATGAGGCTGATGTTAAGCCAGAAGCATCTTTCACTAACGACCTGGGCGCTGATTCGCTCGACACAGTAGAGCTTATCATGGAATTTGAGAAAGCTTTCGGTATCAATATTCCTGACGATCAGGCAGAGAAGATTAGCACAGTTGCTGACGCTATCGCTTATATCGAGGCTAACGCAAAATAATTAGATTTAACGGTTGCCATTTACTATTTTTTTTCTTGCCGGTGCAGCGTATTTTGTAGTTTACAAGGTGCGGGGCGTGTAGGGCAGGAACGATGGAAAATAGTAAATGGTAATTTTTTTTTAATCGAAACAGACGATGGAATTAAAAAGAGTTGTTGTAACAGGTCTTGGTGCTGTTACTCCGCTGGGTAACAACGTAGAGAAGACATGGGAAAACATTAAGGCTGGAAAGAGTGGTGCTGCTCCTATCACTCACTTTGATGCCTCTCAGTTTAAGACACAGTTCGCTTGCGAAGTAAAGAATTTCGACTCTACTCAGTATATCGACCGCAAGGAGAGCCGCAAGATGGATATCTACACTATGTATGCTCTTGCTGCTGCCAAGCAGGCTATCGAGGATTCGGGTATCGCTGGTGAGAATGTAAACAAGAACGAGGTAGGTGTGGTACTTGGTGTAGGCATCGGTGGTATCCGCACATTCGAGGAAGAGGTAAGCAATTATGCTATCAACGGAGCTCAGTTAGGTCCGAAGTATAATCCGTTCTTCATCCCGAAGATGATTGCTGACATAGCTGCCGGTTATATCTCAATCGAAAACGGTTTCCATGGTCCTAACTATACAACAACTTCTGCCTGTGCTTCTTCGACCAACGCACTTGCTGACGCTTTCAACCTGATTCGTCTGGGTAAGGCTAACGCAATGATTACCGGTGGTTCGGAAGCAGCTATCTGGGCTTCGGGAGTAGGTGGTTTCAACGCTATGAAGGCTCTCTCTACACGTAACGACGAACCGGAGAAGGCAAGTCGTCCGTTCAGCGCAAGCCGTGACGGTTTCGTGATGGGCGAAGGTGCTTGTGTACTCGTGCTCGAAGAACTGGAGCATGCAAAGGCTCGCGGTGCTAAGATTTATGCTGAGGTAGCTGGTTGCGGTATGTCGGCTGATGCTTACCATATCACAGCAAGTCATCCGGAAGGTCTCGGTGCAAAGCTCGTTATGGAGCGTGCGCTGAAGGATGCTGAAATGAAGCCGGAGGACATCGACTATATCAATGTTCACGGTACTTCCACTCATGTAGGCGACATCTCAGAGGTGAAGGCTATCAAGGAAGTGTTCGGTGATGCAGCATACAAACTGAATATCAGTTCGACGAAGTCAATGACTGGTCACTTGCTCGGTGCTGCCGGTGCTGTTGAGGCTATGTTCAGTATCCTGGCTGTACAGAACGATATCATTCCTCCAACTATCAACCACGAAGAGGATGACAAGGACGAGGAAATCGACTACAACCTGAACTTCACGTTCAACAAGGCTCAGAAGCGTACTGTTCGTGCTGCGTTGAGCAACACATTCGGCTTTGGCGGACACAATGCTTGTGCTATCTTCAAAAAGTACAATGCATAATGCCGTGCTGACGCGAATATGATTTCATTATTAATAGATAGAGTGAGGCTTCTTTTCCTTCGGGAGAGGAAGCCTTATTATATGCTGAAGGATATCCTCGGGTTTTATCCGCACCATATCGAACTGTATGTCCTGGCTCTGAAACATAAGAGTCTGCACCACCTGAGCGAGGAGGAGGCTAAGAAGTACAAGAAGAAAATCAGGAAGATAGACACGCTGAACAACGAGCGGTTGGAGTTTCTGGGCGATGCCATCCTGGGTGCCATCGTGGCTGATATCCTGTACAGGAAATTCGGAACGAAGCAGGAGGGATTCCTGACGACGCTGCGAAGCAGGATTGTATGCAGGAAGTCGCTCAACCAGATAGCCAACCAGATGGGACTCGGCAAACTGATTCTGCACTCGGGCGATGTGTATAAGTCGCACAACAGTTATGTGAACGGCAATGCGTTCGAGGCTCTCTGCGGAGCTGTATATCTGGATCGCGGTTATAAGTATTGCTACCGATTCATCGAAAAAGAGATATTCGGAAAGTACGTTTCGCTCGATGAAATGCTGCAAAATTCACCGAACTACAAGAGTCGTCTGCTGGAATGGTGTCAGAAGCACCAGTACAAGATGCAGTTCGTATATAACGAGTCGCGCGAACAGACGGGACCTGTATTCAAGTGCCAGGTACTGATTGAGGGTGTGGTGAGTGGAAACGGCAAGGGATATAAGAAGGTGGAGAGCGACCAGCTGGCATGTAAGGAGGCGCTGCAGGCTATCGAACAGAACTCGAAACTGGCTCTACGTATTGCGGAGACGGTGGAGGCGCGGAACCGGAAGATGCAGCAACGCAGCCGTTATGACAAGTCCTTGGCTGAACTGGCAGGCAGGAAAACAATAGTGTTCGACCTCGACGGTACACTTATGGACACGCTGCAAGACCTGTACCTGAGTACGAACTATGCCCTTCGTACATGCGGATATCCGGAACGTACGCTCGACGAGATACGTTCGTTCGTCGGAAACGGTGTGCAGAAACTCATCATGCGTGCCATGCCGGCAGAACCGGATATGGAGGATGAGGAAGGAAATGCGGCATTTCAACGCTGTTTCGAGGCTTTCAAGAACCATTACATCAAGCATTGCCAGGACAATACAAGGCTGTACCCGGGTATAGACAAGCTGCTTGCCGAACTGAAGGAGAAGGGATACAGACTTGCCATCGTTTCGAATAAACTGCAGGCAGGTGTGACGGAACTGTACGAGAAGTGGTTCAAGGACTCGATAGAGGTAGCCATAGGTGAAAGTGCGAACGTAAGACGTAAACCTGCACCCGACATGGTGGAGGAAGCACTCCGACAACTTGGTACGCAGAAGGAGGATGCCATTTATGTGGGTGACTCGGATGTGGACCTTCAGACAGCCTGCAACTCCGGTTTGCCTTGTATTTCGGTTTTATGGGGATTCCGCTCAAAGGAATTTCTTCAGCAGCAAGGAGCCGTAATTATGGCTGAAAATCCCGATAAAATCGTTGATTTATTATCGAAAAGTGCCCGCAGGGACAGTCATGCGCCAAAAGAAACTAAAGCGAATTAGGCTGATAAATTTGCAAATTCCCTCGGCTTGCACTAATTTTGCGTGTAAATACTAATTTTGTGATGAACACAACTCAGGTTTTAAACAAACTTTACTTCCAGCGCAGGCAAAAAGCTATTGCCCGCTACGGCACCCGTGCCTATAGTATTCAACTCAAGGTGATGAAGAAACTGTTACGTAAGGCACGCAATACGGAATGGGGCAAGGAGCATAATTATGATGCCATTGAGACTTACCAGCAGTTTACGGAAAACATCCCTGTCAACACGTACGAGGAATTGAAAGGTTATATCCACCGGATGCGTGAGGGGGAGAAGGATGTGCTGTGGAAAGGGCGTGTGCGCTGGTATGCCAAGTCGTCGGGAACGACCAACGACAAGTCGAAATTCATTCCTGTAAGTGACGACGGACTGAAGAAAATCCATTATATGGGTGGTAAGGACTGCGTGAGCTGTTACCTGAAAATCAATCCTAAGAGCAATATTCTGAGGGGAAAGAGTCTGATTCTGGGTGGCAGTCATACCCCGAACCTGAATACTCCGAAGAGTCTGGTGGGTGACCTCAGTGCCATCCTCATCGAGAATATACCCCGGGTGGCAAACCTGACCCGTGTGCCGAGTAAGGTGATTGCCCTGATGAGCGATTTCGAGAAGAAACGCGACAAGATAGCCAAGGTGGCACAGGACATGAACATAACCAATATCAGTGGTGTGCCGTCGTGGATGCTGAGTGTGCTGAATAGGGTCATGGAACTGAAAGGTACGGACAATCTTGCCTATGTGTGGCCGAATCTGGAGGTCTTTTTTCACGGTGGAGTGGCGTTCAACCCTTATCGCGAGCAGTATAAGAACATTATCCGCAGCGAAAAGATGCACTATATGGAGACGTATAATGCCAGCGAGGGTTTCTTCGGTATCCAGAACGATCTGAACGACCCTGCCATGTTGCTGATGATAGACTATGACGTGTTCTATGAGTTCTGTCCGATGGACGATATGTGTGAGGACGGATACCCGAAGGAGGGTGCGAAGATTGTACCGCTTTGGGACGTTGAAATCGGCAAAAACTACGCGATGATTATCAGTACGTCGTGCGGTCTGTGGAGATATATGATAGGTGATACCGTCAAGTTCACGCAGAAAGACCCTTATAAGTTCGTAATCACGGGACGTACCAAACATTTCATCAATGCCTTTGGCGAGGAACTGATTGTTGACAATGCCGAGAAAGGACTTATGCAGGCTTGTCTGGCTACAGGAGCACAGGTGAGGGAATATACCGCAGCACCTATCTTCATGGATGCCAATGCGAAATGCAGGCACCAGTGGATTGTGGAGTTCCAGAAAGAACCCGGAAACCTCGAAGAATTCGCACTTATCCTCGACCGTTCGCTTCAGGCTATCAACTCGGATTATGAGGCTAAACGTTATAAGAATGTGACCTTGCAACCGCTGGAGATTATTCCTGCAAGAAAGAACCTGTTCGACGACTGGTTGCGCTCAAAGGGCAAGCTGGGAGGACAGCATAAGATTCCACGTCTGAGTAACAGCAGGGTTTATATCGACGAACTGCTTGAGATGAACAAGACGAAAGCATGAACATAAGGCAGGCATATAGGATGATTTACGGCAGACTAGAACGGAGCGTTTCGGTCTGTGCCGTTTTATTGTTGCTTATGCTGCATTCATGTGCCAATATAGGTACTCCGGACGGAGGACTCTACGACGAGACCCCTCCGAGGATTATCCATACGTCGCCACACCAGGGTGCAAGTGATATAACTCCGAAGAAGGTGACTCTGGAGTTTGACGAGTATATCAAACTGGAGAACGCCTACGAAAGGGTGGTCATCTCGCCTCCTCAGTTCGAATCGCCCGATATAGAGGCATACGGAAAGAAGGTGACTGTCACGTTCAACGACACTCTGAAACCCAACTTCACCTATACCATCGACTTCGGTAGTAGTATCGTCGATAACAACGAGGGTAACCCTATGGGCGAATATGTGTTCTCGTTCTCGACTGGTGGTGACATCGATACGCTGCAAGTGTCGGGAAAGGTATTGGAGGCTGAAAACCTCGAACCCATCAAGGGAATGCTGGTAGGACTGTATAGGGTGGAGAGCGACAGTAATGCCGTTGAGAATATTTTCAATTGGAGCGACAGTGCCTCGATTGCTGCCGACAGCATATTCCAGACCAGACCCTTGGAACGTATCGGACGTACCGATGGAAGCGGTCATTTCATCGTGAAGGGAGTGGCTCCAGGCAGCTATCGCATTTTTGCCCTGAACGACCAGGATCAGACTTATACGTACAGTCAAAGGAGTGAAAAACTGGCTTTCACAAAACAGATAATCACTCCTTATGCCAGGTATGAGACACGTATGGATACGGTATGGCACGACAGTATCCACTACGACTCCATTTTCCCGGTAAAATATACGCATTTCTATCCGGATGATGTGGTACTGCTGGCATTTACGGCAAAGCAGGACGACCGATACCTGCTGAAGAGTGAGCGTCCCGAACAACGCTTCTTCTCCCTGTATTTCACGTCGAAATCGGACACCCTGCCCAGAATGACCCCTCTGAACTTTACGGCGGGTGACTCGACAATCATCGTTGAAACCGTACCTACGAACGATACCATCAAGTATTGGATTACCGATTCGCTGATTTACACGATGGACACACTTGTGGTTCAGGTAGATTATTATGCTACGGACAGTCTTAAGCAGCTTTCGGTGCGTAGCGACACATTATCGCTTGTTTCGAAGATATCCAAGGAACGAATGGAAAAGGAACGGGCAAAAGCCGAGGAGGAATGGGCGAAGGAGTATAAGAATCGTATAAAGTCCGAGCGCAGGGCAAAGCAGGCAGAGGAAGAACGTGCGGAACGGGAAGCTGAGGAAGAAGAGAGGAAGGCTGCTGAGGCGGAAGGCAGGAAATACGAAAAGAAAAAGAAGGAAAAGAAGAAGCGCACAAAGGAGGAGGATGAGATTGTCGTACCTCCGATGCCGATGGAACCGTATGATATAAGATGGACTTCGACTACGGGTCTGGCTCCGAATAAGAATATAGACCTTACGTTCGAGGAACCGATAGCATATATGGACGCGTCGAAGGTGTCGTTTACCATGAAGGTGGACTCACTCTTCGAACCGGCTCCATATCTGTTGGTACCCGTGGAGGGAACGGTTAATGCCTATAGGTTCTATGCCGAATGGGAACCCGATTCCACCTATATGCTAACTCTCGACTCTGCTGCTTTCGTAAGTGTTTACGGAAAGGCAACAGAAGCCACTAAACGTAATATAAAGGTACGCGGACTCAATTCGTTCAGTACGCTCTTCGTAACCTTGCAGAATGCCGATACATCGGCTATCGTACAACTTCTGAACAGTCAGGACAAGGTGGTAAGGTCGGCTCATGTGGAGAACGGCAGGGCTGATTTCTATTTCCTCCAGCCTCAGACGTACTATATGCGTACGTTCTTCGACCGTAACGGTAACGGAGAATGGGACACAGGCGATTATGACACAAGGCAGCAACCGGAGGAGGTGTTCTACTACCATAGTCCGATGCAACTCCGTGCCCAATGGGATGTAAACCAGACGTGGAACCTGAAGTCGAAACCTCTGACTGAACAGAAGCCGGAAAAGATTACGAAACAGAAACCGGATAAGTCAAAACAGATTCAGCACCGTAATGCGGAAAAACTGGCAGAACGGGCAAGAAGAAAGAAGAAAAACTAACAAAGATATGAAGTTCCTGAAATCAGTACTTATTCTCGCGCTACTCACTATGTCGTCTGTAGGAGCAAAAGCGGACGAACATACGTTTGAAGTAGCTAAGAACCTGGATATATTCCACTCACTTTTTACCCAACTGGAGATGTTTTATGTCGATTCCATCGATGTGAAACGTAGTATGCTCATAGGTATCGATGCCATTCTGGAGGACCTCGACCCTTATACCGAATATTATTCGGAGGAGGATATGGGTGACCTGAAACTCATGACCACGGGAAAGTATGGCGGAATCGGTTCGCTGATACGTATGCGCAAGGACAGTACGGTCATGATAGCCGAACCTTATGAGGGTATGCCGGCTGCCGAAGTGGGTCTGAAGGTGGGCGATGTACTTCTGCAAATCGATACCATCGACCTGAAGGGGAAAACTACAAGTGAGGTGAGCGAACTGCTTCGCGGCGAACCCGGAACCACTTTCCGCCTGAAGGTGCAGCGACCGGACGAACAGGGAATAAGGGAGTTCAAGATAAAGCGTCGCAATATCAAACTGCCTGCACTTCCTTACTATACTTTGATTCGTCCGGAGATAGGTTATCTGAATCTGTCCCAATTCACCGAGGGTTGTTCGAAGGAAATGCGAAATGCCATAATCGAACTCAAGGAGAAGGGTGCGAAGTCGATTATTATCGACCTGCGTGGAAACGGAGGCGGTCTGATAGGTGAGTCAATCAATATCGTCAATCTGTTCGTTGAGAAGGGCAAGCAGGTGGTGGAAACGAAGGGAAAGATTGAGGGAGCCCACAACGTATATATGACGGAGCAGCAACCACTCGACTTGAATATACCGGTCGTAATACTGGTGAACGAGACTACGGCTTCTGCCTCGGAAATCGTGTCCGGTTCGTTGCAGGACTTCAACCGTGCCGTCATTATCGGTACGAAGACCTATGGAAAGGGATTGGTTCAGAGTACCCGCGAACTGCCATATAACGGTGGTCTGAAACTCACTACTGCAAAGTATTACCTGCCAAGCGGCAGATGTATCCAGGCGATAGACTACAAGCAGAGACGCGATTCGAAGTCGAGTGTGGCAAAACGTGACAGTCTTGGAGGTATCACTCCTGATATCGTGATGAAGCACGACACTCTGTCGAATATGCTTTTCTACTTGAGTAACGACGATATCTTCACCGACTGGGGAACGAAGTATATGCAGAACCACAGCCAACTGCCTCCGGTCGCCGATTTCCAGATTACGGATGAGGATATGGCTGAACTCCTTCAGATGGCTAAGGAAAGGAACTTCAAGTATGACAGGTTGAGTGAGAAACGTCTTGAGGACCTGAAGACGATGGCTAAGTTCGAAGGCTACTACGACGATGCAAAGGAGGAGTTTGATGCTCTCGAGAAGAAACTGGAGCATAACCTGGAACGCGACTTCGAAATAAACAGGAAGGATATCCGACGACTGATGGCACAAGAGATAGTGAAGCGTTATGCCTATCAGGTAGGTGGTATTGAGCAGTCGTTGAAGGAGGATACAGACCTCGAAAAAGCCATCGAACTGCTTGGTAACCCAAGTGAATACAAAAAGATTCTGAAACGATAAAACCTAAGACATCATGAGACAAAACCGTGCCGCCCGATTCAATCGCAATATGATGGTAATGATGATATTTATTGCCATAGTCGTACTTGGCTGTGTCTATACATTCCTGTATCTTTCACTCCCCAAGGAACAGCCGCAAAATAATGATTCCACCGATGAATATGTCGATCAGACCACATTAGTAGTCGATTCCATCGGCGTCTGATATGACTTCGTCGGCAACACTCCGAATCAAATCCATATCAAATCCGCGTGACATGGCAAAACGCATCAGTTTTGCCTTTATCTCATAAGCATTCCTGCCCTTTACCGAGGGCAGTTTCTTTTCCAGCAGATGCAGAAGGGTCTCACGGGCATCATCCTCGTCAATCTCAAGCATGGCATCATCGATAAGATGCTGGGAGATACCTTTCATACGCAGTTCCTGTTCGATACGTATCCTTCCCCAACGGTTGTGGTGGAACTTATC
Source organism: uncultured Bacteroidales bacterium (assembly GCA_902774005.1). Classification (GTDB taxonomy): domain Bacteria; phylum Bacteroidota; class Bacteroidia; order Bacteroidales; family Bacteroidaceae; genus Minthosoma. Next base: position 63,226 of record CACYGK010000005.1, on the reverse strand, counting down.
GCGCACGAAAGCATTTGCATAACGTGCTTCATCGATGAATCCCTCTTTCGTCAGATGACGGATGACACGTTCGATGACGTCTTCATCCATCTCAAGCCGAAGCATTTTCTTCCTGATGTCGGAGCAACAGTACTCCGTAAGAGCACACTGGGCAGAGAACTTATTATAAGCCTCTGCCTCAGTCATTTGTTTTTTTGTGCGTTGCATATCAGAGAGCCTGAAGCATGCGTTTAAGTACGACGGTCGCACTTATCTCGCGGTTAGCTGCTTCTGGGATGACGATGCTGGTAGGAGCCTCGATTACATCGTCGGTTACAATCATATTACGACGTACCGGCAGGCAATGCATGAAGTAGGCATTATTGGTAACTGCCATCTGACGTGCTCCGACGGTCCACTCGCTATAGTCGTGGTAGTCGCCGAGTACCTTTCCGTAGTCGGCAGGACGGGTAACACCCGGGCACGACCAGTTCTTGGCATATATGAAATCGGCTCCTTCGAAAGCTTTCATCTGATCGTATTCAACCTGGGCACCGGCAACAAACTTAGGATCGAGTTCGTAGCCTTCCGGATGGGTGATGACGAAGTCCAGACCGTCTTCAAGACCCTCCTGTGCAGCAATCATCCATTCTGCAAAGGAATTAGGTACGGCCTGTGGCAGCGCCTTTGGATGTGGAGCCCATGAGAGTACGACTTTCGGACGTTTGTTTGGAGTACGTTCGATAGCCTCACCTCCGAACAACGGATTGGGTTCTACATGTGTCCTGTCCTTATATTCATCAATTGTGATGAGGTCGGCAAATGCCTGGAGCGGATGAACCGTAGCACTCTCCATGAAGAATACGGGGCGACCGGAATACTTGATGAACTGGTTCATTATCTTCTCCTCGTAATCGTCCTGTCTGTTTTCGAAACGTGCAAACGAACGCACACCTATCAGGTCGCAGTAGCAACCCATCACGGGAATAGCCTCGAGCAGATGTTCGCTCTTGTCGCTTTCCATGATTACACCACGTTCGGTTTCCAGTTTCCATGCACCCTGGTTCACATCAAGCACAATCACGTTCATACCAAGATTCATGGCTGCCTTCTGGGTACTCAGTCGGGTACGAAGTGAGTTGTTGAAGAAAATGAGCATGGCAGTCTTGTTCTTGCCAAGCGACTGATACTTATACCTGTCGTTCTTTATCTCCATAGCCTCGGCAAGAGCCTGTTGCAGGTTGCCGATATCAGATACATGTTGAAATACTCTCATCTTTTATTATTTTTATTCGTTTCAGTTGTCACTTTTTTGTTCCATCCCTTCCACATTGCCCATGCGGCAATGATGACAAACGGAATACTGAGCAGTTGTCCCATATCGAGGGTCATGCCCTGTTCGAATGCCACCTGTTCCTTTTTTACGAATTCAACGAAGAAACGGAAGAAGAATATGGCGAATACGCAATAGCCGAAATAGAAGCTGGTGCCTACCAGTTCCTTCTTGCGGCTGTAAATCCATAGTCCGACAAAGAAGATAATCAGGTATGCGATGGCTTCGTACAGTTGGGCGGGGTGTCGTGGTACGAGCATCCCATCCACCACAGCCTCGTTTGTGTGGAAGATGAAAGCCCAAGGCACATCCGTCACCTTACCTATTATCTCCGAATTCATGAGGTTGCCGATACGGATACAGAAACAGGTGAAAGGTGTTGCAATGGCGATATTATCCACTACGGTCCACAGTCCGAGTTTCTGCCGTTTGGAGTAAATCCAGAGACCAAGGAACAGACCAATGGTGCCGCCGTGACTTGCCAGACCCTCATAACCTGTAAATTTCCAGCCTTCTGCCGTATGGTGCATAGGGAGCAGCATCTCCCAGAATCCGATTCGGCTCGTCAGGTAGTATTCCGGTTCGTAGAAAATGCAATGACCCAGTCGTGCTCCTATCAGGATGCTGATGAAACAGTAGAAGAACAGAGGTTCGAACTTCTCGTCCGGAATGCCCTGTTTCTTGAAAAGTCTCTGCACAATCAGGTAACCGACTACCAGTCCGATTATCCACATCAGCGAGTACCAGCGTACAGCAAGTACTCCAAGGACGGGTAAATCGACTCTGAAAAGTTCGATGTCAGGTTGCCAATCTATGAATGCCGGAATAATCATTATTTATTATACGTTAAATCTGAAATGCATGATGTCGCCGTCCTGCACCACGTAATCCTTACCTTCCACTCCGAGTTTGCCGGCTTCCCTTACAGCCGATTCGCTGCCATATTTGATATAGTCGTCGTACTTGATAACCTCGGCGCGGATAAATCCCTTCTCGAAGTCGGTATGAATCACTCCGGCACATTGCGGAGCCTTCCATCCCTTGCGGAATGTCCATGCTTTTACCTCCATTTCACCGGCAGTTATGAATGTCTGCAAGTTGAGCAGCGAGTAGATGGCTTTGATGAGTCGGTTGCATCCGCTCTCCTTCAGTCCCATATCCTCAAGGAACATCTGCTTCTCCTCGTATGTCTCCAGTTCGGCGATGTCAGCCTCTGTCTGTGCCGAGATAATCATGAGTTCGGCATTCTCACCCTCGATAGCCTTGCGTACGGCATCTACGTAGGCATTACCGGTGGCGGCACTCTGGTCGTCCACATTACATACGTAAAGTACGGGTTTGGTGGTGAGCAGGAACATATTCTTGGCTGCTGCAACTTCTTCGTCGTTCTCGAGTTCGACGGTACGTGCACTCTTTCCAGCCAGCAGGGCATCCTTGTAGCGAAGCAGCAGGTCGTATTCCACCTTTGCATCTTTGTCGTGCCCCACCATAGCTATCTTTTCGGTTTTCTTTATGCGTGCTTCAACCGTCTCGAGGTCCTTAAGTTGCAGTTCGGTATCGATGATTTCCTTGTCGCGAACCGGGTCAACACTTCCGTCCACATGTACGATGTTGCCGTTGTCGAAACAGCGAAGCACATGAATGATTGCATCACATTCGCGTATGTTTCCAAGGAACTGGTTGCCCAGTCCTTCACCCTTGCTCGCACCTTTTACCAGTCCGGCGATATCCACGATGTCGCATACGGCAGGAACGATACGTCCCGGGTGTACCAGTTCGGCAAGTTTCGTAAGTCGTTCGTCGGGCACACTTACCTGTCCCAGCTGAGCATCGATAGTGCAGAACGGGAAGTTGGCAGCTTGTGCCTTAGCACTTGATAAACAATTAAAAAGAGTGGATTTGCCTACATTAGGCAATCCCACTATACCAGCTTTCAATGCCATCTGTATAAATGTATTTTACTGATAGGACAATTAGAAGGGCAGATCGTCGGTCGACTCCTCTGTAGTGAACGATGCGGCTGGTTCGCCAGCTGCAGGAGCTGCCATCGGAATATCCTGAGATACGGGTTCTGCTCCCTCGCCGGTTGCAGGTTCTACTTTCCATGCACGGATGGAGTTGTACCATCTGCCGTTGTACTCACGAGCGTCGATATCGAACGACACCTTCAGTTCCTGACCTTCCTGTATGTTCATCTGGTTGAGTCTTTCCTCACCGAACACCTCAAATACCATGCGTCGCGGATACTGTCCAGGGGTTTCCAATACGAACGACTGGAGCTTCCATGGGGAGCCAGTTCTTGGTGATGTTCCACTACGCGTTTCCAATACTTTGATAATTTTTCCTTCGAGTTCCATAATATATAAAAATTTGTGTAAAATCGATTTTTTATTTTTCAGGGTGCAAAATTACGTTTTTCTTTTGTCTCTTCAAAACTATTCCATACCTTTGTAAGCAAAATTAAACATGAAGAACGATGAAATTTAATGTATCAAGCACTTCACTGTGCAACAAACTACAAGCAATCAGTCGAGTACAGAACAGCAAAAACTCGCTGCCAATACTCGAATGCGTACTTTTCGACCTCTCGGACAACGTGCTCAGCATGACTGCTTCCGACAGCGAAACAATCATTACTACAACTATCGAAGTAAACGACAGCGAGGGTTCCGGACGATTTGCAATCAGTTCAAAGACTCTTATCAGTTCCATCAAGGAAATCTCGGAACAGCCCATCACATTTGTAATAAATGGTGATACGCAACAGGTTGAGGTATACTATCAGAACGGAAAGTACAACCTCATGGGCAGCAATGCCGACGAGTATCCGTTGCCAACTGACAACGACAATGCTGGCGAATCACTCACCGTCGCAGCCGAGACACTCCTTCGTGGCATCTCCCGTTCGCTTTTCGCTACAGCCGACGACGAACTGCGCCCACAGATGAATGGTGTGTTCTTTGATATCACCCCGGAATATACTACCCTGGTAGCATCCGACGGTCATAAACTGGTACGCAACCGTATGCTTGATGTCCATGGCAGTAATGCTGCTTCGTTCATCCTTCCCAAGAAGCCTGCACTCCTTATCAAGACCATCCTTCCGAAGGAGGAAAGCGAAGTACAGATTAACTTCACCGACCGCAACGCAAAGGTTCAGTTTGCCAACTATACCATCAGTTGCCGTCTTATCGAGGGTCGTTTCCCGAACTACAACTCCGTCATCCCTACCGACAATCCGTTCCGCGTACGTGTTGACCGCCTGTCGTTCATCAGCACCCTGCGTCGTGTAAGCGTATTTGCCAATGCTGCAAGTGCACTCATCAAATTGCATATAGAGAACAACAAACTGACTGTAAGTGCTCAGGACATTGAGTACTCTACATCGGCTGAAGAATCGGTAATGTGCGAATACGACGGAAATCCGATGTCTATCGGTTTCAACGGTCCGTACCTTCTCGAAGTCCTCAACAACATCGCAAGTCAGGAAATCATTCTCGAATTGGCAGATCCGAGTCGTGCCGGTGTACTTCTCCCTGCTGAACAGGAAATAGACGAAGACCTCATTATGTTGCTGATGCCGATGATGTTACAAGATTAACCCATCTACATGCTTCAAGGAAAGAAAATAGTTCTAGGCATAACGGGAAGCATTGCTGCCTACAAATCATGCCTTATCATACGTCAGCTCATCAAACGTGGGGCTGACGTTCAAGTCGTTATAACACCTGCCGGAAAAGAGTTCATCACACCCATCACGCTCTCAGCCCTGACAAGCAAACCTGTCATCAGCGAATTTTTCTCACAGCGCGACGGTACATGGCACAGTCATGTCGACCTCGGACTTTGGGCTGACGCCATGCTCATAGCCCCTGCTACGGCTTCGACTATCGGTAAGATGGCAAATGGTATAGCCGACAATATGCTCATCACAACCTATCTGAGCATGAAGGCTCCAGTATTCATTGCTCCGGCTATGGATCTCGACATGTATGCCCATCCTACCACACAGGCTAACCTGCGTCGTCTGCAGTCGTTCGGCAATCATATCATCGAACCCCAAACCGGTTTTCTGGCAAGCAAGCTTGAAGGCAAGGGACGAATGGAAGAACCCGAAGTCATCGTGGCTCAGCTCGAGAAATTCTTTTCTGAGTCTGCCGACCTCAAAGGCAAGAAGGTTCTGATTACTGCCGGACCTACATACGAAAAGATAGACCCCGTCCGTTTCATCGGTAATTACTCATCGGGCAAGATGGGTATAGCCCTTGCAGAGGAATGTGCCGACCGAGGAGCTTCTGTCACATTGGTTTGCGGACCAGTTACGGAGTCTGCCAAACCCAATCGTCCTGATATCACCGTGGTCGATGTGGAAAGTGCAGCAGAGATGTATCAGGCATGCAAGGAGACCTATCCCAAGATGGATGCCGGAATCCTTTGTGCAGCCGTAGCCGATTTCACCCCTGCCGACGTAGCCGACCACAAGATAAAACGTGAGGGCGATGATATGCTGCTTCGTCTCAAACCTACCACTGATATCGCAGCGGCACTTGGCAAGATGAAGACCGGAAAGCAGGTGCTCGCAGGTTTTGCACTCGAAACCAATGACGAGACAGCCAATGCCCAGGCAAAACTAGTGAAGAAAAATTTCGATTTCATCGTGCTTAATTCGCTCAATGATAAGGGTGCAGGGTTCCGTACCGATACAAATAAAATCAGTATCATAACTGCCGGTGGTAAGACCGACTACCCTCTGAAATCAAAGAGGGAGGTAGCCCGTGATATCATCAATCAGTTAGTATCTCAATTCTAATCGTCTCCTGATGCTACGTCATCTCATAACCATACTTTGTCTGTTCTGCTTCCTGCCTTCGGCAAGAAGTGAGGAACTCCTTTGTAAAGTACAGGTTATCCACTCGCATATTCAGGGTACTAACACGTCACTCTTCACAACCCTTGAAACGGCTCTCAACGAGTTCATGAATACCAGATCATGGACCGATCTCCAGTTTCAGAAAGATGAACGTATCGAGTGCACGATGAACATCACGGTAAATAAGTACGACGAATCGAAGAACCTCTTTTCCGCAGAGATACTTCTTCAGTCGGCACGTCCCATCTTCAATTCTACCTACAACTCTACAGTCTTCTCCATCAAAGACCCCAGTTTCGAGTTTGTATATAAGGAATTCGACCAGTTGGAATGGAACGAGAACAACATCGATAATAACCTGACTGCTGTCATGGCTTATTATGCTTACCTCATCATTGGTATGGACCTCGACACATTCTCGCCACTCGGAGGTACACAGATACTTCAGACTGCCGAAAACATCGTGAACAATGCCCAAACGTTGTCCGAACCCGGATGGGCAGCATTCAAGGATACGAAAAACCGTCATGCCATCATCAACGACTATTTGGAAAGTTCGATGGAACCGTTCCGTCAGATGCAGTATAAGTATTATCGTCAGGGTCTCGATGAAATGGCAAATAATGCTGACCGCGGTCGGACTGCTATCACCGAAGCAATTGAACTGCTCGATGAGGCTCACCACAACAACCCCCTTTCCATGCTTCCCCAACTCTTTACCGAATATAAGCGCGACGAGATTGTGAGTATTTACACCGGACATGGTACGGAAAAGGAACGGCAGACCGTAAAGACAATATGTTCGAACATCAATGCCAGCATGAACTCCTACTGGAATAAAATCAAATAACTCTTACGTCCGATGATAAGTCACCTCCATATAGAGAACTATGCGCTGATTGAGCATCTCGACCTCGACTTGCACGATGGTTTCACCGTCATTACAGGTGAGACGGGTGCGGGTAAGTCCATCCTGTTGGGAGCCATCGGACTGATTCTAGGCAACCGCGCCGACAGCAAGAGTATAAAAACCGGTGCCAACCGTTGTGTGGTAGAGGCTGATTTCGACCTCTCCCGTTACGACTGTTCCGATTTCTTCGCTGAGAACGACCTCGATTTTGAAGGTGCGGAATGTATCGTGCGACGCGAACTGACCAGTACGGGCAAGAGTCGTGCCTTCATCAATGATACACCCGTTCAGCTCGGTCTGCTGAAGACTCTGGGCGACCGACTCATCGACATTCACTCCCAGCATCAGAACCTCCTGCTTTCTCAGGCTAATTTCCAATTGTCTGTTCTAGATACTATTGCCGAAAACGCTTCGCTCCTTCAGCAGTATCAGACGGAATATAACGAATATCGCCACCTCTGCGAGGAATATGACAAGGCTGTAGAGACAGCCCGTCAGAGTCATGATGACGAGGAATATCTGCGTTTTCAATTGCAGCAGCTCACCGATGCCAATCTTCAGAGCGATGAGCAGGAAGAACTCGAGGCTGAACAGGAACTGCTTGAACATGCCGAGGAGATAAAGCAGTCGCTCTATTCTGCCAGCGAAGCACTACAGGCTTCCGACGACAGTTCCGATGCACTTTCGATGCTCCGAAGCGCCAGTCAGTCGTTGGAGAATATAGCCAGCATTTTGCCCATAGCCGACGAACTCCTTCAGCGACTCCAATCGTGTCATATCGAACTACAGGATATAGCCGATGAAATCGCTTCGCAGAACGAAGGTATCGAATATAATCCTACACGTCTTGAGTTTGTCAGCGACCGTCTCAACACCATCTATACCTTGCAGCAGAAGCATCATCTCAATACCATAGACGAACTGCTCACCTTGCAGGACGAACTGCAACAGAAACTCAACCTCATCGATAATTCCGAGGAGATGATAGCAGAGTTGCTTCGCAAACGTGATGCAGCACATGAAACAGCTGAGAAGACAGCATCGCAACTTGGTTCCAAACGAAAATCCGCAGCCAAGACTCTGCAGAAACAGATATCAGCCATTCTTCAGACTCTCGGTATGCCTAATGTACAGTTTGTCATCGACCTGCAACCCTGTCCACTTTCTACCTCGGGCACCGATACAGCTACGTTTATGTTCTCCGCAAACAAGAACGTACCACCACAACCTATATCCAAGATTGCTTCGGGTGGTGAGATAGCCCGTCTCATGCTTTCGCTCAAGTCCGTTATGGCTAGCAAACAGAATCTGCCTACCATAATCTTCGATGAAATCGACACGGGAGTAAGTGGTAGTATAGCTGAAAAGATGGCTCATATCATGCTCGACATGTCGTCATGTGGCTTGCAGGTCATCTCCATTACTCATCTGCCTCAGATTGCTGCCCTCGGCACTCATCACCTGCGTGTTTATAAAGATGATACCGCTGACACGACCCTCTCTCATATTGTGGCACTTTCCGACGACCAGCGCGTCGAGGAACTCGCCCATATGCTCTCGGGAGCCGACCTCACCGAGGCTGCCATCCAAAATGCAAAGGCGTTGTTAGGTCAGTAGATGAATGCTTTTGCTTAGGACATTATAGATATCTTGCAACTCCGGCTTGTCCTTCAGGAGTTGCAATTGTTTTTCCATTACATTTGTATCCCAACGTACGGCAGGACCGGTCTGCGCCTTCTGTGGTGACAGTTCGTGTACTTTTCGTGCCGTTTCATCGATAAGTGGTAGCATCACGTCGAAGGGTAGTCCGCCATTCTCCTTCAGTAGTTTTTCCGAAAGGGCATAGCAGTGGTTCACGAAATTACAACAGAATACAGCCGCGAGGTGCAGGTATTTCCTCTGTTCACTATCTGCCTCATACACCTTGTCCGATATCGTCTGAGCCAATGTCTTCAGTCGTTCTGTGTCTGGGGTTTCTGAAGCCTCAACGAAACAGGGAATCTCTCGGAAATTCACCTCTCTCTCCTTCGAGAAGGTCTGCATGGGGTACAGCACACCTCTGCGCCTTGTAGGTAGAGTCTCCATTGGCATACTTCCAGCCGTGTGTACCAGCAAGCGGTCTGGATGTCCCTCTGCCAACTGTCTGGCCACATCGGCAAGCACAGAATCCTTCACAGCCACGAGATAGAGGTCTGCGCCGTCCTTCACTTCTGCAAGCGAAGTGGTAGCATCAGAGTGAAGCAGGGCAGCCAGTCGTTCTGCCGACTCCGCTGTCCTGCTATATATTTGCAGCAGGTCATGTCCTCTGCCTGCTAGTGCCTTCCCTATGTTCGTTGCCAGATTACCGGCACCAATCAAAACAATTTTCATATCATCATCCCCCTAAACAGAGGGACAGAGAGGTCTATAAGTCGCTACCTATGTCGCGACGGAAATACTTGCCTTCAAACTGAATCTTTGCAGCCTCGGTAAATGACTTCTTCAGAGCCTCATCCTTAGTGCTACCATACGATGAAACCGCGATTACTCTTCCACCGGCAGTCACAACCTTGCCGTCCTTCAGGGCTGTACCAGCGTGGAACACCACACTGCCTTCAACCTTGTCGATACCGCTGATTTCGAATCCTTTCTTGTATGCCTGCGGATAACCGCCTGAAACCATCATTACACATACCACATTCCGTGGATCAACCTCCAAGGTCTTGGTGTTCAGATTGCCTTCTGCCACACCTTCGAGCAGATCGACGAGGTCTGACTTTATGCGTAGCATAACACTTTCAGTCTCGGGGTCGCCCATGCGTACATTATATTCTATTACCACTGGGTCACCAGCCTTTGCGTAGGCATAGTCGCGGTCTACCTTTATAAGTCCGAGGAAGATAAATCCTTTATACTCGATGCCTTCGGCTTTCAGTCCTGCGATAGTCGGACGCACGATGCGGTCTTCCACCTTCTTCATCCATTCCTTATCGGCAAACGGAACCGGACTGACCGAACCCATTCCACCGGTATTCAGACCCGTATCACCTTCACCTATGCGCTTATAGTCCTTTGCCTCGGGCAGAATCTTATAGTTCTCGCCGTCGGTCAGTACGAATACCGAACACTCAATACCGGAGAGGAACTCCTCGATGACAACCGTCGCACTGGCTTCGCCGAACATACCGTCAAGCATACCGCGAAACTCCTTCTTAGCCTCTTCGAGGGTGGGAATTATGAGAACACCCTTGCCGGCACACAGACCGTCGGCCTTCAGCACGTATGGTGGTTGAAGGGTTTCGAGAAACGCGATACCCTCTTCGATATTTGTTCCGTTGAATGAACGGTAAGCAGCTGTCGGTATGCCATGACGCTGCATGAAACCCTTGGCAAAGTCCTTCGAACCTTCGAGTACAGCTCCTGCCTTGCTCGGACCGATAACCGGAATGCCAGCCAACTGGCTGTCCTTCTTGAAGTAGTCGTACACACCCTTTACCAGCGGGTCTTCCGGACCTACCACCACCATATCGATTCCGTTCTGCAGCACAAAACCCTTGATTCCATCGAAGTCATCGGCTTTTAGAGCCACGTTTTCACTCTTTCCGTTTTTATTGCCGCCAAGAGCCATCCCGGCAGTTCCGGCATTTCCCGGAGCCACATACAGGGCACTCACCTTCGGACTCTGAGCAATTTTCCATGCGATGGCATTCTCTCTGCCGCCGCTTCCAAGCAAAAGTATTTTCATTGTCTTCTTTTTTATGCAGGGGCAAAGGTACGATTAAGTGAGAGGAAAACAAAATAAACGTGTTTATTTTTATTTCCAGGTGACGGTACTTTAGGTGCAGCTAATTATAAATTGAGAGTTTTACTCCGTCAGTTCGAAGTGTTGAAAGTCTTTGCAAGAGCGCCATGAACCACCCCAGGTGAAACCGTGACGGGTGAAAAGACGATAGGCAAGGTCGTGGGTGTCTATTTTGTAACGGAACTGACGGGTGCGGTCGCAGTACTGGCGTGCTGTGGAGGGTTGGACGTAGCGGGTACCGTTCTTGCGATTGATGTAATATGGGTTATAGAGTGAGTTGAGGTCGATGGCAAGTCCTCGGGCATGGGCTGAGAGTTTCTTCGAACCGGAGACATTGCGGTAGCAGAAGCAGGAGGTATTGTTGGCACGCATCTGACGTTCGTCGTCGGCATCATAGACATCGGGAAGGAGTATCTGCTGTATGGGGTATCCGGCATCGAAGAGCTGACGGAAGATGTCGAGAACCACGTCGGCTATCCTGCGGTTGCAGACCATCTCGCCGAGATGTATCTGATGGTCGTAGTCGGTATGGAGAAGACGAAGGTAGTGCAGGTCAGAACGGGCTATATGTGGATTAGGTTTGTAGGTCTTGCCCTGCATGCGTTGCCATACGTCGTCGGGTATGGGCATGGCAACGAAACAACTGTCCACTCCGCCAAAGGCTGTTACGGCTTCAGCTGTAATGGTAGTTCCTGCCGTCCAAGTGCGCAGATTATGAATCGAGACGGAAAGGGAGTCCGTCTGCGCAACAGCAAGAAGGGGAAAGAGGAAAAAGAGGAGGAACATTAAGCTAAAAATGTTTCACGGGGAAGGTGAAGTAGGTGTCGGGGAACGGTTCGTCGGCAAGGGTGAAGTGCCACCACTCAGTATTGAAAGGTTTGAAACCGTGGCGCATCATGGCTGCACGCAGAATCATACGGTTCTGGAACTGTTCCTCGGTGATTAGTTCGTTCTCCTTATACTCCATTTCATCGGGATTTCCGCCATAGTCGGGATGACTCTCTTCACCGAACCAGTCGAAGGTGCCACCCATATCGAGTTCTTTCCCTGTCTGCATGTCGCAGAGTGTGAGGTCGAGGGTGGAACCACGGGTGTGTCCGCTACGCTCACAGATATATTCCTGCGGGAAGAGGACGTCCTTGCTGAGGTCGGGATAGAAGTATGGTTTCATGATAGTGTCGCCCAAATCCTTTGCCCATTCTACGAAGTGGTCAACTGCCATCTGCGGACGGTAGGCATCGTAGATTTTCAGACGATAGCCCAGGGCTTTGACATCATCGTTTACTGCTTTCAGACTGTCGGCTGCAACGCGGGTGAGCAGAGCTATGGGTTCTTCATAGCCACGAATGCGTGTCCCCACGAAATTATATGTGCCATAGTAACGGATTTCAAGGATGACATCGGGTACAACGTCGGTAAGTACTACAAACTCGCTATGATCATCGGTAGGCGATGTTTCGGAAACTACATCGGGGCGTTGGGTGCAGCTGAACAGCAGGGCTGCGGAAAGCAGGAAAAATGAAATATGTTTCATAACAGTAACAGTAAACGGTAAACCGTAAACCAAATTAGTCTTTAAGTGAATAAGTAACGGTGGTCACTACGCGTACCTTTTTAATATAAGGAGTATTCTCATCGCGATTATCGATGGAGAACTGTCCCTGGTCGGCATTGACTATCTTGTCAAGTTTTGAGTTTGAGTTCTCGGCAAACTGCTGGGCAGTCTTCTCGGCATTCTTGATGGCTTCGGTCATCATCTCTGGTTTCATGTCGCGGAAGGCAACGAACTCGTATTTGATGGGATTCTCGTAACCGCCGTCAACGATGGCGATGCCCTGTGGAAGAAGTTCACCCTGACGATTGATGAGCGAACGCACGAGTTTGACGTTCTGCGAAGTGACGATGATGGTAGATGTTATGTTGTAGCGATAGCTGCGGTTGTTCTCTCCGTAGCGCTCGGCGTTGAGGTCGATGACTGTAGGTGCGTTGACGCTGATTTCCGACTCCTTGATTCCGTTGGAAGTGAGGAACCGCTTGATGGCTGCCGTAGTGGAGTTTATTTTCGAGTATAGAGCAGGCAGGTCGTTGCCGATTTCCTTAGTCTGGATAGGCCATGTTACTTTGTCGGCATCTACTTCCTTCTCAGCCAGTCCCTTGACGGTGACACGGCGGTCTTTGTCAGTAAAGCGGTCGATAGCAGACTTGAGGCTTACGCCAAGTGTGAAAAGTCCTAGCAGGATGCCTGCTGCGATGATAGCAGACTCACGGACGAATTGTTTCTTTTCCATTGTTTTAGAAATTTAAAAATTGTGTTCGGTGCAAAAGTAGAGAAAAAAAAGAATAGGAAAGAAATGAAAAAGCAGAAAAGTAACTATATTTGCAGAAATTTTAGAAACATTAAAGATGAGAATAGGATTTGACAACGAGAAGTACCTTCGCATTCAGTCGGAACACATCAAGGAGAGAATTGCCCAATTCAACGGCAAGTTGTACCTGGAACTGGGTGGAAAACTGTTTGACGACCACCATGCATCGCGTGTGTTGCCGGGATTCCAGCCGGACAGCAAACTGCGCATGTTCCAACAGATTCAGGACAGTATAGAGATTGTGATTGTCATTAGTGCGGAAGATATCGAGAACAACAAGATACGTGCTGACCTCGGCATAACGTATGATGAGGATGTGCTCAGACTGAGAGATGAGTTCATGGGACGTGGTTTCTATGTAGGTTCGGTTGTCATTACCCACTACGACGGACAGAGAGCCGCCGATGCCTTCCGTCAGCGACTGGGTCGCATGGGCATCAAGGCATACTATCACTATATGATTGAAGGCTATCCGCACGATGTATCGCTCATTGCAAGTGACGAAGGATTCGGAAAGAACGACTATGTGGAGACGACACGTCCGCTGGTTATCATCACGGCTCCCGGACCAGGTAGCGGAAAGATGGCTGTATGTCTGAGTCAGCTCTACAACGAGAACAAACGAGGCATCCATGCCGGATATGCCAAATTTGAGACATTCCCGGTATGGAGTCTGCCACTGAAACACCCTGTAAACATAGCATACGAGGCTGCTACTGCCGACCTTAACGATGTCAACATGATCGACCCGTTCCATCTGGAGGCATACGGCAAGGTGGCTGTCAACTACAACCGCGACATCGAGATATTCCCTGTACTGAATGCCCTCTTCGAGGGTATATATGGCGAGAACCCGTATAAGTCGCCGACAGACATGGGTGTGAACATGGTAGGATTCTGTATCTCGGACGATGAGGTATGCTGCAAGGCATCGAAGGATGAGATAATACGTCGCTACTACGACGCTACAAACAAGTATGTAGATGGCATGTGTAACGACTCAGAGATAAACAAGATAAAACTGCTGTTCAATCAGGCAAAGATAACTACTGACGACCGCAAGACTACGATAGCGGCAAACGAGACGAAGGAACGCTCAGGACACACGTCGGCAGCTATGGAACTGGAAGACGGCACAATCATAACGGCTCATTCGAGTCCGCTGCTTGGGTGTAGTGCCGCCCTGCTGCTGAATGTAACCAAATATCTTGCAGGCATCGACCACGAGATTAACCTCATTCCGCAAAGCATGATTGAACCGATACAAAAGACTAAGGTGGAATACCTTGGTGGCTTCAATCCGCGTCTGCATACCGACGAAGTACTCGTTGCTATCTCAGTACTCTCCGACCACGACGAGAACTGCAAACGTGCTCTGATGCAACTGCCCAAGCTGCGCGGTTGTCAGGTACACAGCACCGTGATGCTCGGCGAGGTGGACCGACGCATATTCAAGAAACTCGGCTGCGGACTCACCTGCGAGCCAGTGAAGAAAAAACGTCCGATAAGGGATAAGTAAATAGCTTACAGCTTACCGGTTACAGGAGAGAAAAGGACTTATGAAGATAGCGAGTACATTATATATTTGCGCCTCAGTCTTTTCCTATTCATGATTGAGGCTTGCATTTGTTACTTCTCAATCGCATTGCAAGGGTGCCGAAGGGGCTTTCAAATTTCAAGCGCTTAGAAATAAAATTCCAAGCGCTTGAAACTAAAATTCTAAGCGCTTAGAATTTCAACGCGGCAGGCGCACCACAAAAACAGAAGCGATGCCTTGCGACAGCGCGGCGTTAAAAAAAGCGGGTAAGCGAGCGCAGAAGCGACATCGGCTCACCTTCAATGTCGTGCTCGGCGCGGTTTCAAAGTTTCAAAGTTTCAAAGTTTCGATTGAGTTTTGAGCATAAAATTTAACTGGTTTTTTGGATAACAATTATTATATATAGTATACTATATAGTATAATAGAGCCGTACTTTTCACAAAGCGGCGCTGATCATTTTATGAAATCGCGCTGAACAGAAACTGAAACGGCAGGCGCATGAAACTGAAATCGCAGGCGCATGAAAACGAAATGGTGCTGAACAGAAACTCAAATGGCTGAGACGTCATTCTCTGACAGTACTGAAAAGATAAAAATTACATGTGAAACTTTGAAACTTTGAAACTTTGAAACTTTTGTGGTGTCTTTTCCTAATTTCGGTTGACAGTTTTTTGTTTATTTCCTGATATGGTTGACAGCTCTTTTACTGAATACGTTGACAACCTTCCTGACATCGTTGACATTCTTCCTGAAAAGTTTCAAAGTTTCAAAGTTTCAAAGTTTCACTTCGTCGAGCCGTTTGCGCACTCCTTGAAGTTTGAGCCTTTTCGCAGAAGCAACATCGGCTCATCTTCAATGTCGTGCTCGGCAACTGGATGCGCAATCGCAATACGATTGAGTTCTTAGGAATATGGGAGACTCTTAACAATCCAAATTTTAACCCCCTCGAATTCGAGGGGTTTAGAAAGGAAGCAGGTCTAAATGCTTTCACTCTTTCACCATCACGATGGGTAGAAGCCACAAATGCAATTGGAATTATTTCTCAGTCTGGACATTACGGGGGAACTTATTGTGTTGCTGACATCGCATTTGAGTTTGCTTCATGGATTTCTGTAGAGTTTCGCTTATATCTTGTAAAAGAGTTCCAGCGCCTCAAAGCTGACGAACAGAAACAGCTTGCATGGTCGGCTAAGCGTGAACTCTCAAAGATTAACTATCGCATTCATACTGATGCCATTAAGAGTAATCTCATCCCGACTGAAGTAACTCGCGAACAAGCAGCAATGAAGTATGCCGAGGAAGCAGATGCGAGTGCTAGAAGGGAACAACGGAAGGAATTTGTTGAAATAAGCCCTGCCGCCGAAGGAAGAACTGCAACGCGTTTTTGAGGAGAGTAGCAAGAAGGAAGAAAAGGAATAATAGGATGAAGTTCGCAGGCTTCCGATATTGACCTCTATAGTGAGGTCTTAGTGACCTGTTGACAACACAGGTCACTATCTTCAATCCCCGATGTATAAAGAGCTGAGCCCCTGTATAGTGAGTAAGTGAGGTTAGAATCGAAAATTCCTCAAAAATCAACAAACTCCTTTGTAATTTTGTGAAGAGAAATGAAACGATAACGCTTACGATAACGTTAACCAGTTGGAAGATGTCAGGAACCTGTCCCTGTGGCATCCCAAACGTTTGACGCGCTGAACACAAAGCAGCGGCATAGGGAACTAAATTTAATGTGGCACTAAGGCACAACGGCACATTGGCACTAGGATAAAATTGAGGTTAAAAGTAATGAGTCCGGCACAATACCGAACTCATTACTATTTGAGAGATTAAATATTAAAGTTTAATCTAATGCCCAACTTTTGTAGTCACTTCAAAAAACAGACTCTCTTGATATTGGTATTGAAAGAAATTCTTTACTTTCCCACTTTGACATTCGGTCGAGCTTACTTAATCAAGACTTTTCTTGTCGAACCGTTCGAGGAGCGGATAATGTTGATTCCTCTTTGAAGTTTTTCAATGCTTTGACCAGAAGGTGTGTAAATATTATTTATATTTAGTTGTTTGTTTTCGATGGTGTTGATACCATTGGGATCATCATCTCCTGGGTTGGGATTTACTGGCGTTGCTCCATCCAAATAAGGATAGCTCGTTCCTTCAGAAATCTTCCAGATGTTTTCGAAGTCCCAGTCAAGTCCCTGATAGGTGACTTCGGCTGTCAGTTCTGCGACTGTTTTCGATGTTCCGTTCATAATGTCGTCGTAGACTCTTTGAGGAACATCGTTCAGTGACACCAGCATAGTTTTCAGGGCGTAGTTGTTCATCTCAGGCGCTGGAGCACCATTCTTGATACCTCCTATGATGCGTTGTCCATAACCACCACCTTGCTGAGATTCATAAGTAATCTCTATCTTGTTGTTCATGGCAGCACAATTACTTACCACAGCAGAGGAACCATCATTGTAACCAACAACACCTGCTGCATAGTTTTTGCTGTACAAGTTACCCACAGCATAGCACTTATCTACTAAACCATAATTATAGGCAACAATACCTGCAGCATTATAGGAAGAGGTAACGTTTGCTGTACTATAGCTATTTTTCAAAGTTGCGACATTCATGCCAGCTATACCGCCAACGTATGACGAATTGCCTTTGGCTGTAAGAGTTCCTTCTGTGAAGCACTGGTCGATTGTGCCTGCTTTTGTTTCGCCTGCTAAGCCGCCTACGTATGAGGCTTCGCCTGTTGCAGTCACTTTTCCATTGGTAACACATTTCTCTATCGTGCCGCTTGTAAACTCTCCTACTATTCCTCCTATATATGAATTGGGCAAAGTCGCATTAATAATAACATTGGCTTGACAGTTATATATTGTACCTCCCTCAAACAAACCAACCATACCACCAACGGGTGTTCCATCTGCTACTGTACCTGATACTTTGCAGTTAACGAGACTTCCATTTACCATCTTTCCTATGATGATACCTGTGTTCTTGCCACCCTTCACTTGTTTGTTTGTTGCAGTCTCCACAGTCAGGTTTTTTATTTCGCCATTGGCAAAACAAGAAAACAATCCTGTGTTGTCTCGTGTGGAATTACACCACAGCCCTGTCACCTTATGACCTCCTCCATCATAATGAATGATTTCGCCACCATCACGACCTATCGACTGCCAACCCTCTGATGGACTGAACTGATTGATATATTCTGTCAGGTCAATGTCATTCATCTGTTTATAGTAGCCCTTAAGATAAACATAGGCCAGTTCAGCAGCGGTATAAATCTGATATGGATCGGTCTCAGTTCCCTTACCTATGAACGATACGGTCTCTGTGGTATAGTATGATTGTTCTTTGCCTTCT
Organism: uncultured Bacteroidales bacterium; assembly: GCA_902774005.1. Lineage (GTDB taxonomy): Bacteria > Bacteroidota > Bacteroidia > Bacteroidales > Bacteroidaceae > Minthosoma. The sequence continues at coordinate 45,089 of CACYGK010000005.1, read as the reverse complement.
GCTTTAGCCGAAACTCGAATTTCATGACCGGCTAATAGCGGACTGACATCAAATGAGAATGTTTGGCTGTTACTGACTGTTTGCTGTTTTACCCCGTCCATCTCTAAAGTAACGATTCCGTCATCCACACATTTTCCGCTTATCACGGTAGTACCAGAATTTACGCTTGAAGTAATAACAGGCGGAGCTGTCTGCCATTTCATATAGGGAAGACATTCTGTTTCTTGAATGTCCCAAGTTTTCGTAAAGTCCCAACCCATAGCAACGTATGTGGCTTTCAGTTTAAGTGTTGTCATGCTCACCCCCGTACCGTTCATTGCATCATCTTCTATATCTTTAGCAACTCCTTGACTAATAACAATTGTGCGGTTATACGATTTGTTTTCCTCAGAAGAGCCAACACTGGCAATAGAACCGTTATTATAACCTACAAGTCTGTTAACATCACCCTCTGTCGCCACAACACGGGTATTGATTGCAATAGAAGTTTTGAGAGTTGAACTTTCGTTATTATAACCAATTAAACCGCCTACATAACGATTTCCTACAACGGAAGCCGAGCAATAGCTATTGGAAGTGGTGCCATATTTTTTCCAACCCATTAATCCTCCAATATAATCTTTCCCTGACACGGAACCGTTAAAATAACAATTAGAGACATTATTATGGTAAAAATTACTTGATTTATCATAGCCTTTATCATAGCCAATCAGTCCTCCTACATAATCGTCTGTTGCAGAAATTGAACCTACTGCAAAACAACCATTTAGAAAATCACGAGAAACATAATAGTTGAGGGGATCTGTTTTTGTGCAAAACCCTATTAGCCCACCAACATAGGATATTCCGCTTATATCGCCCATATAGCCACAATTCGTCATGCTTAGAATATTAGGATTGTTTTCGTTTTCTCCACAGATGCCACCAACTTTGTTACATCCTGTTATGTTAGCATGGATATAGCAGTCAAACATGGGGAGACCATTATATCCTACCATAATACCGCCACATGCTCCACCAATTCTGTCATTACCGGTTATTTTGCTATCATTGACATGACAATTGCTGATGGTAGAAGAATAATAGGTCATGCCTATTAGCCCACCGACATAATCTCCTGAGCCAATGATGGTTACAGTTACAGTGCAACCAGATAGTTTCGACGAATATATGCTACCTACCAAACCACCCACATACGAGTGTCCCTGTATTTTTGATACTGCGACAGAAACATTGCTATATTTACCACCACTACTGCTGCCTGACAATGCACCTACATGATCATTCCCTACAATGTCATTAGATACTGAAATGGAAACATTGCTGAATGTTGGTGCATAATCACTACCTGACAACACACCTACACTGTCGTTCCCTACAATACCATTGGCTACAATCTTTACATCTTTGATAGTTGCATATCTAGTATTGCCAAAAAGACCGACATAATCTGTATTACGTCTGTTGATCCATAATCCAGAAATTTTTTTTCCATTGCCATCCAATACACCTTTGAAGATAGCAGAGGAATTGCCTATCGGTTGCCAGCCTTGCGTTGGATTTTCATCTTCAAGGAACTCCGTCAGGTCAATATCGGCCATCATCTTAAAATAGACTCCTTCTTGGTTCAAGAAATTCCGCATCTGATTCAAGTGAATTGGATTCAATATCAGATAAGGGTCACTTTCTGTTCCTGACCCAGATCCACTAAACTGAGCAAAAGATGTTGCTGCGCAGCATAGGAACATTGCTGCATAAATTAATATCCGTTTCATTATTTTATTCTTTAAAATCTTCCATTCCCTTAATAGTGATTCTAATTCTTTCATAGACGAATAAATATATAAAGTTGTCTATTAACTCCCCAATTCGACGTGAATACTATGTTTTGGTTTGGAAACAAAAAAAGGCATGGGAGTTTCTACTTCTGCCCATCCCCGACTTCTGGCTCTCGCATTGCCTCACTTCAAGGATAAGCAACGCAGCCAGCCCACGCCAAGCGATTATATATGTTACCTTCTTCTATACATTATATATATAGTGTATAGTATAGGGTGAAATATAATCTACCCACGCAGACGTCTCGTTGCATTATCATCTGTGAAGTGATTCAAACTTGCGAGATTTGAAGTCGCAGAATGATAACGTCCGTAAACGCCTTTTCCCCTTTGACTGTCCTTACAAATGGTGTGCTCAGTCTCAGGTATCCATTAAGATTGGACCATCCAACCCTTAAAAGGGTCATTGGTCGCTGCAAATATCGTATTTTATAAAATACAAACAAAGAAAAAATGAGAAATTTTTACTCGCCCATGAGGAAAATCTTTTGTTTTCTTTTCAAAAGTTCAGGTACAGGACAAATGATACGATGAATAAAATGGCCTATCCCAGATACACACAAAAGATGACCGTATGAAACGTACGGTCATCTTTTTTCTATAAGGGGGGGCGTTTTTAGTCAAGATAATCTTCTACTTGAGTTTTCAGTAATGGTATGTCTTTGACTATTACATCCCATAGGACGTCAGAATTTATCCTAAAGTAATCGTGAACCAGTATATGCCTCATTTTTTCGATGACGCTCCAAGGGGTTTCTGGGTGTTGATTCTTAAACTCTTTTGTTAGTTTATATACGGCTTCTCCTATAATCTGGACGTTATAGATTGTAGCATGAAGCCTCAATCTGTCAGCTTGTAGTTTGTCGGCATCATATCCATTGGTATATTCTTCAATGCATTTGATGGCGTTGAGAATATGTTCCAATCTGGCTTTATCTCTTTCAGGTTCTCGCATATACAAGTACTTTGTCGTGATTGGCTGTTTTTTCGGCAAATGGCAACAGATCACCTTCAACTACGAGGTCAACGGGACGTTTCAAGAGACGTTCCAGTTCCAGATTCATTTGGAAGAATTTCAAACCTAAATGAGTGCCAGGAATAAACGATACCATGATGTCAACATCACTATCAGCTCGTTCTTCTCCACGGGAAAACGAACCAAACACCCATGCCTTTTCAACTGGCTGGGTCTTGAAATAGTTCCTGATTTTATTTGACATCTGAGTGTTCATACCACTTTTGCTTTGGCGCAAAAGTACGAACTATTTCTGAAACTGCAAATAAAAACCATTTTTTTCTGTCAATCAGGTATTTGAAAAGTAGTTGTGGGACTAGAGAGGAAATCTCCTTCATCGAATCGATGATAAAACCAATGGAGTAAGGGTTAATGCATAATTCTTCGACGAGCGAAGCGGCAAAGCCGATGACATAATGTAGAATGCATAATGATGGAAGATTTTTGATGTAAAACTTAAAATAAGAAAAACGTCTGACAACAAGTGTGTCGGACGTTTCTTTTTTCTTTTGGTACTCCCACCGGGAATCGAACCCGGATCTAATCTTTAGGAGAGATTTGTTCTATCCATTGAACTATGAGAGCGCTATGTAAAGTTGAGAGTTGAGAGTCAGTTTGAGAGTTTAAGGGTTTAAGACTTCTTACCTCTTACTTCTTACTTCTTACTTCTGCCTTGTTCCCATACGAGCCTCAACGACGTTGACTACGTAGTCGCCGAGTTTTTCACACTCGTTGATGAGGTCCATGTAGATGGTGCCTACGGCATAGCTGTATTCGTGGTTGTTGATGTCGGATATGTTCTGCGACTTCAGCTGGTTACGATAGTTGTTTATTTCGTTTTCGATATTGAACGAACGGTTTACATCGAACGCATCTTTACGTCCGGCGAGGAGTACGTTCATCTGAATGAGGGCCTGGTCGGTGAGGTCCATCATCTGATGGATATGGTCGTAGTGACGTTCGTTGAAATGGTCTTCCTTGCCGTTGTACTTGCGACTGATGGTACGTGCCATATTGAAGCAGGCATCGCCGATACTCTCGAGTTCGGATATCTCACGCAGCATGGCACGAATCTTTCCCTTCGTGTCGTCGGAGAGGTGGGCATTGCTTACCTGGTCGAGGTATTTCGCAATTTCGAGTTCCATATTGTCGGAGATGTCCTCGTACTTCTCAATGCGGGTGTACAATTTGTTGAATTCACCGTCCTTGCGGTCTTTCTTGTTGCTGGAAGCAGAAAGGGTGAGGAGTTCGCGAACCATTCCGAACATGCGTTGCATACGCTCTGAGAATGACTGAATCTCTTTCTGAGCTTCGAAGACTGAAAGTTCGGGGGTCTTCATGAAACCTGCAGTAATGAAGTGCAGACGGAATTCGTCTTCTTCATCAACGCGTTTCGGTTTGATTACCCAGCATACGAAACGTTCAATCTGTGGGATAAACCATATAAGTATGAAGGTATTGATGACGTTGAAGCAGGTATGGAAGGCTGCGAGCACGAAACTCAGTTTGGCTGAGTTGGCCATGAATGCCTGTGCTCCGACTGTATCTTTGTCCATTGTGACGTCATAACCTACGAATCCGCATACTGCATCAACGAACGGACGGAATACTATCAGAATCCAGAGGACTCCGAAGAAGTTGAAGAACAGGTGGGAGAAAGCTGCACGGCGAGCCTGTGTGTTTGCTGAGAGGGCTGCAAGGTTTGATGTGATGGTGGTTCCGATGTTTTCACCCAACACGAGTGCGATACCCTGATAGATAGGCAGCGCTCCGCTGGAACAGAGAATCATCGTGATTGCCATAACGGCTGCCGACGACTGAACGCAGAATGTCATCACACCACCAAGGATGAGGAAAATGAGTGTGGTCCAGAACGATGTGGGGTCGAACGATGAGAAGAACTCGAGCAATGCCTGATTCTCACCAAGTCGCATCTCCGTACCTGTGAGACGGAGTGTGCCGAGACCAAGAAGCAAGAACGACAGACCAAAGAGGAAGTCGCCTACATAACGGTGTTTCTTCAGGAATATGAGGATTATGCCGAAGAAGAATGCCGGATATACTACATTAGTAATGTCGAATGACATACCTGCCGACATAATCCATGCTGTAAGGGTAGTACCGATGTTGGCACCCATGATGACAGATATGGCCTGTGCCAGAGTGAGCAGTCCGGCGTTGACAAACGAAACAGTCATCACGGTAGTGGCAGTTGATGACTGTACTGAGGCTGTCACCAGCATACCGGTGAACATACCTGTAATGCGATTGGTGGTCATTGCACCGAGGACGTGGCGCAACTGAGGACCCGCCATCTTCTGTAGAGCCTCACTCATGGTTTTCATACCGAACATGAGCAATGCCAGCGAGCCAAGAAGTTTAAAGAATACCCAAACAGACATATTTTTTTCTAACTATTTAAGAATTTATGACTTGCAGTCTTTGTCAATCCACCAAATATTCGTTTCTTTGCCATACAAAACAAAAAAGAACGATACTATGTCAACACAAAACTGCCGCAAAAATACTAAAAGTTCTGAAAAGTTCGAAGTAAGTGAGGCTTTTTTACGCATTACGGAGCAAATAAATCCTGATGATGCACCAAAAACCATCTCAGAAGCCATTAATTTTTTAGTTTCACAGTTACATGTCAATGCTACATCAAGTAAGAAACTGAAAGTATATGACACGTCTGCCGACTACATCAACGGTGTGATAGATTTCGGTGGAGGAAGAACCATGGTACAGGTGTGTGAGGCATTGAAAGAGGCTGCCATCAGTAGTATTGCCGAGGAGATTGCAGTAAGACAGAAGGTGAAAGCTGTGCTCATAGCCGGACCCTCATCAAGTGGCAAGACCACGTTCTGCAAGAAATTGTCCTATGCTCTCCGACAGCAGGGACTCAAACCCGTGAGTATGTCGCTCGATGACTATTACATGCGTGGCGACTCTGTACCCAAGGATATTGACGGTAAGCCCGATTGGGAATCGATTTATGCTCTTAACCTACCCCTGCTGCAAGAGCACATAGGTACATTGCTGAAAGGAGGCGATGTACGTCTGCCCCGATTCGACTTCACTATAGGAAGGAGTGTGCTGACCGACCGCGTGCTGCATATGGAGACGGACAACATACTGCTGATTGAAGGTATTCATGCCCTTAACCCACTCCTTTTGTCAGGTTCGGACCTGAGTGATGAATACTTCTACAAGATTTACATCTCGGCACTCACTATCTATCGCGATCGTGACAGTTCGATTTTTCCCACTACCGACAACCGTCTGCTGCGACGCATAGTGCGCGACTCGCAATTCCGTAATACCAATGTACAGGAAACCCTCAGTCGATGGGACTCTGTGCGCCGGGGTGAAGAGAAGTGGATATTGCCATTCCAGGAGAATGCCGATGCACATATCAATTCTTCGTTCCAGTATGAGTATTGCGTCTTACGCCAGTTGGCACTCCCTCTTCTCGAAACTGTCAAACCCGATGAAGAGGCATATCCGGAAGCTCAGCGACTGATAAGGATGTTGCACAAATATCACCGCATAAAGGTAGAATACTTCCCGCCTTATTCGCTGTTGCGTGAGTTCCTGGGAGGAAGCGGATATGAATATTGAGCCGGAAAATGCATTAAACAACAAGAAAAAGTCGTACCTTCGCGCCGAAAAATCAAAAAGTACTATGAAAGTAGAAATAATAAACAAATCGCATCATCCGCTGCCGCAGTATGCTACGCCACAGTCGGCAGGTATGGATTTGAGGGCAAACCTCGAAGAACCAATCACACTGAAACCAATGGAAAGGGTACTGGTGCCCACAGGGCTGTTCATGGCTCTGCCTGCAGGCTATGAGGCACAGGTGCGTCCGCGTTCCGGACTGGCAATAAAGAAGGGTATCACCGTTCTGAATACTCCGGGAACCATCGATGCCGACTACCGAGGTGAGGTGTGTGTCATACTGATAAACCTGTCTGCTGAACCCTTCGTGATAAACGACGGGGAACGTATCGCCCAGATGATTATAGCACGTCATGAGCAGCCTGAACTCATTCAGGTGGAGACCCTTGACGAGACGGAACGTGGCGCAGGCGGTTTCGGTCACAGCGGAACGAAATAACATGAAGTACACATTATTTATAATATGTATGTTGTTTGCGGTGTCGGCATGGGCACGTCCGAAGAAGAACGACGTGAAACCTGTAGCCGATATGCGCGTGACGGCTTTCTTTCTTGAAGCCCAGCGTCAGCTGCGCAATCAGAATTTCGATACTGCATACGAACTGCTAAACCACTGCAGAAGGCTCAATCCGCAGGCGGCAGAGGTTCTTTACTACATAGCTCCGCTTGAGATGCTTCTGAGTCGCGACTCTGTGGCACGAACCGACATGGAACTGGCTGTGAAGTGCGACTCGAACAATTATTGGTATGCCGACCTCCTGTCGAAGATTTATTTCAGCACACACCGTCCTACCGAGGCAATTGGAATGCTGGAAAAGATGAACCGTCAATGGAACGATAAGCAGGAACTGATGTATATGATGCTCGATGCCTATGCTTCGCAGAATATGCAGGACAGCGTCTTGAGTGTATTGCAACGTCTTGAGGTGAAAGACGGAAAGTCGGACCAGATAAGTCTGGAGAAGGTGAAGATATACACCCAGAAGAACGACGTGGTTGCAATCATCGACGAAATGAAGAGTCTGGTAATGGCTTCTCCAACCACTACATTGCCTGTCGACCTGCTGCCCCGACTTCTTAAGGAGAAAGCCGATGCATTCATATTGCTCGGTGACATTTATCATGAGGCAGGAAACGACGAAAGAGCGTTTCAGTATTACGATTCGTGTCTGGTGTATCGTCCCGATGATGCAATGGCTCTGAACAACTACGCTTATTACCTGGCTCTGAACGAGACGAGACTGAACGAGGCGGAGCAGATGTCAAGACGCAGCAACGAACTGGACCCTGACAATCCAACCTACCTCGACACTCTTGCATGGATATTGTACCTGCGTGGTGATTATGCCGGTGCGAAGCGCTATATTGACCGTACTGTAGAGTTGATGAAACCGGAGGATTTGGAAGAGGCGACCGACGTGAAGGAACACATTCAGAAGATAAACGATAAAGTGAAATAATGATAACCGACCCGACTTGGATATTCTTCATCGTCGTATGCATTATATTCAGTGCCCCGATGATTTTCAGCAAGTTGCGCATTCCGCATCTTGTCGGGATGATTCTGGCGGGTGTCGTGGTCGGCGAACACGGATTGAACCTGTTGCAGAGGGATGCCTCGTTCGAGATGTTCGGTAAAGTAGGCATCTATTTCATCATGTTTCTTGCCGGACTGGAGATGAACATGCAGAACCTGAAGCAGAACCGTTTGCGAGGTGTGGCTTTTGGTACGATAACAACTGTCATACCTTTCCTCTTCGGACTGTTCTCAGGACTCTACCTTCTGAATTACAGTATAGAAGCCTCGTTACTCTTGGCATGTATATTTGCATCGCACACTCTGGTCAGTTATTCTATAGTAGGCAGATATGGAGTGACGAACGACCCTTCGGTTACGGTTTCGGTACTTGCCACAATGATAGCCCTGCTCTCTGCACTTCTCTTCCTTGCTGGTATGTCAGGGGTGATAAAAGGCGATGGAATCGATGCTTTGTTCTGGATTTTCTTCATCCTGCGTTTTGGAATTTTCATATTGTTCATGTTCTGGGTACTGCCACGGATAATAAGGGTTTTTTTCCGTAAATTCAGCGATCCCATCATGCTTTTCACATTCACTATCGCCGTTGTCTTCCTTTCGGCAGCGATGGCTGCAGAGCTGTGCGGACTGGAAGGTATTTTCGGAGCTTTCCTCGCTGGATTGGTGCTTAACCGTTTCATTCCAAGCACCTCCCCTTTGATGAACAGATTGGAATTTGTGGCAGGAGCCATCTTCATACCTTATTTCCTGATAGGTGTTGGTATGCTAGTCAATGTGCGTCCTCTCTTCTATGAGGGTAATGCTGCTTTTGTGGTTCTTGTAATGGTAGTGGCAGGCACAGTCTCGAAATATCTGGCAGCTGCCATAACTCGTCGTTTATTCCGATGGAATCGCTATCAAGGACTGATGATGTTCGGACTTACCGAGGCACATGCTGCAGGAGCTTTGGCAATGGTGCTCGTAGGCACACACCTCAAAATGCCCGATACGGGCGAACCTCTTATGAGTGGTGCTGTGCTCGACGGTGTAGTCGTAACAATACTTATTTCGTGTATCATCAGTAGCATAATCACCGACCAGGCTTCAAAGGGCATAAAGATGGGTATGGGTAGCAGAAATGCATCGGAACGTCGTGATTCTACTGCACTCGACGATGAGAAGATTCTCATTCCGCTCAATAATCTGGATAATGTGCCACAGATCATGGATACGGCATTCATGATGCGCAACCGTCAGTTGAACCGTGGACTTATCTGTCTGAATATCATCAACGATTCCGACTTGACTGAAGAGGCAAAGATGCACTCTCAGGAGTGTCTCGGCATAGCTACGCAATTGGCTTCGGCTGCCGACGTACCTATTCAAACCAAGACGCGACTGGCTGTCAATTTCGTGATGGCAACTATCCATTCGTTCTATGAAAACGATGCCAGCGAGATACTTATCGGACTGCATCACCGACAGCATACTGCCGACAGTTTCTTCGGAACATTCGCAAGCGGACTTATCGATGGAATCGCCCGTCAGATATCAATCGTCAATCTGCAGATTCCTGCCAACACCCTGCGGAAAATCGTTGTTGCCGTACCTCCTAAGGCACAATACGAACGTGGATATTACCGTTGGATAAACCGTGTGGCACGTATGGCAGAGGATCTGGGATGTGTGCTTGAATTCTATACATCGGAAGAGACTGCACAGACTCTTATCCCATACATGAGGGAACGCCACAGCACAGTCCGGGCTGAATATGAGAGCATGGAAGTGTGGACCGACCTTCCGTCGCTGCGTTACGAAATCAATGCCGATCATCTTCTTGTCGTGGTTGCTGCACGCCGTGGCAGTATGTCGTGGAATGCCTCGTTCAACAAGTTGTCAGTATGGCTATCCCAGTATTTCTCAAAAACCTCGCTTCTCGTCATCTATCCCGATCAGCAGGCTGAAAGCGAAGAGAGTTTCCTTTCGCCTAAACGCAGTCAGCAACAGACGCTCGATTCCGGCAGCCGCATAACGACATGGCTGTCGCAATGGATAACGAAAGCAACGTAACGGATTATGATACAACTGAATAATATAACAAAATCATTCGACACCCTTCAGGTTTTGAAGGGTATAGACCTCAGTATCTCGGAGGGTGAGATAGTCAGTATAGTCGGTCCGTCTGGAGCCGGAAAGACCACATTGCTGCATATAATGGGCACTCTCGACCGTCCAGACTCAGGTACAGTGAACGTGGCAGGAGTAGATGTAAACCGGCTTAAGTCGAACCAACTGAGCCACTTCCGCAGCAGGTATATCGGTTTCGTGTTTCAGTTTCACCAACTTCTTCCCGAATTTTCGGCACTCGAAAACATAATGATACCCGGTATGATTGCACTTGGACAGCATGGCTCAGGCGATTTTCCGCAAAAGACGCTTCCTTTCAGCAACAACCGTACGTTGAAAAATCATGCGATGAGTCTTCTTGAAACCATGAATCTTGCAGACCGTGCCGACCACAAACCCAATCAGCTGTCGGGTGGAGAACGTCAGCGTGTAGCTGTAGCACGGGCTTTGGTCAACAATCCTTCAGTCATACTTGCCGACGAACCCTCCGGCTCACTTGACATGCAGAATAAAGCGGAACTGCACCAACTCTTTTTCGACCTTCGTGAGAAGTTCGGGTACACATTTGCCATCGTCACCCACGACGAGGCTCTTGCAGCTATGACCGACCGCACTATACGACTTATCGACGGCAAAATTGACAATCAGTAAAAAAGATTCACTCACGATATGACAGAAAAACTTCAACTTGGAAAACGGAACAAACTCAAAGTAGCACGCATCCTGCCTCACGGAGCATATCTCGAAGGTGGACAGGTGGGCGACATTCTTTTGCCCACCAAATATATCCCGGAAGGCACGAAAGTGGGTGATATTATTGATGTATTCCTCTATCTCGACCACGAGGAACGTCTTACGGCAACTACTCAGAAGTCGCTTGTAGAGGTTGGCGGTTTTGCTTTTCTAGAATGTAAGTGGGTGAACCAGTACGGAGCATATCTCGATTGGGGACTCACAAAGGACCTTTTCTGTCCGTTTAAAGAACAGGCAGTACCGATGAAACCGGGAAAACGTTATCAGATTTACTGCTACATCGACAACCTTACCTATCGCATCGTATGCACATCCCGTATTCAGAAATTATTGAAAAATCAGCAGGGAGGTCAGCATGAACCTGAGAAATATATCACAGCAGACGGTGAGGTTAAATACAACCAGATTACATCTCGTCCGCTCCTTATCGACGACTTCTCACCGCGCCTGTTGCAATGGATGAAAGAACACGACGGCATCTGCCATCTTCACGACCATAGTCCCTCGGAAGACATCTATCGGGAATTCGGCGTGAGCAAGCGCACATTTAAGCAAGCAGTAGGAAATCTGTACAAAAACGGGCTGATTCAGATACTTGAGGATAGTATTATACTCAAGTAATAGCAGTTTTTGCGGCTACTCTTTCGCAGTTTTATTTTTTTGTCGTACCTTCGCGCGAAATTTTAAGCATTATGGAACAGGCTCTTTATGTTTATAATACGCTGACGCGAAGGAAAGAAGTGTTCAAACCCCTCAACGAAGGATACGTCGGTATGTATGTATGCGGACCTACGGTCTATGGCGATGCCCATCTGGGACATGCCCGTCCAGCCATCACTTTCGACATCGTATTCCGTTATCTCACACACATCGGTTACAAGGTGCGCTACGTTCGCAACATCACCGATGTGGGTCATCTTGAACATGATGCCGATGAAGGTGAAGATAAGATAGCAAAGAAAGCGCGTCTCGAACAGCTTGAACCGATGGAAGTGGCTCAGTACTACACCAATCGCTACCACGATGCGATGGATGCTCTGGGTTGTCTCCGTCCGAGCATCGAGCCACATGCCACAGGTCATATCATGGAACAGATAGACCTTGTGGATGAAATCCTCAAGAACGGCTTTGCATACGAGAGCAACGGTTCGATTTATTTCGATGTAGAGTCATACAACAAAAAGCATAAGTACGGCATCCTCTCAGGTCGCTCACTTGAGAACGTAAAAGATGCCAGTCGCGAACTGGCAGGAGTGGGTGAAAAACGCAATCAGGCTGACTTCGCACTCTGGAAGGCAGCCCAACCCGAACACATCATGCGCTGGAAGAGTCCGTGGAGCGTAGGTTTCCCCGGATGGCACTGCGAATGTACGGCTATGGGAAGGAAATACCTCGGCAACCACTTCGACATACACGGAGGCGGAATGGACCTAGTCTTCCCGCATCACGAGTGCGAGATAGCTCAGGCTGTAGCTTCACAAGGCGATGAAATGGTGAAATATTGGATTCACAACAATATGATTACCATCAACGGACAGAAGATGGGTAAGTCGCTTGGCAACTTTATCACCCTGCCCGAGTTCTTCAGTGGAAAACATCCTCAACTCCAGCAGGCATATAGTCCGATGACCATCCGTTTCTTCATTCTTCAGGCTCACTACCGTTCGACAGTAGATTTCTCAAACGAAGCCTTGAAGGCAGCAGAGAAAGGACTGGAACGACTTATGGATGCATGGAAACTGCTCGGCACCCTTCAGCCTGTTGCCGGAGGAAACGTAAAACTCCAGACAGTAGAAGAAATACGTCAGCATTGCTACGATGCCATGTACGACGATTTCAACACTCCAATCGTCATCTCTAACCTTTTCGAGGCATGCCGTCTGATCAACAGCATCGCCGACAAGAAAGAGACAATCGATGCTGAGGCTCTGGAAGCTATGAAGCAGCTGTTCTTGGTATTCGTATTCGAAATTCTCGGACTTAAGGAAACCAGTGCCGGAGGCGAAAACAAAGAACGCGAAGAGGCTTACGGCAAAGTAGTCGATATGCTTCTCGAACAGCGCATGAAAGCAAAGCAAAACAAAGACTGGGCTACCAGTGACCAGATTCGCGACCAGTTGGCTTCACTCGGTTTCGAGGTAAAGGACACTAAGGACGGTTACAGTTGGAAACTGAATAAGTAATCCCTATGACAATACGACAAATTAAGTTGATAGTATTCAGCCTGTCGCTGCTGTTTGTGACTATATGCTTCGGAGTGAGCATATGGCTTTCGGTGGTTCTGGGCGACATGCTCTCATACGCAATGACGTGTCTCTTCGGCATTGGCATTGTGTGGTTCGGAATAAACGTAAAAAACATATATAACGAAAAGCAATGAAAGTATTAAAATTTGGCGGAACATCCGTAGGTTCCGTGGAAAGCATTCTAAGCTTGAAAAAGATTGTTGAAGCAGAGGCTCAGAAGCAGCCTGTAGTAGTGGTTGTCAGTGCATTGGCAGGTATAACCGACAAACTGATAGCCACCGCCCAGATGGCTAAGGAGGGCAATAAGCAGTACCGTATGGAATACGACGCAATGGTCGAGCGTCATCATCAGATGATTGATGTTGTCGTTACCGACAAAGAGCGCCATGCCGACGTTCTGCGTGCTGTAGATTCCCTGTTTGAGCAGCTGAATAGTATATACCATGGTGTGTACCTTATCCACGATCTGAGCGAAAAGACTCAAGATGCAATCGTAAGCTATGGCGAGCGTCTCAGTTCCAATATCGTGGCAAATATGTTCGAGAAAGGTGTTCGCATGAACTCACGCGACTTCATTCGTACGGAGCGCAAAGGAGGTAAGAACGTACTCGATTCCGAACTGACCAACCAACTGATAAAAGAGGCGTTCCAGCCGATGCCACGCATCGCTATCGTTCCGGGATTCATCTCAAGGGACAAGGATAATGGCGAGACTACTAACCTCGGACGTGGTGGTAGCGATTATACAGCTGCAATCATCGCAGCAGCACTCGATGCCGAGGTGTTGGAGATTTGGACTGACGTTGATGGATTCATGACTGCCGACCCACGTATCATCCAATCTGCCTATACCATCAACGAACTCAGCTATATCGAGGCAATGGAACTCTGCAACTTCGGTGCAAAAGTTATCTATCCGCCTACAATCTATCCCGTATGCATCAAGAACATCCCAATCAGAGTGAAGAATACCTTCAACCCTGAGCATCCGGGCACCCTCATCAAAGCAAAGATTGAAGACGACCAGAAACCTATCAAGGGTATCAGCAGCATCATGGGTACCACACTCATCACCGTTACAGGTCTTTCGATGGTAGGTGTGATAGGTGTCAACCGCCGTATCTTCTCTGCCCTTGCAAACAACGGTATCTCCGTTTTCATGGTGAGCCAGGCTTCGTCCGAGAACTCCACATCTATCGGTGTTCGCGACGAAGATGCAAAGGAAGCAGTAAAAGTACTTAACGAAGAATTCGCAAAGGAAATTGAGACTGGCGCTATGTTCCCGATGAGTGAAGAAAGCGGACTGGCTACCATCGCCATCGTGGGTGAGAACATGAAGCATACTCCTGGTATTGCAGGTAAGCTCTTCGGTACACTCGGTCGCAGCGGTATCTCCGTCATTGCTTGTGCACAGGGAGCATCCGAGACCAACATATCGTTTGTAGTCGATGGCAAGTATCTGCGCAAATCACTCAACGTACTACACGACTCCTTCTTCCTTTCTGAATACAAGGAACTCAACATCTTCCTCTGCGGTATCGGTACTGTCGGCGGTATGCTCCTCGAACAGATTCGCACCCAGCAGCAGGTGCTCATGCAGAAGAAGCGTCTGAAACTCAACGTAGTGGGCATTTCCGATGTTGATAACTTTGTTCAGGATCGCGAAGGCATCGACCTCAACGAATACGAGAAGCGTCTGCGTGCCGGCGAACCAGCCAATACCGAGAAGATGCTGAAGGGTATCATCAACATGAACATCTTTAATGCTGTATTTGTCGATTGTACAGCAAGCAAACAGATAGCATCGCTCTATCAGACCCTGCTCGAACATAACATATCCATCGTAGCAGCAAACAAGATAGCTGCTTCGAGCGACTATGAGAACTACGCACGTCTGAAACAGACAGCTCGCGACCGTGGAGTATGGTATCGTTACGAGACCAACGTAGGTGCCGGACTTCCAATCATCGGTACTATCAACGACCTCTGCAATTCAGGTGATAAGATACTCAAGATCGAAGGTATATTCTCAGGTACTCTCAACTTCATCTTCAACGAGATATCTGCCGACGTACCATTCTCCGAGACTGTTCGCCGTGCAAAGGAACAGCGTTACTCGGAACCTGACCCACGTATCGACCTCAGTGGTACTGACGTCATCCGCAAACTCGTCATCCTTACACGAGAGGCAGGTTACAAAGTGGAACAGGAAGATGTCGAGAAACACCTCTTCGTACCCGATGAATACTTTGAAGGCAGTCTCGATGACTTCTGGAAGCGTCTGCCTGAACTTGATGCCGACTTCGAAAAACGTCGTCAGCGACTCGAGGCAGAAGGCAAGCGTTGGCGTTTCGTTGCTACAATGGAGAACGGCAAGACCAGCGTGGCACTGAAGGAAGTACCGTCCGACCATCCGTTCTACCCACTCGAAGGTTCAAATAACATCGTACTGCTCACTACCGAACGCTACAAGGAATACCCGATGCTCATTCAGGGCTACGGTGCCGGAGCCGCTGTAACTGCAGCCGGTGTGTTTGCCAACATCATGTCTATTGCAAATATCTAATTTTTCCTAGAGGTGAAACATATCATCATACTTGGCGATGGAATGGCAGATCACGCCGTAGAGCGTCTGGGCGGTAAGACCCTCCTGCAATATGCCGACAAACCCATGATGGACATGCTGGCAAAGCAGGGACGTTGCGGAATGCTCGAAACCGTTCCACATGGTTTCCCTCCGGGCAGCGAAGTGGCAAACACAGCCATCCTGGGCTACGACCTCAACAAAGTTTATGAAGGACGCGGTCCTCTCGAGGCTGCTTCCATCGGCTACGACATGCAAGCCGACGACTTCGCTATCCGTTGCAACATCATAACCCTCGCTGACGGAAAGATTATCACTCATAATGGCGGAAATCTGCAGACCGACGATGCACGTCAGCTGATTGACTACCTCAACGAAACCCTCGCTGCACCAATTAACCGCGAAGAGGGATGTGAGCGTGTGAAGTTCGTATGTGGCATACAATATCGCCATCTGCTCATCATCAAAGGTGGTTCGAAACATATCGTATGCAACCCGCCACACGACCATCCCAACGAGGAATGGCGTCCGCTGCTGGTCACAGCCGAGGCAGGATACGAACAGGAGGCTCAGTCCACAGCCGACCTCATCAACCGACTCATCCTGCGCTCTCAGGAACTGCTTCCGCAGCACCCGTATAACATTGAGAAAGCACGCAAGGGAGAACGTCAGGCAAACAGCATCTGGCCATGGAGCGGAGGTTACCGTCCGTCCATGCAGACCCTCATGCAGCAATATCCACAGGTAAAGAGTGGTGCAGTCATCTCAGCCGTCGACCTCATTCAGGGCATCGGACGCTATGCCGGACTGCGCGTCATCCGTGTTCCTGGAGCCACCGGATTAGCCGACACTAACTACGAGGGTAAGGCTGAGGCAGCCATCAAAGCCCTGCAGACCGACGATTTCGTATTCGTACACGTTGAGGCTACGGACGAAGCTGGACATGACGGCGACCTCGACCTGAAACTGCGTGCCATCGGCTACCTCGACCAGCGCCTCATCCGACCCATCTACGAGGCTGTTCAGCAGATGAACGAACCAGTCTGCATCGCAGTACTGCCCGATCATCCTACACCTGTTGAACTGCGCATTCACGTCAACGAACCCGTTCCCTTCCTTTTTTGGTATAAAGGAATCGCCCCCGATTCCGTAGGGCACTACGACGAGATATCCTGTCAGTCGGGCAGTTACGGACTGCTCCGTCTCGATGGATTCATGAAAGAGTTCATGAAAATACAATAATCGAAACAATAGAAGAAAATGAAATACTACAGTACAAACGGAAAAGCACCTGTGGCTACACTCGAGAAGGCCGTAGTCAAAGGACTTGCAGAAGACAAAGGACTTTACATGCCTGAACGCATCAAACCACTGCCGAAGGATTTCTTCGATGAAATCGATAAAATGTCGTTTCAGGAGATAGCCTATACGGTAGCTGATGCCTTTTTCGGTGAGGATGTTGATGCCCAATCGCTCCGTGCCATCGTTTACGACACACTTGCCTTCGACTGTCCCTGCGTCAAGGTTACCGACACCATCTACTCACTCGAACTCTTCCATGGTCCCACACTTGCATTTAAGGATGTAGGTGCCCGCTTTATGGCACGTCTGCTCCAGTACTTCCTGAAGAAAGAAGGTGAGGGCTCACAAGTAAACGTGCTCGTAGCCACCAGTGGTGACACGGGTTCAGCCGTAGCTAACGGATTCCTCGGTGTCGATGGCATCCACGTCTATGTGCTCTATCCCAAAGGTAAGGTTAGTCCTATCCAAGAATGTCAGTTCACCACCCTCGGACAGAACATCACAGCAGTCGAGGTCGATGGTGTGTTCGACGATTGTCAGGCACTGGTCAAGAGTGCATTTATGGACGATGAACTCAACCGCCACATGAAACTGACGAGTGCCAACTCCATCAACGTAGCTCGTTTCCTTCCTCAGGCATTCTATTATTTCTACGCCTACGCGCAGATGAAACGACTTGGAAAAGCCGATGAAATGGTGGTTTGTGTTCCATCGGGCAACTTCGGAAACATCTGTTCCGCACTCTTCGGCAAGAAGATGGGTCTGCCCGTAAAACGTTTCATCGCTGCGAACAACGCCAACGACATATTCTTTAAATACCTTCAGACCGGCAAGTATTGTCCGAAGCCGTCTGTACAGACCATAGCCAACGCAATGGATGTGGGCGACCCGTCCAACTTCGCACGTGTCTACGACCTCTACGGCAAGAGCCATGCAGCCATCTGTGCCGACATCAGTGGAGCCACTTATACCGATTCCCAGATAGCCGACACCATTCGTGAGGTGAAGAGTCAGACAGGCTACGTATGCGACCCTCACGGAGCATGTGGTTATCGTGCACTCAGCGAACTGCTCCGTCCGGGCGAGACAGGCGTCTTCCTTGAGACTGCCCATCCGGCTAAGTTCAAGGACACAGTCGATCGCATACTCTCTGCCGACATCGCCATACCTGCCAAACTCCAGGCATTCATGCAGGGTAAAAAGCAGAGCGTACCGATGACCAACGACTTCACAGCCTTCAAGTCATTCCTCATGCAGCAACCGTAACAAATAACGATATAGATAATGTTAACAAAGCAACAGAAGCGCGAATCGCGAAACAAACTACTGCTGAAAGTGGCACTCGTCGTGGTGTCCACATTCCTTATCGTGTCTTTCCTGCCACGTAACGATAAGTTTGCCTACGAATACTCCGTTGACAAACCGTGGCGCTACGGACAACTCATAGCCACATTCAAATTCCCCATTTATAAAGAGGAAGCAGTGGTGAAGAGCGAACGCGACAGTGTGCTTCGACGTTATCAACCCTACTTCAATCTCGACGAGGAGGAAGGAAAGAAGATGCTCAAAATCCTCTACACTACCAAACTCGAAGAGTGGAAATTCCAGAACGCACCCCTATACGTCAAGCATATAGCCGGACAACTTGGCGGCATATATGCTAAAGGCATCATCAATACCGACGACTTCGAACATCTGCGCAGCGAAGGAGTACGCAGCATACGTATAGTCCGCGAAAACGAAGCCCAGACTGTCCCCCTCTCCGAGGTGCTGACCACACGTACCGCCTACGAACAGATAATGAAATCCGACACCGTCGCTTTCTCAAAGGTAGTCATGCAGCGTCTTAACCTCTACGAACTCCTCTCTGCCAACCTCGTGTTCGACAAGATGAAGTCCGACGACGCACGCAACGACCTTCTCTCCAGCATATCTACAGCCAGTGGTATCGTCCAGAGCGGTCAGAAAATCATCGACCGTGGCGAGATAGTCACACGTGAAACCTACAACATCCTGCGTTCCTACGAGCGTGAAGTGTCCAAACATATCACTACCGACGAAAAGCTGCCACTCACCCTCATCGGACAGATAGTATTCGTATGCTGCGTACTGCTCATACTTATCGTCTACCTCAACCTCTTCCGTCGCGACTATTACGACAAACCCAGTTCCGTACTTCTGCTCTTCGCACTGATGGTATTCTTCTGCGTCATTGCCGGCATCATGGTGTCCAACAAAATCATGTACGTCTTCGTACTGCCGCTCTGTATGCTGCCCATCATCATCCGCGTCTTCATGGACAGTCGTACAGCCTTCATGTTCCATTGCGGTACAGTAGCCGTCATATCCCTCTTCACACCCATCCCTTACGAATTCCTGCTCCTGCAGATACTCGTAGGCATGATATCCATTCAGACCCTTCGTGAACTCTCCCAGCGTTCGCAGATCATACGTACTTCTTTCATCATTACCCTCTCCTACATTGTCTTCTATACGGCATACGAGACCATCGTCGAGGGCGATCCGATGAAGATAGACACACGTTACCTCATCCACTTCCTCATCAACGGTGTCCTGCTCCTCTTCACATACCCGCTGCTCTACCTCCTCGAGAAGGGTTTCGGATTCATTTCCGACGTCACACTCGTCGAACTTTCCAACAATAACAACCCACTACTGCAGCGTATGTCCGAGATAGCTCCGGGTACCTTCCAACACTCCATGCAGGTAGCCAACCTCGCTAGCGAAGTGGCACGTAAGATAGGAGCACGTGCACAACTCGTCCGCACCGCTGCCCTCTACCACGACATAGGTAAAATCGAACGTCCCGTCTTTTTCACCGAGAACCAGTCGGGCGTCTCTCCACATAAACACCTTACACCTCAGAAGTCGGCAGCCGTCATCATAGGTCATGTGGCTAGCGGACTCGCCTTGGCAAGCAAAAACAACCTGCCCGACATCATCCGTCGCTTCATCGCAACCCACCATGGTACAGGTATCGCAAAATACTTCTACATCACATATAAGAACGAACACCCCGACGAAGACATCGACGCCAGCCTCTTCACATATCCCGGACCGAATCCGGCAACAAAAGAAGAAGCCATACTCATGATGGCGGACTCCGTCGAGGCAGCTTCTCGTTCACTGCCTGAATACACGGAAGAAAGCATATCCAACCTTGTCGATAAGATTATTGACACACAGGTCAGCGACGGATTCTTCCGTCAGTGCGACATCACCTTCCGCGATATCGACACAGCAAAAGAAATATTAAAGGAAAAGCTGAAGACAATCTACCACACCCGCATCAGCTATCCCGAATTGCAAGGTGATTAGAAATTGCCCTTTCCATCGACCCTTATAGGGTTCTGATGAATATCTTCGCGGCTCAGTCTGCCCATTTCTTTAGCTACGACGTCCGCCTCGTCCTTTCGAGGTCCCACGCCCTTTTGTTGGATGAACGAATGCACCTTCCCCTTCAGGAAGCGGCCGTCCTTCCCAATCTTTATCTCCACCACTGGAGCATATCCCGATATGCCCGTCAGGTTCATGCCGTAAGGTGTGCAGAAATTACCCAGACTATATACGATGAACCTGCCCTTGTACACCTCCATGCAGCGCACCACGTGCGGACCATGTCCGTAAATCACGTCTGCTCCGTTATCCACGCAGAAATGAGCAAATGTGCGCAGGTCGCCGCGATCCTCACCCAGATATATCTCATGTCCGTATGGCAGGTGATTCTTCGTCTTTCCCTCAGCACCTCCGTGAAATGACACCACTATGATGTCGCATTGTTCCTTCAGTTCGTCCAGCACACTCTTCACCAGTTCCAGGTCCGTATGCTTCATCGTGTAACTGTTATGTCCGAACGCACAGATGCCATACTTCACACCGCCACGCTCCACTACTGCCATCCGTGCACGTCCTTCCACACCTGCATACTTGATACCTTGCTCATCCAGACATTTCTCCGTTGAATTCATGCCCTCCTCACCGAAATCGTTCGAGTGGTTATTCGCCATACTCAGGAAATCATATCCTGCATCCTTCAACAGCGGAGCATACTTCGTCGGGGTACGGAATGCATAACTGTTCTTCCCCGGAGTCTTCGTACTCTTTCCCGCATCACACAGCGTTCCCTCCAGATTACCCACAGCCAGGTCAGCTCTCCTCGTTATCGCCTTCGTATCGGCAAGGAGATCCCGTCCGTCGTTCTGTGGCAGTGCCACCTCCGGAAACGTCGTTCCCATCATTATATCCCCGGTCATAGCTATCGTCAGAGTGTCCGACTTAGCCTGAGCAACAATTGATGCAAGCAAAAGAATTGAAGAAATAATAGTTTTTTTCATAGAGGTTAAAGGTTAATAAAAAAATCGCCAACTGCCTTGCAGTCAGCGATTTCTCTTGTGGTACCACCAGGATTCGAACCGGGGACACACGGATTTTCAGTCCGATGCTCTACCAACTGAGCTATGGCACCATCTCGTTTGCGGGTGCAAAGGTATGATTAAGTGAGGACATAGCCAAATAAAAACCGAAGAAAATTCATTTTCGGCCTTTTTTAGGTTACTTCGCAACTCAAAACACCTTCTTTTTCCCATTCTGAATATACACACCTTTTAGAAGTTCCCCTTGGGCAGGCCTTCCGTTCAGGTCGTAAATCATTTCGCTCGAGGGAAGGGATGTAGGCGACGGATATGTGATATTCGTCACTACATCTATATACTTATCCACATCGTCTGTGAAACAGATATCGTAGATATTACTCTTGCCGTGTATGGACGTAAGTCCGAAGATAGTCTGTCCGATGCACACGCTTGGACGCTCACCCGCGAAATTCTCGTACAGTCCGCTTTTCGTCATGTCCCATGCAATCACTTGCTGCGACTTGCCGTCCACATTGATGGTTTTAGCCGTGTTGGGAGCTACCGACGAACCGTGGTTCGTACCGTTGAGCCACCACAGATAGCTGCTTCCGCTTGCAGTCTTCAGGTTAGCACCCCTCACCACGAGGAAAATCTGTTCCTGTGCAATGGTATAGTCTGTCTCGTCGTACTTCATCGTCAGACATACATTATTGGTACCCGTACCCGCATTGATGGTTATGCTGTTCTGTTCTTCGTCATAACTGAACTTACTGGCAGCTACACGTCCGGCATCGCCAGTAGTCCAGTCTGTGGCACGGAACACGTATGCGTGGTCGTCATAGCTGCGCATCAGTCGCAGATAATACAGACCCGGACACATGGTAGATGAGGAACCCGTCAGGCGTACCACGAACGCACGTTTCACGTTGCCTTGGGCGTCGCGCACCAGACTTGCAGGAATCGGATACTCCACATTGTAGAAACCGTTCGAGTCGCTACCTTTTGTCGTGGTAGGGACAGTAATGTCGGCAACCTTCGTTCCGTCAACCGTCAAGATACCCATACGTCCACGGTCAGCCAGATTGAAGCGCAGCATCAGACTCATACTGTCTCCCACCTGCTGCTCGTTATACAATGTATATTGCATATATCCGCCTGCGCGTGCATCGCGATAGCGTTCCGTATTATAATCACCCGTATTAGAGTCTGACGAATGCTTGCTTTCGTGTCCTGCCTCACTCTGTTGCTCACCGGTAGCTACGAAGTCGAGTGTACGAGCCATGAGAGCCTCATTCTCCGCTTCTGTCTTAGCCATCGAACTGTTAGCATAGTTCTCAGCTGTCTGCTGGTACCAGTAGCACTGATAGCGTGCATGATGAATCTGGTAGAAAGGCTGCAAGGTGAGTGTCGTCCACTTGTAAGTTTCCACACCCTGACGACTTGCATCGATAGTGAATGTAAGGTTATCCTTGTCGTCCGTACGCTGAATCCGCTTCAGCACATCCTTTCTCTCACCTATCAGCAGCGGCGCACTGGTCAGGTTCTTCGAACTGGCACGGCTGCCTGGGGCGTGATCCATGCGTCCCTCACCACCATATTCATTCTGCAATGTCTCAAATTCCAATCCCGTTGCCTCAGCCTCCTGTTGGGTAGCAGCCGTAGTCTTTGCAGCAAGCAGCACAGGACCATACTTGAAAGCGATATAATCCGAATAACCCGGACATTCCTCATAGCGTACCTCCATAGGCAAATCCACCGTCACCACGTCGCCCACATTCCAGTTGCTCGTGATGAGTGCATACGATGCCTTTCCCTTCGTCACGCTGACATTGGCAGGAATACCGTTTACCTTAATGCCGAATCCGTCGCCTACCCAAGCCGGATGGCGCACAGCCAGCGTGAAGTTACCCGCCTTGCCGATAGTGAG
This sequence comes from uncultured Bacteroidales bacterium, assembly GCA_902774005.1. Lineage (GTDB taxonomy): Bacteria > Bacteroidota > Bacteroidia > Bacteroidales > Bacteroidaceae > Minthosoma. Next base: position 21,727 of record CACYGK010000005.1, on the reverse strand, counting down.
TTTCGTTGCTGACTCGTTGGGGAAATTAGTCTCCTGAGTAACGATGAAATCGTCAGATTTCAGTATTGACGGAGTGAACAGATTCACATACAGCGTCTCCTTTCCATCGTGCGAATAAATGAAATGTCCGTACTTCGAGTGGTTTTCCATACCTGTACCCACGCAGCACCACATTCCTTGGTTCACTTGCGAATAGATGCGGTAGCCCTGCGGACGCAGCGTAGTGAAATACACATAACCGCCCGTCGTGGGGTCTTGAGTTGAAAGCATATGGTTCAACATCGTCTGTTCGTAAAAATCCACATACTTCGCATCACCCGTACGGTCAGCCAGCATTTCCGTCAGCTTCAGCATATTATTCGAGTTGCACGACTCCGGTCCGTCCAGTACATCGATATAACGATTAGCATTGCTGATGGCAAGGAAATGCTCCGACACCGAATTACCGCTTATGCAGACCGTACGGTTCTGAGCCACGTCCTGCCAGAAGTTCTCTGCAGCCTTCAGATACTTCGAATTATCTCCGCTCCCCACTTCACCAATCCTTTCCATACCTATATACTTTGGAACCTGTGTATTCGCATGCTTTCCGTCGAGAAACGTAGTACTCAGCGTCTGCATACCGTTGAGCATCGCCTTATGCGTATATTTCTTCGCAGCAGCGAGATACTTCTCGTCGCCGAACAGCTTGTATGCATCCAGCATCGTCTCGTTCATACCGCCATGCTCGCAGTTCAGGAAATCCTCAAACTCATTGTCGCCTACATTTGCGATGAGGTTCGTGCTCCAGTCAGCCAGTTTGCGGAACAGCTCCTTGGCTACCTCGCTCCCTCCGTATACATAAGCATCGCGCAGACCTGCCAGTACCTTGTGCTGACAATAGAACGGCACCCATCCCCAATGACTTCTGATGGCAGAGAGGTCGCCCTTGTACATCGCTTTCCAGTCGTCATTGATAGGCTGACCACCGATGAAACCGTACAATCCTGCTGTATTTCCGTCATACTTGTCCTGGCAATCCTTCATCACCTCCAGCATATAATCCAGTCGCTCCTTCAGCTGCGCCTTCATCGTCTCGTCACCACTTGCGGCATACGCCAAAGCCAGAGCCGACACGTAATGACCACCCACATGACCGCTCAGGTCGAAGTCGCTGCTGCCCCAGTTCGGGAAATTCGGATGCTTCGTCAGCCACTGGTAATACCTGCTCGTCTTGTCCGAAGTAGAAGCCAGTCCCGACTGCCTTACAAACGGCGTCAGCAGACGGTCCACGTCATACTGCATCAATACCTCGCAGTTCAAGTCCAGTGCCTTCTTCATCGGTCCGTCGGTCAGAGTCACCTCCGACAAGTCAAAATGACGAGGATAAAGCACCTTTTGCGCCTGAGCCGTCACCGACAGCCCTACAAGCATAGTCAGAATCAATCGTTTCATATTATTAGGTTTAGTTATTATGGGGACAAAGATACGTTTTTTTTCTTTATTATAGTCAAAAAAATCATCAGAAAATGTGCGTGGCACAACGAAAAAAAATGGGAGCCAACCTTTCGGTCAACTCCTTTTATTTGTGCCAAAATGCCACATGATAATCTATCCCCGAATGGAATCTGGGAGTGCGTCACCACCAGAACCGCCGCCATCATAACTTTCACGTACGAATGTCATCGAATATTCTACTGGTTGACCGTAACTGTATTCTGTCAATTTGATGACAAACGAGTTCTGTGACTGAGAAGCGATATCAACAGTCTCTACTATTGGAGAATCATACCAGTATAGGTACTCCCCTGAATAGTAGCCGGTTCGGGTGAGAGTAATTTTATTGTCTCTGACCTCGTATGTGCCGGTATTTCTTCTGCGCCAGTTCATGTTGTCATTCTTCTGGTCTTCGAGCAGGTACGTTTGGTCCCTACTGAATGTATAACGTCTCTTTGCCTCGTACTGAAGGTCTGTGTTACCATTGATATCGGTCAGTCTCCAAACACCAACGATGCTTGTATTGCCAGAGCCGCCGTCCGAACCGCCATTTGTACCTCCATTGTTATTTTTAGCGCTGTCATTATAGCTTTCACGTTCGAACACCAATGTGTTTTTGCCATCACTAATTGTAAATGTCTTATCCGACATAGAGACTACTTCAGCTGGCTCTACGATTGGGGTGTCATAACGGTAATAGTCACTACCTGAGTAGTAGCCTGTTCTGGTAAGAATGATCTTATTGTTTCCAAAGACATACGTGCCGCCATTTCTCTTGCGCCACGTCCTGTTGTCGTTCTTCTGGTCTTCGAGCAGGTAGGTATGGTCGCTATTGAACGAATAGCGCCTCTTTGCCTCATACTGCAAGTCTGTGCTGCCATTGACGCTGACTAATCTCCATACACCAACTATATTTACAGCACCGCCACCGCCTTCAGGATTGCTTTTGTCGTCGTCGTTGCCGCATGCAATCATGCCAAATGACATTACCATTGCCATCAGCATGAATAAGTAAATTCTTGAAGTTTTCATAGTAGTATTATTTTATATGTTAATCGATTGGTGGATTATAACTCTCTGGCGGAATTGTATAGAATGCCGTTTCAGGGTTATAGGAATAGTACTTATCACCTCCGTCTTCCCACAGTCCGAAACTTGTGATTGTATAGATTCTTCCCGCCAGCGGAACATACAGCTTGTTGTCTATCTTCTCGTATGTATAAGGAGTGGAACCATTAGCATACAAAGCCAATGTTCCAAGTGGCGAACTCGTATTCACACGATAAAGAATCTGACCGCTCGTTGAACCTGAATTAGCTTCGCAAAAGGCACCTGGAGTAATATACTCCAACGTATTGTCATCAATGATATGGATTACACTGGTATATCCTTCTGTATACTGTTTCCGGAGTTCCGCTAATGTCGGAGTGTGATGAAAAACCATCTGTGCATCTATCCATATTCGCATAAAATCAATAGTTGTGGGTACATTCTCATTGCCAACAAGTTCGATATACCATTGTCCGTTCGACTTGGTGCCGCCACCGCTGTCGCCACCGCCGCCTTCTGGATTGTTTTTATTATCATCACCGTCGCCGCACGACGATAAAGAAGCGCCTGCAAACAGAATTGCTGCCACAAATAGCAGGACGCTGAAGAATGAATTAATTTTCATAACATTCATGTTTTATAGTTATTTGTAAAGGTTGTTTAGTTAAGTTATTTTGGTAAGTTTTCGCTGCAAACATACACATAATTTATAATACTGCAAAATTCACAAGGATTATTTTCGAAAAATGTACTACAACCAGATGATAATTGACTTCGTCGAAACTCTTACACTCGGCATAATTCATGCGAGTTTGACTCTTACTTGCAAATCGCTTATTTGGTGCGCCTGCCGCGCTGAAATTCTAAGCGCTTGGAATTTTATTTCTAAGCGCTTAGAATTTTATTTCCAAGCGCTTGGAATTTTGACGCCCCTTCGCTACCTTTGCAATGCAATTTATTAACCAATGAAAAATGCAGGTATTATGAAGAAAAAGGAATTCAGATTTAAGGTAGGTCCCAAGAAGGTGGGCTTCGGAAATCAGAGAACGGCTTATGTGGCGCGTCCGTATTATGCATCGAAAATTGACAAGCACAGTTTGTATGAATCTATCATGGATAGTTCTGGCATCAAGAAAGACAAAGTTGTGGGTGTCGTGGACGCACTAATTACTCAGTTCGAACAACTAATGATGAACGGGCATACAATCCATTTGGAGGATTTCGGTTCGTTCAAAATCTCGTTCGACAGCGCATCGAAGGAAACGCCAGATGGCTTCACGGATAAGGATATAAAGAATCCGCGAATTATCTTCATCCCCGACATCAGACTCCGCAAGAAAATAAAGGAGAGTCTGTTCTTCACGGAAATGAAGGATGGCGATGCTTCAAACGACATGCCTGATGAGGACGAAGGATGAGTAATCGGATTATCTGGTTATGGACGATTTCATAAGGGAACATAGACTGGACGATGTGCGTGAACTTGCTCTGCAGGCTCAGAGGTATCCGAATGTGGATATGAAGGGGGCGCTGCAGCAGATTGACGGGTGGCAACGTGCAAGAAAGAAGTTGCCCATGTGGGCAGAGACCGATGGAATCGTGTATCCGGCACATTTGAGTATGGAACAATGCAGCAGCGAACTGACGGCCCGATATAAGGCGGGGATTGTGGAGAGAGGCGAACGGATGACTGACCTGACGGCGGGGTTCGGTGTGGACGGAACGATGATGGCGCAGAAGTACGGACAGGCAACGCTGGTGGAACAGAACGAGGAACTGTGTGCTATCGTGCGTCATAACCTGCCTCTGCTGGGAGTAAAGAATGCGGAGGTGGTGTGCGCAAAGGCTGAGGATGCTCTGCATGAGTTGGCCCGACAGGATTTGATTTTCCTTGATCCGGCTCGTCGCGATGTGCACGGAGGGAAGGTGGTGTCGATTGCTGACTGCACACCTGATGTATCCGCGCTGCAGGAGGAACTGATGAGGAAGGCTGAGACGGTAATGATAAAGCTGTCGCCGATGCTGGATATCAAGAGTGTGGTGAGGGACCTGAAGGGTGTCAGCGAGATGCATGTGGTAAGTGTGGAGAACGAATGCAAGGAACTGCTCGTGAAACTATGCCACTCGGCGGAGAAGGTCAGGACGTTTTGTGTGAATATAGATGCAGATGGGGAGGCGGAAATGTTCGATTTCGCTGATGAAATGGAGGTAAATGCCACGTGCCGGTATGTCAGCGAGGTGGGTAGGTTTGTATATGAACCCAATGCGAGCATCATGAAGGCTGGAGGGTTTAAGGTGCTGGCTGAAAGGTACGGAATCGGTAAACTGCATCCTAACAGTCATCTATATACAACGGACGATGAAATCGCGGATTTTCCAGGTCGCCGCTTCAAGGTAGTGAAGGTGTCGGGACTGGGCAAGACGGAGACGAGGGGTCTGCTCGACGGACTGACGCAGGCAAATCTGTCGGTACGTAATTTCCCGATGTCTGTAGCTGAACTGCGTAAACGTCTGAAGATACGTGAAGGTGGTGACAAGTATCTCTATGCCACCACCCTCAATGATAATCGTAAGGTCCTGCTTCTGCTTGATAGAATCAAGTAACGTTAATGTTAACCTTAACTGTAAACGGTAAGCTGTAAGCCGTAAGCTATCTTTTCTTTTTCTTTCCTTTCTTCTTTGCAAATTCGTTGTAGAAGGGTTGGGATTCTACCTGACCTTCGAAGTATTTTGCCCATTCCTTCGCACCTTTGGGGGCTTTGAAGGATTGACCATTGACCATTGACCGTTGACCATTTGACTTCTTCTTTTTTCCATCTTCCTTCTTCCCTCTTACCTCTTCTCTCTTACCTCTTCCTTCTTCCTTCTTCCATCTACCCTCAGCCCTTTTACCTCTAACATCTTCCCTCTTCCTTCTGACTTCTGACTTCTTACCTCTTCCCTCAGCCTTCTTCTCCTTGCTGCTTGGTTGCTCGATTTCGGGTGCGTTCTTGTAGTAGTTGAGGAAGGTGTTGAACTGCATGCTGACCATGCGTTTGATGAGGTCTTCCTTGTCGAGCATGTCGAGTTTGCGGAAGATTTCGGGCAGGTACTGCTGGATTTCATCTTCGTCGACTTCGATTTTCTCTATGTCGTCGATGAGTTTGTAGAGTTGCTTGGCACATATCTCCTGTCCGGTAGGCAGGATGCTGGGGATGAATTTCTTCTGTATCTGACGTTCGATGGCCTGAATCTTATGTTTCTCCTTGATGTGGATGATGGAGATGCTGGTACCTTTGCGTCCGGCACGACCTGTACGTCCGGAGCGGTGGGTGTAGGATTCGATGTCGTCGGGCAGTCCGTAGTTGATGACGTGGGTGAGTTCCTCGACGTCGAGTCCGCGTGCTGCTACGTCGGTGGCTACGAGGAGCTGGGTGCGGTGCTGACGGAACTTCTGCATGGTGATGTCGCGCTGCATCTGTGAGAGGTCACCATGAAGTGCCTCGGCATTGTAGCCGTCCTGAATAAGGCGGTCGGCTATCTCCTGTGTCTCCATGCGGGTGCGACAGAAGATGATAGCGTAGATTTCGGGGTAGTAGTCGGCAATGCGTTTCAGGGCATTGTATTTGTCGCGTGCAGCCACGAGGTAGTAGAAGTGGTTGACGTGTTCGGCTCCTTCGTTACGGCTGCCTACGACTATCTCTTTGTGATCGTGGAGATAGTTGTGGGCTATGCGTTCTATCTCCTTCGACATGGTGGCGGAGAAGAGGAGTGTGTTGCGTGAGTTGTGTGACGGACAGCGTGCCAGGATGGCGTCGATGCTTTCGGAGAATCCCATGTTGAGCATCTCATCGGCTTCGTCGAGTACTACGTTCCTGACGTTGGAGAGGTCGGCAACACCGCGTTCCATGAGGTCAACGAGTCGTCCGGGTGTGGCTACGATAATCTGTACACCTTTCTTGAGACTGTGTATTTGGGGCATGATGTTGGCTCCGCCATAGACTGCCAGGATGTGGAGTCCGGGGATGTATTTGCCGAAGGACTTGAGGTCGTCGGTGATTTGCAGACAGAGTTCGCGTGTGGGGGCGATGACGATGGACTGGGTGAAGAACGATGTGCTGTCGGTCTTCTGGATGAGTGGCAGTCCGTAGGCTGCTGTCTTGCCTGTACCTGTCTGTGCCAGTGCTATGACGTCGTTGTCGTTTCCGAGTAGGTAAGGGATTACTGCTTCCTGAATAGGCATGGGATTTTCAAAGCCTATCTCGCTGATGGCTTGAAGTATCGGTGATGAGATACCGAGTTGTTCGAATGTTTTCAAATCAGTTGTTTTTAAGTTTTTTGATGTATTGCTGTGCGAAGTCCTTACTTATTGAGTTGTGGATGCTCTGACATACTTCGGTTGCAAGGGCGACGCCATGATTAATGACCATTGACCATTGACCATTGGCCATTGAGTTTAGGTCGTCACGTTTGGTGTCAGATTGTAGGAGTCCGAAGACGATGCCTGCGTTGAAGTTGTCACCGGCTCCGATGGTTGAGACGGTTTGGATCTTCTGCACTTTATATTCTTTGTTACCCTGGGGTGTGAAGAGACGGATGTCGCCATCGGCATCGGTACACAGCATATAAGGACAATGAGGGGCAACCTCACGGTTGTAGGCCTCGAATGGGTCGCTGATGCCGAACATATACTGGAAATCCTCGGTGGAACCGCGAACTATGTCGGCATATCCGAAGTTTTCGATGATGGTGGAATAGAGATGTGCTGCCTCGTCCTTGTGGGAGGAACGGAAGTTGATGTCATAGTAGATGAATGCCTGCTGACTGCGTGCGTAGTCGAGGAATTCCTTCACCTTGGGGCGCAAGGCGGGGTTGAGTACGAAGTAGGAACCCATCATGACGATGTCGTCTTTGTTTATCTGGGGCCATTCTACGTCGAGACGTGCCTTGGGATAGTCTTTGTAGAATGTATATTCGGCATCGTTGCGTTCGTTGAGAAAGGCAAGTGAGATGGCTGTGCGTCCGTCTTCGTACATGCAGATGTGACGGGTGTTAACGCCGTTGTCAGCCATGAACTGCTTAATGGTCTGTCCCACGCGGTCGTTGCCTGTCTCGGTTATCATGGTGACGTCGCATCCTAAACGCCCCAATGAGATGATGCCATTGAAGACTGAACCTCCCGGTACGGCTGCCGTGGGTTGTTCGTCCTTGAATATGATGTCGAGAATGGTTTCGCCTATTCCTATTACTTTTCTCATTGTGCTGTGTCTTATTTAGTTAATATATAATGAGTCCTGCCAGTCCGCAGAGCAGTATCATGAGGATGGGGTGTACCTTGTACATGCGTGTGCCCACGAACGAGAGGATGAAGATGGTGCAACTGACGATGAATTCGAACGTGGAGTCGGTGGGAGAACCGAAGTTCTCGACGTTCATCAGCATGATGGCTGCTGCGAGGATGAGTCCGAGTACCGTAGGGCGCAGCATAGTGAATATGTTGGCTACGGCGAGGGAGTCTTTATGACGGATGAGATATTTGCTTATGCTTATCATCAGGATGAAGGGGAGCCACATGATGCTCAGGGAGGTCATGACGGCTGAGAGGACTGCAGCCCATTCGGGGTAACCGGCATTGATGACTGCGGTGTAGCCTGTGTAGGTGGCGGCATTGATGCCGATAGGTCCCGGGGTGGACTGACTTATGGCGATTATATCGGTGAATTCGGTAGTTGTGAGCCAATGATGCTTATTGACCACTTCGTCCTGAATGAGCGAAATCATCGCGTAGCCTCCTCCGAAATTGAAGATGCCTATCTTTGAGAATGTGATGAAGAGCTGAAGGAATATCATTGTCGTGTGGTCAAGTATTTGCCGTAGATGAAACCCACTATGCCTGCTACGATGATGCACCATATAGGACTGACGCCGAAGAGTGATATGAGCAGTGCACAGACTATGGGTATCCAGCAGTTGTATTTTGTAATCTTTGCCGATTTAGCCATGCGGAAGCATGGGGTGAGGATGAGGGCAACGACGCAGGGACGTATACCCATGAAGATTTTCTCAACGTAGATGTTGTCCTTGAACGATTGGAACAGGAGTGCGATGAGCAGTATGATGACGATGCTCGGGAGTGCCACTCCAAGTGCACCGACAATGCCTCCGAGAACTCCGCGGTATTTATATCCGATGTGGGATGCCATGTCGATGGCGAAGAGTCCGGGGGTGGACTGTGCCACAACGAGTATGTCGGTAAACTCTTCCTGAGTGAGCCACCCTTTCTTGTCCACTATCTCGCGCTCCATGACGGGCACCATGGCGTAACCGCCTCCAAGGGTGAAGGAGCCTATCTTGCTGAAGGTGAGGAAAAGGTCGGAGTAGATGGACATTGGTTAATGGTTAAGGGTTAAGGACTCTTACATCTTACATCGATATGTGTTCTGCTTCTATCTTTTCGTGAAGGAAGATGGAGGCAGATTCGCTGAATTTCTCGCTCGACTCGGTTGTGTAGTACCGGCATGTGCCGCCTTTTGTGAGCTGCTCCTCTTTTTCGGTGTGACGACGGAGGTAGTCTGCCAGACTCTCTGCGATGTATTTGCCCTGAGGTATGATAGTGATGCCGGAGGGTGTGTACTGCTTGATTTTAGGTAGCAGGAGCGGATAGTGGGTGCAACCGAGGATGATGGTGTCGATGAGTGGGTCGGCAGACAGGAGGCGGTCGATGCTGTCCTTGACGAAGTAATCGGCTCCGGGACGGCTGTATTCGTTGTTTTCGACCAGTGGCACCCACATGGGGCATGCCTGTCCGACGACTGTAGTGTCGGGGTAGAGTTTCTTTATCTCCAAGTTGTAGGATTCGGAACGGACGGTTCCTTCGGTGGCGAGTATGCCGATATGGCGCGAACGGGTCAGTTTGCCGACAACCTCTGCCGTGGGACGTATCACTCCCAATACACGGTGGGTGGGAGCATGCGTCGGAAGGTATTTCTGCTGTATGCTGCGCAGAGCCTTTGCCGAGGCTGTGTTACAAGCCAGGATGATGAGTGGGCAACCCATCTCGAAGAGTTTCTGAACGGCTTGGAGGGTGAACTGATAGACCACGTCGAACGAACGTGTGCCATATGGGGCACGGGCATTGTCGCCAAGGTAGATGTAGTCGTACTGAGGCATCAGACGACGTATGCCGTCGAGTATGGTCAGACCGCCCAGTCCCGAGTCGAATATGCCGATGGGACCGTAGAGAATAGATGTGTCTGTGTCTGCCATTGTCGAGTGTTGAATTTATCTTCTGAGTTTTTCCTTTACCAATTCGCTACAGTCTTCTGCTTCGCCAGTAGTGTTGACGAACGGGTAGGCATTGTTGTCGGTATTGAGGATGTAGGCGTAGTTGTGTTGCAGACCTACCTCGCGCATGGCATCCTTCAGTTTCTGATGGAGCGGATACATGAGTTCCTCCTCAGCCTGGGTGAGCAGCTGCTTTGCCTGTTCCTTGAATGCCAGACTCTCTTCCATGAGTTGCTGGAGTTCTTTCTGACGTTTCAGCATGATGTTCTCGGGGAAGGTGCGCTGTCCCTCAACAAACTCCTGGAACTTACGTGTGAAGTCGGCTTCGGCGCGTGTCAGTTCGTTGTCGTAGGTGGTCTTCAGGTTCTGCAGTTTTGCCATTGCAACATCGTATTCAGGCATGGACTTGAGCATCTCGTTGTAGCTGAGATAGCCGAAGTGCTGCATCTGAACGATGGTTTGCGGGGCAACCTCGTTAGACTGAGTTTGCGCTGCCTCCTGTGCCGAGAGTGTGGCAACAGTGAGGAGCGCAAAGTATAATGAGATGAATCTTTTCATTATTTAATGCCAAGCTTTTCTTTTACCTGGTTTGTAACGTCGGTTGAGAGTGTTTCGCTGATAAACGGAATACCGCTTGTTACGTCCATTACATATACGTAACCACCTGCTACACCGATTTCCTTGATGGCAGCGACGACCTTAGTCTGGATAGCCTGCATCTTCTCACTTTGTGCTTTCTGCAGTTCTTCTTGAGATGTCTGATAGTACTGCTGCATGCGAATGTTGAGATCCTGCAGTTCCTGCTCACGACGCTGCTTTACAGCCTCAGGCAATGTAGCCTGATTCTTCTCGTAGTCTGCCATTTTGTTTTTCAGTTCGTCCTGCATCTTCTGCAATTCTTCTTCGTACTGCTTCTGCAGGTTTTGCATGTCAGTCAGTGCCTGTGTGTATTCCGGCATAGCCTGAATGATGGTAGCTGAGTTTACGTGTGCGAATTTCTGTGCAAATACAGCCATTGGCATAGCCAGAAGGACTGCGATAATTAATTTCTTCATTTTCTTTAAAAAATTGGTTTATGTTAATAATGTTTGTTGCTTAATGACTGTATCCGAGTCGTTGGAGTACCTCGTCACTTATATCGATTTTGGGTGATGCATAGATGATGCTGCCGCCTGAGGCGCGGTCGAGTACCAGCTGGTAGCCTTTGCGTTCGCATATCTCTTTTACGGCTCCGTAAATCTCGTCCTGGATAGGTGCCATCAGACTCTGGCGCTTCTTGAAGAGTTCACCCTCGGCTCCGAAATATTTCTTCTTCAGTTCGCTGGCTTCTTTCTCCTTTGCCACGATGGCTTCCTCTGCCTTTGTCTTCTGTGTGTCGGAGAGGAATACCGACTCTGACTGATATTTGCGGTACAGAGTCTCTACTTCGTTCAGTATGCTCTGTACTTCGCCTTCCCATTTCTTGCTTATCTGGTTCAGTTGTTCGTTTGCACGTTCATAAGCCGGTACGTTCTTCAGTATGTATTCCATATCGACGAGTGCAAACTTCTGTGCATTGATAGACAGGATACCTATCAGGGTAAGTGCTATCGTTAAAAATGTTCTTTTCATACTGTCTAAATATTTTGGTTTTGGTTAGAATTCCTGTCCGAGGATGAAGTGGAACTGGCTGCCGGCGTATGTCTTCGAACCGAATACCTTGTCGAATCCGTATGCCCAGTCGATACCCATCAGTCCAATCATTGGGAGGAAGATACGTACACCCACACCTGCCGAACGCTTCATGTCGAAGGGGTTGAATCGCTTCACTTCGTGCCATGCATTACCTCCTTCTGCAAATCCGAGTACATATATATTAGTACTTCCCTGAAGCATCACAGGATAGCGCAGTTCGAGGGTCATACGTGAGTAGGCATAGCCTTCGTAGCCGTATGGGGTGAGACATCCGTTGTCGTATCCGCGCAGACCGATAGTCTCGGTATAGTAGTTGTAGGAATAGCCTGACATACCGTCACCACCCATGTAGTAGGTCTCGAACGGCGACTTCTTGTATTTGTTGTAGCAACCCAGGAGTCCGCAGTCGAAACGTGCCATCAGCACGAAGCACTTGTTGGCACTTGACAGAGGTGTGAAGAAGCGCGATTTGAACGCCCATTTGTGGTATTCAATCCACTTGTACTTCTTCTGCATGTCGTTCATGTAGTTGGCGTCTTCGCGCGATGTGGCAAGATGTTCGTAGTCGATGCCGTCCCACAATGAATAAGGTGGGGTTAAGGTTACTGACGCAGAAATCTGTGAACCGCGACGCGGGAAGATTGGGTTGTCGATGTTGACACGTGAGAGCGAGAGTGTCAGGTTGACGTTGTTACAATGTCCGTCGGTAATGATGAAGTATTCCCAGTCCTTCAGCATATAACGGGTATATCCGAGTACTGCCTGGAAACTGAAGTTGTTGTCAGGCCAGTTCAGACGCTTACCCCATCCTACCGAGCAACCCAGGAGCATGATGTACTTGTCGGGGTCGTAGTAGCTGGAGTAGTTATTGTAGTAGCTGGAGTTGTAGTTTCCGTAGCCATACATTGCAGAGTAGTAGTTGTTGTAGTAGCTGGAGTTGTAGTACGAACTGCTCACGTCGGTCTGACGGGAGAAGAAGGCACTGACGGAGAAGGAGTTAGGACGTTTGCGTCCGAACCAGTTGTCCTGGAAGGAGATGCTGTAGGACTGGTAGTAGCGTCCGTTGGTCGAACCTGAGAGTTCGAGAACCTGAGCATCGCCCTGAGGCATGAATCCGCGATGCAGACCGTCACGATGGAAGAGGTTGCGCATTGAGAAGTTGGTGAACTTCAGTCCCAACTTTCCTGTCACACCGATCTGTCCCCAACCAAGTGAGAACTCAATCTGGTCACTTGCCTTCGGAGTCAGTCCGAGGTTCATGTCCACGGTACCGTTGAGAGGGTCGGGCACAGGTTTGAAGTCGATGGCTTCAGGGTCGAAGTGCCCCATCTGTGCTATTTCCTGATACGACATCTTGAAGGCATCCATCGAGAAGAGGTCACCCGGTTTGAGTTTCAGTTCACGACGCACTACCTCTTCATATACTCTGGTGTTTCCGTAAATCTTTATCTTGTTGATGGTAGCCTGAACACCCTCGGTGATACGTATTTCGAGGTCGATGCTGTCGCCATCCACATCCACTTCGACGGGGTTGACCTGATTGAACACGTATCCCTCGTTGTAGTAGAAGTTGGCAACTGCGTCGTCGTCTTCGTTCAGACGTTTCTTGATGTGCTTCTGGTTGTACACGTCGCCACGATCCATCTTCAGTATGCGGTTCAGCTGGTTGGTGTTATATACCGAGTTGCCCACCCACTTGATGTCTCTCACGTAGTAGCGGTCGCCTTCTTCAACACCCAGATAGATGTCAACGGTGTTGTCGCCATTGTCAACTACGCTGTCCTGAACGATGATTGCATCGCGGAATCCGAGTTCGTTGTATTTCTCAATCACCCTCTCCTTATCCTCTGCATAGCGCTCGGCAATGAATTTCTTTGCTTTGAACAGACTCTTGAAACCCATCTCGTTTGTCTTCTTCAGAAGTCCGCCTGAGAAGAAATTACCATGGAATGCCTTTGTCTTTATGTTCTTGTTTCCGCTGATGTAAATCTTTCTCACTTTCACCTTCTGCTGCTTGTCGATGTTCACATCAACGATGACCATGTCTTTCTGTAATGGGTCGTCGCGCTGTATGATATCTACTTTGGCATTGCGGAACCCCTTTTCTTCATAGTAGTTCTTGATGACAATCTTCGCCTTGTCAATCATGTTGGGAGTAAGCTGGTTTCCCTTTGCCAGTCCCATCTTCTCCATCAGGTCTTTCTGCTCACTTTTCTTCACACCCCATACGTTCACCTGTGATGCTCGCGGACGGGTGGCAAGGGTGATTTTCAGATATACCTTGTTGTCGATGATACTGTCTGCCTCAATCTTCACATTTGAAAACAGTCCGTGCTTCCAGAACCGCTTCACGGCAGCTGTGATCTCGTCACCAGGGAACGAGATGGTTTCGCCGATGGTCAGTCCTGACAGTCCGATAAGTACGTAGTCTTCATAATTATCTACACCTTCCACTTTGATGCCGCCAATCTCAAGCTTTCGCGACTGTCCGTACACCACGGTCGGCTTTGTTTCCGCACCTGTCTGTGCTTTCATCGGCACGAAAGCTGTCAGCAGGCAGAGCAGGCATAGAATCTGTTTCTTTATGTCGTTAGGATGTCTCATTTCTGTTCTTTCATTTGTTCTCCGTCACTTGTTCGCCGGTCTTTCCGAATCGTCTCTGACGACTCTGGTAGTCAACGATGGCCTTGTAAAGACATTCGTCATTGAAATCGGGCCAGTATGTGTCTGTGAAGTATAGTTCGGCATAGGCGAGCTGCCACATCAGGAAATTGCTCAGACGCTGTTCGCCACCCGTACGGATGAGCAGGTCGGGATTCGGCATTATGCCTGTAGCCAGATGACGGTCGATGGTTTCAGCGGTGATATCCTCAAGTTTCATCTTTCCTTCCTTCACCTCTTTGGCTATAATCTTTGCAGCGTGTGCCAGTTCCCAGCGCGACGAGTAGTTGAATGCTACACCCATCGTTATGGCTTTGTTGTTCTTCGTCTTTTCCATCAGACGTTCGCTTGCATCGCGCAGGTTCTGGGGCAGATTCTCGATATCGCCCACCAGCAGGAATTTTACATCGTTCTCCATGAAGATCTTCTCTTCCAGATGTTTCAGCATCAGGTCGAGCAGGGTGTTCACCTCATCCTGCGGACGGCTCCAGTTCTCAGTAGAGAAAGCGTAGAACGTCACGTAGGGAATGCCAAGTTTCGTAGCGCATCGCAATGTTGCTTCCAATGTGTCGGCACCTGCAAAGTGACCGTAACTTCTCTGTTGTCCACGAGCCTGTGCCCATCTGCCGTTTCCATCCATGATGAAGGCGATGTGCTGTGGCAACCTTGCCATGTCTATTTGTTCCTTGTACATAATATCTTAGATAGCGAGTGTCAAAACTCCTTCGTTTAATTGTTACATTTTCTGAGGCGCGGCATGAAGTCGTACGATACGTAAATCATCGTCCAGCAGTAGGCGTCTTTGTTCTTCATAAATCCGCTTTTTATTCTGAACGGGTCTTCAATGCCGTCTATGCGGTCGGTCATCGAGAGACGGACGGTCCAGTCGAGTCCGATGTTCAGACGTGGTGCCACCTTGTATTTTATACCGAATCCGATGGGTACACAGAGTGAGAACGTGCTGTTAGCCACCAGTCCGCCGAGTCCCAACTGTATGTAGGGCACCAGCCGGTGGGTGTTCTTATAACTGTTTCCCGTACCGTAGGCCCAGAAATGCAGTTCGTACTGGCATCCGAAGTCGATTACCGACTTGTTGAACTTCAGCGTTGACCTGTCCACTTCGTCGGGGTAGGCATTACCCGAAGCATCCCCTTTCAGTCCGCCGTATGCTATGTTGAACTTCAGAGCCATGCGCGGATTCAGGTTGTATCTTGCAATAGCTCCTCCGCCGAGACATATATTCTTGTATAGTCCTGTGTTGGCACCGTCACCCAGATACGCACTCGTACCCACCATGCCACCTGCTTCCATCTTATATTCCATCTCTGTCTGAGCTTTCAGCGACAGCGACGTAACAAGTGAAATTATCAGCAGGACAAACTTCATTTTAATGGTCAATTATCAATTGTCAATTATTTAATCGTTCCTCTCCACACTTTTCCACCCTTCTGCATTACGTAGAGCACATTGCCAAGCAGTACCATGCTGGCTCCGCCGTTATTGCCGTCGAGAGCTGCGGGCAGTCGCCATTTAGTATTCTGCAGATGCCATGAGATGCCGTTGTCTTCCGAACGGTAGATACCGGCAAACTTTCCGTCTGTATCGCGTCCCATCATATAGAGTTTGTCGTCTAGCCAGACCGTACTTGCTTCCTGCAGGTAAGGACATCCGTATGCATTCTCATCGCTCACACCCATATAATCCCATGGGTCAGGGTCTTCATCCTCTTCCTCTGTGTCGGTGGTCTTATACCATGTGACACCATTGCCGGTATTGTTCGATGTCATACCACCCATCATAACGATAATTATCTTGTTGTTCGTATATGAAGTGCGGTAGAAATTATAGATATCTGTCTGGGGCAGCATGTCGAGAGACTTGTCACCTACCTCGTTCCAAGTCATGTAGTCCTTGGTTGAAAGCACCTTGGTGCCGTTGTAACCGTAGAGATATACGCCGTCGGAGGCAAGCAGACGTGTGAGGTCGGTATTTGCCACCTTGGTCCAGGTCAGACCCTTCTCTGCCTCAGTCGATTTGTACAGTTTATTCTGGTCGTCGAGTGCATAGAGTTCGCCTTTGTGCAGCGTCACCGTGTTGAAATCGATGGTTCCGTCAGCACCGGTCAGTACAGTAGGATTGGTCCATGTAGTAGCCTGACTGCGTTCCGTAGTACTGGTCACCTGCGGTTGTCCGCTTCCGTTGTTCGAAAATACGAAGATGCGTCTTACCAGTGAGTCGGCACCCGTTATATCCTTGTATGTCGCAGTTACTACGAGCGACTTGTGATCATCGTCGTCGAGATTCAGGTTGGTTGCCACACTTTCCCACAGGATAGTGTCCTGCACGTCCGGGTTCTTGTCGAACGTCACGAGATATTCTTTCTGGTAAAGTCCGTCGCTTGAGTAGCAACGGAGTGTATGAGGCACAGTGAAGTCAAGCGAGTCAGTACCCGAAGTCACCTGACGCATGGTTTCACCGTTGATATAGAACAGACTGCCGTAGCATGAGAAGGTAGGAACCACCTTTGTCAGGTCGATCCAGTTAGGCAGTGGATTGGCTGTTCTGATTGTATTTTCCTGCTGGTCTATATTGAAAAGTATGCTGCTGCCGTCAACAGTCTTCTTCTGCAGCACGGTTCCGCCGCTGCTTGTATTATACGGAACATAACTGACGATACTGCTGACTCCGAACGAGATGATACCACAATACGGACTGGTTTCAGTTTCGTTGCTCTTTGAACACGAAACCATCAAGAGAATTCCGAAAAAAGCAAATATTGATTTGATGTAAGAATTCATTTAGAATGCGCTGTTCGATACGTTAACGTTGTCTTGTTTTGTGTTTCGCCACTAAGGCTAAATAACAATAAGCGTGCAAAAGTACGAACATTTTTTCGCTTAACCTGCTAAAAACTCGTTTTTTAATCATTTTTATATAGTTTTTCGACTTTTTGAACCCAACAAAAGAGCCCCCGTCCATTCAGACGAGGGCTTACAGCGTTTTTATGGGTCTGTTTATTTTACTTCCCAAATGTCATTTGTTTCGAGCAGTTCGGCAAAGTTGTGATACTTCTTCTTTGAAGAAACATCCTCAATCTGAGCCGTCACGCTATCGTCGTAGGTAGGAGCATCTACGTCGCGAATCACTCCGAGAGCTACCGGGAATCCGTCGCCGTTACCCATCAGAGCCAGTTTCAGCTGCAGTGTGTTGTCCTGACAGTGGGCATCGTGAACGAGGATATCCTTTTCAGTCACTCCGTTCTCACCGATCTTCACCACCTTCAGTCCGAATCCTTCCTGCATCAGTCCGTATTCCCTGTTCTCACCGAAAATCAGCGGTTTGCCGTGCTCTACGTAGATGGCGTTCTTTGCACGTCCTTCCTTCGAATAAACGGACTCGTGAGTTCCGTCGTTGAAGATGACGCAGTTCTGCAGAATCTCACACACAGCTGCACCCTTATGCTGCTGGGCTGCCTTCAGGATGGCTACTGTACCCTGAGCATCGGTAGCTACGGCACGTGCGAAGAAATGTCCGCGTGCTCCGAAACAGAGTTCTGCCGGACGGAAGGGGTCTTCCACTGTTCCGTAAGGACTCGACTTGCTTACGAATCCGCGTGGACTCGTCGGAGAGTACTGTCCCTTGGTTAGTCCGTAGATACGGTTGTTGAGCAGAATCATGTTCAGGTTGATATTCCTGCGGTTGGCATGTATGAAGTGGTTACCTCCGATAGCCAGTCCGTCACCGTCACCGCTCACCTGCCATACTTCGAGCGATGGGTTCACCACCTTTGCTCCTGTAGCGATGGCTGCTGCACGTCCGTGTATGGTGTTCATACCGTAAGTTGCCATGTAGTGAGGCAGACGGCTGCTACATCCGATACCTGAGATGACGGCTGTGTTCCAAGGGTCGATACCTATTTCTGCCATTGCCTTGTGCAGACTTGCCAAGAAGAAGTGGTCGCCACATCCGGGACACCATCTTGGCTGTCCTTTCTTAAAATCCTGTGCTGTATATGCCATAATGTGTCCTCCTTTCTTATTTGTTGATGATTGCAGTGAAAGCGTCAACCAGTTCGTTGACTACGAACGGCTGTCCCTTCACCTGGTTGAACTTGTAAGGTGTGAAGTTATCCACCTTCATGCGCAGCCATGAAGCCAGCTGACCCATGTTCTGCTCGGCTACGACTACCTTCTTGTACTTGCCCAGTACCTCAGCTGTGTTCTTTGGCAGAGGGTTGATATATTTGAAATGAGCCAAAGCTACCTTCTTGCCCTGTGCCCTCATCTCGTCCATTGCAGCGTGGAGATGTCCGTAAGTGCCACCGAAACCGACGATGAGCAGTTCGGCATCATCCTTGTCGCCCAGTACTTCGAGGTCGGGCACCTGAATCTTGTCTATCTTCTCCTGACGCAGATGAGTCATCAGGTTGTGGTTCTCAGGATCGGTCGAGATGGCACCAGTCTTGTTGTCTTTCTCCAATCCACCGAGGATATGTTGGAATCCTTCGCGACCAGGTACAGCCCAGTAGCGCACTCCGTTCCCGTTTCTCATATATGGAGTCCAAGTGCCCTTCATTTCCTCCGGCACGTATGGCGGATTGATGGCTGGATAGTCGGCAAGGTCAGGCAGCTTGAACGCACCCGAACCGTTTGCCACGTATGCGTCGGTCATCAGGATGACAGGAGTCATGTGTTCGAGAGCCATCTTGCAGGCATTATATGCTGCATCGAAGCAGTCGGTAGGCGAAGTAGCCGCGATGACAGGCATCGGACTCTCACCGTTTCTGCCGAAGAGTGCCTGCAGCAGGTCGGTCTGTTCTGACTTGGTTGGCAGTCCGGTTGCAGGACCACCACGCTGCACATCGAGAACCACGATAGGCAGTTCCATGATGACTGCTAGGTTTATAGCCTCCGACTTCAGACAAATACCTGGACCAGAGGTTGAAGTGACGGCGAGGGCTCCGGCAAACGAAGCACCTACTGCACTTGCACAACCTGCTATCTCGTCCTCACATTGCACCGTAGTCACTCCGAGCGACTTGTGCTTCGACAGTTCGTGCAGCACGTCGGTAGCCGGTGTGATAGGGTATGAACCCAGATAAAGTTTCAGTCCTGCCTTCTCTGCAGCAGCGATGAATCCGTATGCTGTGGCTTTGTTACCCGTAATATCCATATATCGTCCGGGCACCTTGTGCTTCGTCTCTATGCGGTAAACGTTCTGGGCACTGCTGTGAGTATTGTGTCCGTAGTCATATCCTGCCTGAATCACCTTGATGTTGGCATCTGCCACACCAGGCTTCTTCGCGAATTTCTCACGCAGGAAGTTGAAGGCGATATCCAGGTCGCGGTCGAAAAGCCAACATACCAGTCCGAGTGCAAACATATTGCGACACTTCAGCATAGCCTTCACGTCCATGCCTGAGTCTGCCAGACAGTCCTTCACCATCTGAGTGATTGGACATGCAATGACGCGGTCGGGGTCGATACCCATCTCACCCAGATAATCCTCCGTCTGGAAAGCAGCCTTCTTCAGGTCGGCAGCACCGAACGAATCGGTATCGATGATAATGGTTGCGTTCGGCTTGGCATACTTGTACTGAGTCTTCAGGGCTGCTGCATTCATAGCTACGAGCACGTCACACTTATCACCCGGTGTATACACCATCTCAGCACCGATATGCACCTGGAATCCGGACACACCCGTCAGCGAACCTTGTGGGGCACGGATGTCGGCAGGGTAGTCGGGGAATGTACTGATACTGTTACCTACAGTAGCTGAAACTGTAGAGAAAATGTTTCCGGCAAGCTGCATTCCATCACCGGAATCACCTGAAAAACGAACCGCCACCTCGGCAAGTTCTTTTACTTCTAATGTTTCTGCCATAAAACGTTATAATTTGTTCAGTTAAATCCAATTGAGGGCGCAAAGGTAATAATAAATTGACAATTGATAGTTGGCAATTGACAAAAATCTGCAAAATGACACCTCTTTTTACCTTTCCACTATCATTTGTTTAGCAAATTCCCATATTACGATGCCAGCCGTCGATGCCACATTGAGCGAATGCTTCGTACCGAACTGAGGCACTTCTATACATCCGTCACATGCGTCCACCACCTCCTGCTTCACGCCCTTCACCTCGTTGCCCAGCACTATGGCATAGCGTCGTCCCGGCTCCGTCTTCAGGTCCTGCAGCATCGTACTTCCTTCACATTGTTCTATGCTGAATACTACGTATCCTTCCGCCTTCAGAGCCTCCACAGCATCAATTGTCTGTTCAAAATATCGCCATTCCATCGAGTCTTCCGCCCCCAAAGCCGTCTTGTGAATCTCTGCATGAGGCGGACGGGCAGTAATGCCGCACAGACAGATCGCCTCCACGCGGAACGCATCCGACGTGCGGAACACACTACCCACATTATACATCGACCGCACATCGTCAAGCACAACGACCAGCGGCATCTTCTCCGACGCCTTGAACTCTTCCACGTTCATGCGTCCCATCTCTGTCACCTTCAGTTTCCTCATAGCTGTCCGCTTTCAATGAGAAGAATAGCCCGTTCCGTCAGTCGGTCATCCCCCTCGGGGTCATACTCCTTTTTCAGACTGGCACCGAACAGACTGGCAAACGCATTATAGAAACCAGCCTTGAAACCGCCCATATACGTCTTGATGAGTTGGTAACTCGTCATGTCGCATTGGCGGTCGATAAGCTTGATCAGCAGTTTGCCTTGTGCAAACGTCAGTTTCTTCAGTCTTGGGTAATACTCCTTCTTCAGTTCCTTCTCCGACTGCTTGATAAACTCGTCCTTCTCCCGTTTCGTAGGCAGCGAATCCAGTTGTGCTATCGTCTTGTTCACCGTCTTCTGAATCTCCACAGCAATCGGGTACACCTTCTTTATATTATTTGCAATCTTGTAATACTTACGTGCCTGACGGGTATTCTTGAAAACGAGTTTGTTGAACACATACACATCGGCAAACAAAAAACTGGGAATCATCTCGCCGTCATACTCCACCATTCCGGTATAGTACATGCCATGCGACACGATAGGCGCACCCGTCATGTCGAGGTCCGTCTGTGCGTCCGCCGTTATCTGTCCCATTGCCATCAGGTGAGAACACAACAACAGCATCGATGTGAAAAACAATCTTATTCCCTTCATTTCGGGGACAAAGGTACGATTAAGCGAGGGCAGAACAAAATAAATTGATTTATTTTTTTTGCCGAGCGTTAGTACCTTAGACGTAGTCAACGTACGGCTAATAATTGGAAGAAGATAAAAATTTAAATATTTTTGAAAATTCTTACAATAATATTTGATACTTTTATGATATATTTGGTAACTTTGCGGCCAAATCCCTATAGCCTTCCCCAAGCGTATTGCAGATTGACTTCTTAGCGATGCCCAAGTTGGAAGAATAGGGATTTTATTTTTTACGCCTGTTTTATGCTATTTTATCAACGTGTGATGATATAAAAAATCGGAGGAATGCATTTCTGCAAACCTCCGATTTCCTTTTTTATTGGTTTATCTTATTCCTGATGAATTCGAAGATAGCTTCAATGGCAATATCCCTTTTCGCCTTCCTCCTTGTCATG